>JBNMHL010000028.1:0-17180 GCA_050872745.1 Clostridiales bacterium | reverse complement strand
ATAAAAAAACTAGCAAACACTCAAATTTGCTAGTTTTTTTATTTATATTATTACGTTGTGCAATTATTGGAAATCAATTACATTAACAAATTGCAACAGTTTTTCTTTATATTTTGCTTCACATTTTGGCAAGTATGAAGCAGCAACAACTGAAATCCAACTTTTAATATAATGAACATCAGTTCCACTTTTTTTAGCATATAACTCTAAATACTTTTCGCCAACTTCTTCTTTTCCATCAAGCATGAATAACAAATAACTCATTGCAACATCAGCAGATGCATTTCCTTGAGTTGCGTGAGCCCAGTCAACAACATACACACCATCTTTTCCCACAATAACATTGCTTAAAGCATAGTCCCCATGCAACACTTTATCGTGCTTAGAAAAGCCTTCAACCCTTGAATGAAGATCAAACTTTATTGTGCTACTTAAATCTGTTTCTTCAATTTTTCTATTCATTTTATCTGCCAATTTTGTTAAAAGTGGTGCTTTTTGTGAGTGAATTTTCATCTGTGTTTCAACAAATAAATCAAGGTATTTATCTAGCTTGTTTGGATTTTCTTCAATTAATTGTTCTAAGGTTTTACCTTCAACAAAGTCCATTATGATAGCCCATTTACCATCTTTTTTTGTAACTTCTTGAAGTTTTGGAATCAATAGATTTGTTTCTTCAACTCTAGCTTGATTAAGAGCTTCATTTAAAATATCTGATTTTGAATATGTTGTGTCGAATAACTTAACAAGTTTATCATTTTCTCTATAAATAACTTTTCTATCTCTAACAGCAACTTTATTTTCTATTTCCATTTTCTATCTCCCCTTTTTTTAACACTATTTTCTTTTACCATAGTAAGCATTTAAATACATTTGTTTAATTTCTTCAATTAGTGGATATCTTGGGTTTGCGCCTGTGCATTGGTCATCAAAAGCATTTTCACTCATTTCATCAAGAGTACTTAGGAATGTGTTTTCATCAACGCCATAGTCTTTGATTGTTTCTTTAATTCCAATTTTAGCTTTTAATTCGTTGATAGCCTTGATTAAATTTTCCAAACTTTCTTGGTTATTTTTGCCACCAAATCCTAAATATTCAGCGACCTCAGCATATCTTCTAAGTGTGTGTGGATGATCATATTTAGGGAACGTTCCCATTTTTGCGGGAACTTCTTCAGCATTAAATCTTAAAACTTCTTCAAGCATTAACGCATTGGCAATTCCGTGTGCAATATGGTGATAAGCGCCAAGTTTATGCGCCATTGAATGGCAAACACCTAAAAATGCATTTGCAAAAGCCATACCAGCCATAGTGGCAGCATTAGCCATCTTCTCACGTGCAACTGGATCGTTTGCACCATTTTCATAAGCACTTGGAAGGTAATCGAAAATCAATCTCATACTCTTTAGTGCTAAGCCATCAGTATAGTCAGTTGCCATCATAGAAGCATATGCTTCTAGGCAATGGCTAAGTGCATCAATTCCACTAGCACTTGTTAATCCTTTTGGTGCATTCATCATGCAGCTCGCATCAACAATTGCCATATTAGGAAGAAGTTCATAATCAGCAAGTGGATATTTAACACCATTCCTTTCATCTGTTATAACCGCAAATGGTGTTACCTCACTTCCTGTTCCTGCGCTAGTTGGAACGGCAATAAAGTATGCCTTTTCACCCATTTTTGGGAATGTGTATACCCTTTTTCTAATATCCATAAATCTCATGGCAAGGTCTTTAAAATCAACTTCAGGGTGTTCGTATAGAACCCACATAATCTTGCCCGCATCCATAGCAGAACCACCACCAATCGCAATAATGCAATCTGGCTTAAAGCTATCCATTTGCTTTGCACCTTCCATAGCGCAAGCAAGCGTTGGATCTGGCGCAACATTTGAGAATGTTGTATATGTTATTCCCATTTCATCTAATTTATCTGTGATAGGTTTAGTGTAACCATTGTTGAATAAGAATGAGTCAGTTACAATAAACGCACGTTTTTTGCCTAAAACATTTTTTAATTCATCTAAAGCAACAGGAAGGCAACCCCTAGTCATATAAACCTTAGATGGAGTTCTAAACCAAAGCATATTTTCTCTCCTTTCTGCAACCGTTTTGATATTTAATAAATGCTTAACACCAACGTTTTCACTAACGCTGTTTCCGCCCCAAGAACCGCAACCTAATGTTAGCGATGGAGCTAGTTTAAAGTTATAAATATCACCGATTCCACCTTGTGCAGATGGAGTGTTAACTAAAACTCTGCAAGTTTTCATTCTGCTATAGAATTTTTGCAATTTATCTTGCTCGCTTTGTTCGTTAATATAAATAGAAGAAGTATGGCCAAATCCACCATCAGCAATTAATCTTTCTGCTTTGGCAATTGAATCATCAAAATTCTTAGATTTATAAAATGCAAGAACTGGACTAAGTTTTTCGTGTGCAAACTCTTCAGAAAGTTCCACGCTTTCAACTTCACCAATAATTATTTTAGTAGACTTTGGAACATCAACGCCTGCAAGTGATGCAATCGTGTGGGCACTTTGACCAACTATTTTCGCATTCAAGGCACCATTTATAATTATGGTTTTCCTAACTTTTTCGGTTTCCTCAGCGTCCAAGAAATAACACCCGCGATTTATAAATTCAGCTTTCACCTTATCATAAACACTTTCATCCACAATAACAGATTGTTCACTTGCACAAATCATTCCATTATCGAATGTTTTGCTATGAATAATTGAGCTAACAGCAAGTGTGATATTTGCAGATGGATCGATAATTGCAGGAGTGTTTCCTGGACCAACACCTAATGCTGGAGTTGAACTTGAGTAAGCCGACTTAACCATAGCAGGTCCGCCAGTTGCTAAAATAATATCCGATTCCCTCATTAATTGATTTGTTAAATCCAAACTTGGCTCAGAAATCCAACCAATAATGTCTTTTGGTGCGCCTGCCTTAACAGCAGCATCTAACACGATTCTAGCCGCTTCAATTGTTGATTTCTTTGCTCTTGGGTGTGGGCTAATAATAATTCCATTCCTTGTTTTCAAAGAAATTAAAGTTTTGAAAATCGCAGTTGATGTTGGGTTTGTTGTTGGGATTATAGCACAAACAACTCCAATTGGTTCAACAATTTTCTTTATTCCAAAAGCTTTATCTTCTTCAACAACGCCAACTGTTTGGGTGTTTTTATAAGCATTATAAATATACTCAGAAGCAAAGTGATTTTTAATAACTTTATCTTCCACAACTCCCATGCCAGTTTCTTCAACTGCCATCTTTGCTAAATAAATTCTATGAGAATTGGCAGCCACTGCAGCTTCAAAGAAAATTTTATCAACTTGCTCTTGAGTGAATGTTGAAAACTCTTGTTGTGCTTTTCTAACTCTTTCAATTAATTCTTCTAATTTCTCAGAAGGGCTTAATTCATTTGATAATTCTTTTTCTTCCATTTTAATTGTCCTTTTATAAATTTTTTGTTGCTCATAATATATATTAAGATTAAACAGGAAATAAGGTTAACCACTTTTTCACATAGTCTTATCATAACTAATTTAAGCAAGCTAGCATCATCAAATACATTTTTTGATTTTATACCAATACAATTTTATCTTTAAGCCTAAATAAAGTCAATTATAATAATAAATAATTTCAAAAAATGATATTAGATTCACTACTTATTCTTAACAATCCATCAACTCTTTATGTGCTTTAAGTGGCAATTAAACAATATAACCCCAACGCACAATCAAGCCTTATATATAATAACAAAACCCTCAAACACAACTCAAGGTCGAAACTCTATTAAGCATTAATCCTCCATATATTTGATGAAATGAAAATATGTTTCATCAACACCTCTAACATCATCTCCTTCAATCGAAACAACGATTTCATTATTTTTGCCATCATATAAATCAATTTCACATATAACTTTCCCTTTAACAAGTGTCCATTTCTTTCGGTATAAAATATTATCTTTTGTATATTTTAAAAAGTTTAAAATTGAATAAACTGCATCTAAATCAAAAACCTCCAAAGGCTTTGATTCTTCTCTAATATTTAAAGGCAAATTCGTTAATTTATCTTCTTTAAAATCCAAAAAGTACTTAACAATATTTTGTTTTTTTTCAATAGTTATTCTAGCCATTGTTTTATCTGACTTCCTAAAAATAGTTCGCGTTTGTTCACTTTTATCTTTTAACATAAAACCATTTTCTTCACAGAATTTCAAACTTTTTATTAGACTTTTTACTTTAAAGCAATATTCTCTTTCTTTCATCTTAATTCTCTTTCTTCAAAATCTTTGCTAAAATCTTCTAATTTTGGATTAGGATACATAAATCTTGTGATTAATTGTTGTTCCGGAATCCCACTTAGTATTAGTTTCATTTTATGTATACTTATATTTTCAAGTAATACTTGATTATCTAAACATCCATAGTGTTATCAATATAATAAAACTCACCAGCAAATGGGTTCACTTACAAAAGCCAACTCTACTCTTATATTTCCATTGAACTATCTTCGTTTGAATCATCAAGCCCACTTTCAGAGTCAAAAACATTTTCTCCGCTAATTTCTGGAACATTGCTTCCAATAAAACTAATTGCACTTTCTTGAGCTTCATTATCTTGTTTTGATTCACCCTTTTTTATTGCCAAATACTCCATTATTTCCGCATTTCTCTCGGCAACTTTTTTGTTATTTATTAATGTTTCTCTAATTGCTTCTTTTGCTCCACTTCTCGCTTCACTTCTAGACTCAGCATATTTATCAACAATACCCTGAATTATGCTATCACTTTTAGAAACTACCATATTATCTATTTGAGCAGTTAATTTATCGGTTCCTTGAAAATTAATTTGGTGAGCAACGTAATTGATTGGATTAACTCTCACGATATATGGTTTTGTTGATAAAAATTTACCATTGTTTTCTTCAACAGTAACACGATACCAAAAACTATTTGGAGCAAGTTCGCCATCTTTAATTGAGTTGTACTCAGCTCCCGCTGTCATAGCCCCTTTAAATGGTGTGTATGAACCACCAGAGATCATATAAATTGGCTTATTCTCTTTCTTTCCATTAACACTCTCACCAACAACCGCACTCTTGAAATAACTCATTGTTGTTCTAGCTAAATAAATATCAGCTCCACCGCGTTTGGTAGCTCTCTCTTCCATTTTTCTTCCAATATATGCACCTGTTGTTGCAGTGTTATTCCAGTTTATTGTTCTAATTCCAACATTTGCATCGCCAACTTTATCATCTTGTAACGCAATATTGATTAATGCATCATTGCAAACTTTTCCGTTTAACCCCAAAGCTTCTTGCAAAACTCCATACACATCAATTTGATGGTTTTTCAAAATCCTATGTTCTTCTGTTCCTCTAACCATTGCAACAATTTTCCCATCTTTAGCAAGGTCTTTAAATAGTGAATAGAAATACGCCACTTGTTCTTCATATGATAACATTTCGCCATCTCTTGATTTTGGAATGTAGGTGAATAATCCGCCATTCAACACCACAATTGCATTTTCACTATCTTTCATAAGTGAAACATTGTACTCCAATTCTTTTAAATATGGATTCCTTTTACTAAACGCTTCACCACTTGCTCCAATAGTTGTGCAAGCATAACCCATATCAACATTTGAAATTTCGTTTAATCCAATATCGTTTTTATTTAATGCATAATTGAAAACGTTTGGAGTTGTTTGAGAAACATCAATACTCATTTTATCCAAAATCATTTTCCTGATATCATCGCCACTTTTTCTTATATGGTCGGCATTCAATCTTCCGCCTTCCATACTTAATTCTAAATCTTTCATACTTCCACCACCCTACATCTCAGTTTCAAGGCTATCATTTAAAACTTCATCGCTTGATTCTAATTCAGATTCATTAATATTTTCATTTGCGCCTTTGACTTCTAAATATTTTTCAGCTAAATACTCTTCAAAACCTTTTGGTTCCTTTTTAGGTTTTTCAGTTATTCTTTCAATTATTTTATCTCTTGCTTCTTTTTCAACACTATCAATGGTGCTAATTAAATCTGCAACTTTATCATTAATAATATCTTCACTTTCACCATACACACTTTTTATTGCACGCATAGCTTGTCTTGCTCTCTTTTCTTTAATATGAGTATTTAATGCGTTTGTTGGAGTGAAAAATGCATATGCAGGAACAATTTTAGGATATTTAATTCCAGTTGGAGAAATTGAATCTGCATAAGGATTTGGTTGAGAACTAACGGCAACCCAAACAGCAGTTTGTTTGTATATATCTGGTAAAGCCATTCCCGCACCATACGTTCCACCACCACTTGCAGGCAAACTCATGCAAACAACATCGTGATAACATTGCTCTCCATTTTCATCAACTCTTATTGTTCTATCGGTTTTCATACTATATTGGTGAGTGTGCCCAATAACACACATGTCCGCATTATCAACGTTTCTAAGCAACCTAAATGTTCCATCAATATTTCTAATTCCAGTTCCATGATGAGTAACAACACCAAAATGGAATTTTCCATCTTCTGCCAATGGTTGGCGAAGAATTATATCGGTGTTTGCATAAAATGGTGCAAAAGCCTCTCCAACACCTGCAATATCCGCTGCCACTTTTGTTGGAGAAACACCAACAGCTCTAGTGATCCTATCTTCATGATTTCCGCTATGCACAACTGCAATTTTCCCAGAATCATCTAAATGCTTTAGCACTTTTGCTAATTTTCTATCTCCCTTTGCAATTTTTAAAACTTCCGCAAATGTATCCAACTCTTCTTGTGGATTCATTAAGTCTTCATATGCATCAGACTTGCTCCCAATTATCGCCGAGTTTATTCCATCTCCTAAAATAAACACAACCGCATTTTCTTGACTATCTGCATATTGCAAATTTTCCATTAAACCCTTAATGTCAAAATCTGATGAGCCAATATGTGTGTCACTTATAAAACACACTTGAAGAGTGTCAAATTTATCAGAATAATCCTTTGTTATATCTTTAACTGTAACATTTTTGTTGTTGTAAGCAGTTTCTCCAACTTGCTCACGATACTTTTTACCTAGTTTCTCTATCTCTGGATAATTACTAGCCATTCCACCTGCTCCTTAAAATATAATAACTATATGTTACCACAACTAAAAATTTTGTCAAGATGGAATTTAAAAATACTTACGTATGAAAACAAATATATCATAATAATTATTTAGAAACTATTCATAAATAATTATTCCAATAATTGCCAAAACTCAAATTTCCATATTTGCACATCCTAGAAACAACAACAAAAAAACAAGTAAAAAGCAAGCAGAACAAGGCCCACTAAATTTTAATAGGCAGTTTATTAGCATAAATGACCATTTTAAAATTTTAGCAGAAACGAAGTTATGCAACTTTGATTGATTTGTTTATTTAAATAACGAAAACAAAAAACAAGCAAAAAGCGAGCAGAACGAGGCTCGCTAAAATTTTAATAGGGAGTTTATTAGCATAAATGACCGTTTTAAAATTTTAGCAGAAACGAAGTTATGCGAAGCTTTTTGCTTGTTTTTTATTTGATGTGGGTTTTTCCACCCATATACTTCCTCAACACCTCAGGAATATAAATTGATCCATCGGCTTGAAGATGATTTTCAATGAATGCTATTAACATTCTTGGTGGGGCGATAACGGTGTTGTTTAGAGTGTGTGGGAATTTTGTTCCTTCATCGGTTTTATATCTAATTTTCAATCTTCTTGCTTGTGCTTCTGTTAGATTCGAACAACTGCCAACTTCAAAATATTTCTTTTGGCGAGGGCTCCATGCTTCAACATCTAAGCTTTTATATTTCATATCGGCAAGATCACCACTGCAACACTCTAGAGTTCTAACTGGGATTTCCATACTTGTGAAAAGTTCAACTGTGTAGTTCCACATTTTGTTATACCACTCTTCACTATCTTCAGGTTTACAAATAACAATCATTTCTTGCTTTTCAAATTGGTGAATTCTATAAATTCCCCTTTCTTCAATGCCATGAGCACCTTTTTCTTTTCTAAAGCAAGGTGAATAAGAAGTTAAAGTTAATGGCAATTCTTTTTCATCGATGATTTGATTAACGAATCTTCCAATCATAGAGTGTTCGCTTGTTCCAATAAGGAATAAATCTTCACCTTCGATTTTATACATCATACTTTCCATCTCTTCGAAACTCATAACGCCAGAAACGATATCTGATTTAATCATAAATGGTGGAATAACATATGTGAAGCCTTTATCGATCATAAAATCACGAGCGTAAGTTAAAACAGCCGAATGAAGGCGAGCAATATCACCAGTTAGATAATAAAACCCTTGGCCAGAAACTCTTCTAGCACTATCGATATCAGCGCCTTTCAACCTTTCCAAAATATCTAAATGATATGGCACTTCAAATGGTTTTTCTTTTGGTTCTAAGTATCTCTTAATCTCAACATTTTTAGAGTCATCTTCACCAATAGGAACACTATCTGCAATCATATTTGGCAAACGATACATAATTTTTAAAAATTTTTCATCAAGTTCAGTTAGGTTTGAAGCAATTTCATCAACTCTATCTTTAATTGATTTCAATTCCTCTTTAACTTTATTTGCTTCATCTTTCTTGCCTTCTCTAAGCAATTTGCCAATTTGATCACTCATAGTGTTTCTTTTATTTCTAAGGTCACTATCTTCATTTTTAAGTTCTCTAATTCTTGAATCTAAGTTTAAAACCTCATCAACAAGTGGAAGTTTTTCATTTTGAAATTTTTTCTTAATATTCTCTTTAACCAACTCAGGATTTTTTCTAATAAAATTAATATCTAACATACTTCACCTTCTTTAAAGTAAACAATTTATTGGTTAATTTATACCATATTTTAACACAAATTGCAATTATATAAACACAAAAAAATAAGTGATGAACCACTATTTCATCACTTTTTAATATACTAGTAAATTAATGTTAAACATTATCGATTTCTTTTAACAGTTTTTCCAAAGCCCTTCCACGATGCGAAACACTATTTTTTTCTTCCTCACTAGCAACTGCAAACGTTTTGCCTAAATCATTTGAAAAGAAGATTGAATCATATCCAAACCCATTATCGCCTTCAGGTTTTGCAGTTATAACACCATCGGTTTGCCCCTCAACTACCACTTTTTTACCGCTAGGCGATATAAGCGCGATGGCACAATTAAAATATGCACTTCTATCAGCTTTACCTTCTAATTCTTTTAAAACTTTATTTCGATTCGCTTCACTATTGCCATGCCCTCCAGCATATCTAGCACTATAAACGCCTGGTGCACCATTAAGGGCATTAACACATAAGCCAGTGTCATCTGCCACCACATAATATTTAAGCCCTTGACCTTCACAAAATTTATGAATAGCTTCGGCTTTAATCAATGCATTTTCGCTCGCAGTTTCACCATTCTCTTCAATATCACCATTGAAACCAATTTCTTTCATTGTGATAATATTAAAATTGTTTAATATTTTCTTAAACTCTTTAACTTTATGCTCGTTTGAACTAGCCAAAACCAATGTTTTCATATAACCCTCCAAATTTAAAGCAATGATATCACATTTTGCCACAATTTCAAAATAAAAAGCATAGAATATATAAACATACGTTTGATTTTAACTCAAGTTAAATGTATAATAATAACTCATATTTGAAAAGGGTTGCACAATGGATAACACAACACAAGATTATAGAAAAAAAGAAGGATTAAATGTAGGTTTTTTTGGGCTATGCTCAAATATTTTTCTTTTTATAGCAAAAATAACAATTGGATTAATCGCTAACAGCATAACCACCATAACAGATGCTATTAATAACTTATCCGACACCGGCAATAGTCTTCTTATGATTTTCAGTTTCAAAACATCTGGAAAACCAGCCAACTCAAAGCATCCATATGGTTATGCGAGGTTTGAATATGTGGGCGGGCTTTTTATTTCTATTTTTATTTTATTTATTGGAATACTACTTTGTAAAACTTCTATCGAAAAAATACTTAAGCCTGAAACAATATCAATATCATGGGTTTTGTATGTTGTTTTAGTGCTCTCAATATTAGTTAAAATATTAATGCAAATTTATTATATTAGTAAAAATAAAAAGCTAAAATCTTTAGCAATAAAAGGGTTAATTCAAGACTCTAAATTTGATTCCATTGGCACATTTATAGTTTTAATTTCAATCATAATTTATAATATTTGGGAAATCAACTTGGAAGGCTATTTCGGGGTTATTTTGGCATTGATTATTATTTATTCAAGTGTTAAATTAATATTAGAAATTGTTTCCCCTCTAATTGGTGAAAGAGCTCAAGAACAATTCATTTTTGATATTAAAACAAAACTTAACGACTATTCTATTGTACTTGGGATCCACGATATTATGGTTCATTCATATGGAACAAATAAAAATTTTGTCGTGGCTCATATACTAGTTGATTCAACTATTCCAATTATGGAAATCTATGATAAAGTTTCACAGATAGAACGCGAGTTTGGTGAAAGATATGATATACATCTAACTTTGCATGTTGATCCAGTGGAGATAAACGACATTGAAGAAAAAGAAATGAAAAATAGAATAAACAACCTGCTTTCTAAAAAATATGACAACTTAACTATCACAAACTTTAGAATAGTTCATCAAAAACATAAGGATATTATAATTCTAGAAATCGTTGTTCCATTTGACTTAACTCTAAAAAAGTCAGAAGTTCAAGCATACTTAAGTGAAAACATTCTAGGCAAACGCAAATATCAATTCATAATTGATTTTGATAAGCCCTACACCCCAACAATGCACAACACCAAGAAGTTTTAAATTAAAAAGGTTGAATTTTAACCATATCGGTTATTTTTCAACCTTTTTTATCATCAATTTTTAAAGGAACTCTTTAATCATATTTCTGACTTTTATTTTAATCGGATTTGTGGCTTCGGTTAAAGGCAACTTTGGAATTCCGCAATCGAATCCAACAAGTTTCATAGCGTATTTAATTGGAATTGGGTTAACCTCAGCAAACATCAACTTAATTAGCGGATTTAACGCTAATTGAAGTTCTCTAGAATAATCTATGTTCCCTAAAAAGTAGTTATCGCAAATTGCGGTCATATATTTGGGCAATGCATTTCCCACAACGCTTATAACTCCAGCACCACCAACACTAAGTATTGGAACGGTTAATCCATCATCACCGCTATATATAGCAAAGTCTTCATCGCAAAGTCTTCTAATTTCGCTTATTTGACTTATATTGCCACTTGCCTCTTTTATTCCAACAATGTTATCAATTTCACTTAACGCTTTAACTGTTTCAGGCTGAATATTAACCCCAGTTCTTGAAGGAACAGAATATAGAATTATAGGAATAGAAACTGATTTAGCAATAGCGGTATAATGCTCAATTAAGCCATTTTGAGTACACTTATTATAATAAGGAGTCACGTGCAACAAACAATCAGCACCTAGTTTTTCAAATTTCCTGCTGTTTTCTATTGCAGTTTTTGTGCAGTTGCTTCCAGCCCCAACAATAACAGGCACTCTATGATCAACATATTCAACAGCAAACCCCACCACTTCTTCACGCTCTTTTTGAGTTAATGTTGCCGATTCCCCAGTTGTTCCTAAAAACACGATTGCTCTTGCACCATTTTCGATTTGAAAATCAATCAACTTTTTAAACACATTATAATTAACCTTTCCACTTTTAGTAAAAGGTGTTACTATTGCAGGTGCATATCCTTTAAAAACCATATCACTCCCCCTTTAATAGCATTGGCTGAATTTGTTTATTTTCATATGCTTGAATTAGAGTATCTTCAATTAAGCTCCAATCAGCAATCAACGATTTCGGTTTTTTTATAGCATCATCTTGCCCAAAAGGTACAAAATAAATATTTTTCATAGCAATTAATTTTCCAAGATTAATTGCATTTATTCCAAGCGCATCATTTGAGGATATTCCAATCACAACTGGCTTATTATTTCGCATGTGTGATTTCGCAACCATTGTTACCGCATTATCAGTTATAGCGTTCGCAATTTTACTCAATGTGTTACCCGTGCAAGGAGCAATAAGCATTATATCTATTAAGTTATTTGGTCCTATTGGCTCCGCACTAACCAAGCTATCAACCACGCTATTACCCGTTATATCTTCTAGTTTTTTTATAAAGGCTTTAGCATCTCCAAACCTAGTGTTTGTTTCTTTAACGCTATTCGTTATAATTGGCAACACATTATAACCCTTTTCCACTAATGCCTTAACTTGCACTAATATTTTATCGTGCGTACAAAAAGAACCAGTTATAGCAAAACCTATATTTTTAAGCATCATTCAATCTCCTTTAATATTCTTTCAGTCATATATTCACCTGCCGTTTGTGATGCATATCTCATCGGCAATGCTGGTGCATGAACAAAAGTAAAGTTTTTGACCAAACTAGAATCTAGGCAATCAACTGATGCTGTTTCGATTAAAATCGTGTTCTTAGCAAATTTATTAATTATATTCTCATCGATAAATTTAAATGGTCGAGTGTTAACAACAATATCAAATTCATTTAAGGCATTCGCCCACTCTTCTTTTAGATAACACTCATCACAAAAACTATAACATTTTTGATAATCTTCGAAAGTATAAGAAGCGATTGCATATTTCACACCAAGTCTTGCAAAAAGCATAGCACACGCTTTTGTTATTCTTCCCGATCCTAAAAGCAATACTTTATTTTTGAATATAGAACGTTCGCTTTTTTCTAGAATTAGTGCAAGCACACCTTCAGCAGTTAAGTTTGCATTTTTGATTGTGAAGATTTCATCATCCATAATGTTTATGTATTTTATATTTTTCCTTTTAATAACATCTTTATATTTTTCAATACTTGCTCCTGCAAAAAGCGTTATATCGTTTGGCAAACTTTCAACTTCTAGAGGCAAAAACTTTTTTGCTGGCGAAAAAACTAAAACATCTGTGTTTTTATAATCTAAAGTTTTTTCATCATATACTTTAACAATATAGCCTAAACTTCCTAAAGTTTGCTTCACAACTAAATTTCGTTTGTCTGAAACATCAATAAAAAATCTCATATTTATCTCCTTACTAAAAATCTATATGTGCAAAAAAAAATATTGGTTAATATAAACCAACAACTCACAATTAAAACAAAAACTTCATATAACACAATATGGAAAACGAAAAAAAATATTTTGCAGGTGCAAACACAAGTTTAGGTTTTTATAATCTATTTAATAATATTATTGATAATTCAAAAGAATCTTTCTTATATATTCTAAAAGGTGGCCCAGGAACTGGCAAAAGCACACTTATGAAGAAAGTTGCAAAGCATTTCTTATTAAAAGGAGAAGAAGTTGAATGCTTTTATTGTTCTTCAGATAGTGCCAGCCTTGATGGCGTGAGAATTGTGAGCAAAAATATTGCTATTGTTGATGGAACTGCTCCACATTTATCTAATCCTAAAATAATCGGAATAACAGATAAAATAATTAATCTTGGAGATTATATTAAAGATGATATTTTATCTTGCAAAGATGTGATTTCAAAACTAACTGAAGAAAAATCTAACCACTTTAAAATAGCTTATAACTATCTTGGAATCGCAGGAAATTTATATAAAACTAATAATATTCTTTTGCAAGAATATGTTTCTGATGATTTAGTCAATAACGAAATTAGTAAAATATTAACCAAATATAATTTGAATCGCTTAAACAAAAAAGGAATGTGTAGAGAATTATTTTTAAATGTGTTTGAAAAAACTGACTCAGATTTTATAAATCAAAACTATTCTAACATCTTGTACGTTTCAAATAATCAACTATTAAATGAACTTACTTTCAATAAATTAAAGGGCATTTTGATTGATTTTGGTTATGATGTTATCGATTTCAAAAATCTACTAAATCCATCTTCAACTGATGCAATTTATATTAAAGAAATTGATAAATTAATAAAAAGAAAAGACTGCATTTTTCCAACGAAACAAATCAAGGCAAATCAAAGAGAAATTGATAACGCAATATCAAATGCCATTAAATCCTTAGAAGATGCAAAATCTAAGCATTTGGAAATGGAAAAGTATTATATTTCACATATGGATTTTCAAGGAATTGATAGCGAAACTAATAAACTATTAAATACACTTGATGGCAAAATTAAATAGATTAAAATATAATTTATAAATAAGATTTCAATTTGCTTTTTATAAAAAACACTTTAATAAGCCTATTAAAGTGTTCTTTTATTAATTGTCAAATTTGTATACACACTTATTCCTTAAATCCATTTGTGATAAAATTAATTAATTTCTTAGCAGGTTCAATTAAGTTGTTTGTGCCATACAAATAACCGATGCAAACACCCACTAAAAATATAACTATTATAAACACAACCCAAGAAAATTTTTTTCCTCCAATCATCACTTGAATTAAAGCGAATAGTATGGCAAGTGTTCCACCACCAATAATTCCCCAAACTAAATAATGACCATAATGATCCATAAATAACTTTAAGTCAACAAAGAATTCTTGAGTGCTTGTTGAATATTTTCGAATTAAAATGAATGCTACCGCAAACACACATAATATAGAAAAAATCAAAGAAATGATTCCAAAAAACTTGCGTTTTTCTCTTTTGCGTTTTTTCTCATCGGCAGACAATTTGTTAATTCTATTGCTATTCTCTTTTGCCAAGTTATCAGCTTTCTCACTAACAGCCAAAGCATCACCCATTGGAATCTCTTTTCCAAATTGAGTTGCGTTGCTTTCGGTGTTAATTGTTGGAATATCAAAATCATCAGGAGCTGTCACACGCTGTGGCACATATTCTTGAGTAGCCTTTTGCTGAGGCTGTGGTTGAGGTTGTTGTGGTCTTTGTTGCGGTTTTGGTTGACTACTAGGTTGAATATTTTGAAACTTTTGCTGATTATCTTGATATTGCTGAGATAATGAATTTTGATTAATTTGATTTTGCGGATTATTCTGAATAACCTTGTTTCTTTGTTGGGTGGTTTGAGAAGCATTTTGAAAAGTTGAAATTGATGTTTTACTCATAGCAGTTTGTGAGTTTTGATTTGTGTTTACATATTGCGGACGAGCAACATTTGTTTGCACTGCCACCTTTTGCGGTTCAATTTTTGCAAGTGGAACAAACTCTCCTTGCGCATCTTCCTTATTACCATCTAGTTTTTGATTATTCTCTTCCCTAGTTTGGCTCTCTTTCCTACTCTTTTCTAATTCCTCTTGTTTTTCTTCTAATAATTGTTTTTGTTTTGCAAGGGTTTCTTCTTTTCGTTTTATCTCTTCCGCAATTGCTTTTTGCCTTGCCAAATAATCCTTTTGAACTTTTATAAAATCATTAACATCTTTGCTTCTTTTCCTTAAATTTAAAGACCTAGCAAACACAGCAACATTAGCATAGTTATTTTTAGGTGGAGTATCCTTAACCAAACTATACTTTTGCAACACATCTAAATTTGCTCCGCAAATTGGGCAAACATCTAAACTATTAACTTTAACACCGCAATTCGGACAAAACATATATTTTATTTTTCCATTTTTTACTATTTCTATTTAATTATAACTATTTTCTTTCACATTATCAAATAAATTAATAAGTTTTGTAAAATTTGGCAACTCGCTTTTCACATTGAGTAGAATTCAAATACCGCGATTTGGAAAACAAGTTTTTATACAATTAAATATTTGACTGCTTTCATTGAGTTGACAACATTGTAACAATAATGTTAAATTTGTAATATATAAAAAACAAAAGGAGAAAAAAATGAATAAAACAAAAAAGAGGTTTGCAACTTGCCGCTGCTATCACCAGCATTGCATTTGCAGCAGTATTAATCATCGGCTCAATTTATATTCTTGCTTTAATACAAGATTTAATTAGTGCCGGAATGGAGTCTGGTCCTGAATATAGCGTAATTCAATTGTCTTATATTTTAATCATATTATTATCAGTTGCAATTATCATAATTTCAGCATTTATTTGCAAAAGACCTAACGAAAAAATGCATAAAGGTCTTTGCATCACAGACTTAATTCTTAATGCCGTTTTAGCTGTGTTATACATAATCGCCGGTTCTCTATGGTTATTACTACCACTAGCAGTTGTTGGTTTGTTTATCGCTGAACTTTGCATCAAAAACAAAGTTAATAGCGATGAAACCGCTACATTAAATGAAACTGATGCAAACTCAACACCTATTGAAGGCTCATCAAAAACCGAAAATTCAAGCAATAGTAAAATAGAAAAGATTAAAGAATTGAATAAACAAGGTGTTTTAAGCGATGAAGAAATGAAAACCTTGATTATTGATGAACTAAAGAAAGACTAGAATTATAAATAAGCCCTTGTATTTAAATCAAAATTGTTAAAGGTAAATCACTTTTAAAATTAGCTTTAAATAAAAGGCTTATTTTTTTCACACCTAAATCCGGACATGTTGCTATGCCAAACAAAACACAAATCCCCATTTAATGAAAATTGCTCGCACCAAAAAACACATTCACTATAATTTATCATAAACTAACACGTCAAGCCACAATAAACAAAAATTTTCTGAATTCAAAACACACCCCAATCACCATCTAAACTTGTAACCAACTATTTCAATTTACAAAACCATTTAAAAATACCCCACCAAAACCATTGACAACCAACAATTAATAATATATAATGTCAAAGTTGACTAAGTAAATAAACCAAGCACAATCTGACATCTCACCAAATCTCAATCTATGCTACTGTGGCTCAGCGGTAGAGCACTGCCTTGGTAAAACAAAAACAGCACTTTTTATCCACTAAATTTCACCGCAAAATTCAATCAAAAACAGCACTATGCTGGTGTGGCTCAGCGGTAGAGCACCACCTTGGTAAAACAAAAACGGCACTTTTTAAGCACTAAATTTCACCGCAAAAATCAATCAAAAAACAGCATTTGCTGGTGTGGCTCAGCGGTAGAGCACCACCTTGGTAAGATTTGAAATGCCTAAAATTACCGACTTAAAAACTTAATAAATTAGCCTATTTTTATAGATATGCTACTGTGGCTCAGCGGTAGAGCACTGCCTTGGTAAGGCAGGGGTCACGGGTCCGATT
>JBNMHL010000027.1:0-17261 GCA_050872745.1 Clostridiales bacterium | reverse complement strand
TTCCCAACATTTGGTCTTCCAACAATTGCAACAAGTGGTTTTTCCATAACAACTCCATAAATTATATTATTCAATATATATTATACATTAAATACAAATTAAAACAAATGTTATTTAGAAAATAATAAATAAAAAAAGCATTAAATAAAACCAATTTCACATTAATGCAGAATAAAACCCCAATTTTATAACTTAAAACTGGGGTTTATTTGAAAACATTTAACATCTTTATTAATCTTCTTTCATTATCTTTTTATCAATATAGTAATTAATTAAGAATGAAGTCCCTATAAATGCAACTATTCCTATAAGCATCAAAATTATTGTTAATGTTGAGTTTGGAATATGTTTTTCATTCAAACTCTCTTTTTTAGTCATCAACACATCTCCACTAGATTCACTTCCATTAACAGTCAACTCGTTTTCATTCTCGTTGACTGTTGTTTCAAATAAAGCCGTTGAAACAACTTCACAAAGAGGCTCAACACTTTTCATAACCAAACTTTTTTCAATCATATGACTACCCATTTCAAACAGCAACGCCTTACCATATAAGTTTTGATTGTAATGACCTCTTCCAATATAAATATCTTTAATTAACCAAGGATAAAGTTCGTTAGCAACAGCCATAACATAGGTAGCAAATTCTTGATTAACTGCACTATTAACATTGCCTTTACCAACAACTATTCTTACCATACTTCTTTCTTCACCATTAACTCTTGTTAAATATGCACTTCTACTTGCTCCATCTCTATGAATATCAAAAATAGCATCGGGATTTTCCTTTAGCAGGTTTAATGCTGTTACTTTACTTCTAGAATATGCAGAGGTGTCATGTGGAATATGAAGAGTTTCATCTAGCGAAACTTTGATACCTTTATTTTCAAACTCTTGTTTTATTTTTTTAGCAATATCGTGTATACCTCCAACGCCATAAACACTATCATAACCATCTCCATTAACATAACTCTCATCATTATGTGTTAAATATAAACATATTTTTTTAGAAATATTTTTTATTTTTGAAGGACCATAATATGTTCTAACACTCGGCTTTTCTATCTTTTCCAAAAATTTTGCAGTTGCAGTTTTATTTGTTTCATTAACATTGATAATCTCATATTTATAAAAATTTTTAGAAATATAAACATCGCCAACAGCAACTTCTTCTCTTTCAAATAATTCGTTTCCATCCTCATCAGAAACCACATAAATAGCTATATTTTCTAAAGCATAAACACCACGGCTCCCTAACCCAAAACCCATCACAGCCGTTTGTGCCAAAAGTAAAATAAGACACAAACAAATAAAACCCAATTTTTTATTTTTAATAAACACTTTCAACTCCTATTTTTTTATTCCTATATATTGCTCTAACTATATTTACAGCAACACAACCAATTAACATAAGTGTTACTATTATCACAGTATCAATCGTGAATATTCCAACATGACCTATTGATTTAGAAATTATTAAAAAATTATAAAGTTCAGCAACCAAAACAAAAAACAATGTTGAAATATAACCATCAGATTTAGAAACGAGAGCCATAATAACACCGAACACTAATGCATAATTACTAAAATTAATTGAAAACACATTCAATACATTTAAGTTAGTTAAAAGAATATATAAACAAAGCGATATAATAACAGCAACCATACAATTATTATTTTCACCATTTTTTTTAGTCATCAACAAAAATAACGAAATAATTATTAAACTAAGATATATAGGATTAAACGAAAACATTTGTAAGTTTACTAAGAAAACGCTATTTCTAGCCAAACAAAGAATTATTAAAGAAAAAGTGTATAGAAGTGCTGTTTTTACACTTTTATAAAAATAACTATATATTGCAACTAATCCAAAAAAAATAATTTCAAGTTTCATTATAAACCCTTGAAATTATTTTGTTTCTTAATTTAATTAATATGTATTTATTATTGTTTTTTAAATTCTTTAATAAAATCTGCAAAATGTGTTAAGTCAGTAAATTTTCTATACACACTTGCAAATCTAACGTAAGACACATCATCTATATTTTTCAACCCATCCATAACCAACTCACCTATTTTTTGAGTTGAAACTTCTTGATCAAGATTACTATAAATAACTTTTTCAACCGACTCAACCAAGCCATCTATCTGAGCCATTGAAACTGGACGTTTTTCGCAAGCACGAATAATTCCACGCTTTAGTTTGTTTTTATCATATGCTTGCCTACTTCCATCGTTTTTAACAACGAGAATTGGAGTAGTTTCTATAGTTTCAAAAGTTGTGAATCTTTTGCCGCATTTTAAACACTCCCTTCTTCTTCTTATTGAATTACTATCGTTAAAACTTCTACTATCTAAAACCTTACTTTCTGTGTGACCACAATATTGACATTTCATTTTTCATCACCTACCCAAATAATATTTAATTATATCAAAATTAATTAACAATGCAAAATAAAAAAATAAATTAACTTATTTTTTTTAAATATCATAATAAATTATAAGCCTTAAAATATATTAAATCTCTTTCAATAAAATTTTACTATCACACACAAAACTCACTCAAGCTAAGGAAACAATACTTGTCAAAATAATTTAAAATTTAGTTTATGTGATATTAAATTAATTTAAGAAATTTGTAATTTTATAGAAAAAAATAAAATATATTGTTATAAAAGCAAAGGAATAAATATGGAAATCTCATTTTGTGAACTTAGAGCAAAAGAGGTTGTTAACCTATTCGATGGCAAACAATTAGGTCACATTATTGATATGGTTATAGACACATCTTGTGCTAGAGTTTTAGGAATTGTTGTTCCAGGTGAAAAATCAATATTCAACATTTTCAAATCTGTCACAGATATATTTATTCCTTACCATAGAATTTGCAAAATAGGAAAAGATGTTATTTTGGTAGACTTGAATGTTGCACAAAGTGTTAAGGTTTTAGAGGAAAAACAAACCCCAAAAGCATCACCACATTCTCCACAACCCCAATCACAAGACTTCACACAAATGAATCCTGATATAAACTTGAATAATACATTTGAAAACAACCAACATAACTACCCAAATTTCACAGACTATCCAACCAACACTCATATTTAAAATATATTAAAAAAAATCATCGATAATAATTATAAATATCAATGATTTTTTTAATTATTGTTTAGTTTTATAATTCAGAATATATTTTTTCGGCAAGCTTAATCCCATCTAAAGCACTGCTCACAATTCCACCAGCATAACCAGCCCCCTCACCGATTGGATAAATACCAGAAATATTAGTTTGGTAATTATCGTCTCTAACAATCGTTAATGGGCAACTACTTCTTGTTTCAATACCGATAAGTAAATTATCATCTTTTGCAAAATTTTTCATTTTACGATTCAGTTCTTTTAATCCAGTTTTTAAACTTTCATAAACAAAATTAGGCAAACATTTTTTTAGTTTTGCTGGAGTTATAGATGGTCTATAAGTTGAGTTAGTGTAAACTTTAGGTTCTAGATCATCACAAAAAGTTTTAACACATTCACACGGAGCATTGTAATTAGAACCGCCAAGTTCAAAAGCCATACGCTCGTATTTTTCTTGCAAATAAACACCCGCCAAAACATCTTCATCTCCAAAATCTTCTGGCTTAACATTTACCAAAACGGCACTATTAGCTTTTGAATTATCACGCTTAAAATTACTCATTCCATTTGTTACAATCTCATTTTCATTTGAACTAGAAGCAACAACAAAACCTCCCGGGCACATACAAAATGTAAAAACACTTCTACCATTCTCTAGATGAGCAACCAGTTTATAATCAGCGTTTGGTAATCTCTTATCATAGCCAACACCATATTGAGCTAAATTAATATCTTCTTGATTTTGCTCTATTCTAACACCCATTGCAAAGGGTTTTTGCCTTAGTTCAACGCCTTTATTTTTTAATAAATGAAAAACATCTCTTGCACTATGACCAACTGCAAGGATTAACCTATCAGAAATTATAGATTCGATTTTGCCAGTTTTAACATTTTCAATATTCACTTTAAACAAGTTATTCTCTAATATTTCGAAATCAACAAGCCTTGTTGAAAATAAAACCTTACCACCATTTTTTATTATATCTTTCCTAATATTAACAACTATTTTTCGCAAATTATCTGTTCCAATATGAGCTTTTGAGGTGTACAAAATTTCTTTTGGAGCCCCATAATAATACAACTCATTTATTACTTGTTTACACTCTTTACTGCTTAAATTAGTGTTTAATTTCCCATCACTAAATGTTCCCGCTCCACCTTCACCAAACTGAACATTTGAATACTTATTTAATTTCCGATTACTCCAAAAATCTTCAACTGTTTTAATCCTAGAATCGGCATCTTCACCTTGTTCAACAACTATTGGATTTAAACCCATTCGTGAAAGCATTAGTGCTGAAAACATTCCAGATGGGCCAAACCCTATAATAATTGGGCAATACTTGGCAGACTTTTTGTCATAAACTTTAATACTATTGTCATATTCAATAACATTCTTGGCAAACTTTAATTCCAAATTATCTGATAACTCAACACCAACATTTAAAACATATTTAACATTTGGCTTTCTTCTTGCATCAATTGATTGTTTAATAATAGTTAAACTTTTTATCTTATCAATACCGATTTTTAACTCATTTGCAACTTTATACTTAACATCATTCAACGAAAACCCAACATTTAAAATTAAATTATTAACACCTATCATAATGAATCCCCCACAATAAATCCACTGGTCCAAGCCCATTGCAAATTATATCCACCACACTCTCCATCAACATCACAGACCTCACCACAAAAATACAAATTTAGATTATCTTTCGATTCCAGATTATTTGTTAAAGAATTTAAAGGCACACCACCTGAAACGACCTGATTGTTATCATACGCACCACATATTGTAAATCTAAAATTTATAATAACATCAACAAGTTTTTCAATGTCTTCAAAACTCAACAATTTTGTTTCTTTTTTGTTTTTTAAGCCAGCCCTATTAATAACATCATGAGCAATCGCTGGATGAAGAATTCCTGAAAATAGCTTGTCAACTTCAGCAAAAATCGTTATATTTTTTTTGATAATATTTACCAAATCACCTTTACTGTAATCTGGCAACAAATCAATTATTATCTCACCATTAAAATTTTTATTACGGGCAAAAATAGTTGAAGCATTAAATGTGACAATACCACTTAAACCATTGTGTTTAAACAACACTTCACCAACACCTTCAAACTCATCATGGCAACATGTAGCTTTCATTTTAACATTGGAAACTCTAACCCCTTCCAATGCTTTTGTCTGTTCGCATGTTTTTAAAGCAACAAGACTTGGTTCAGTTTTAGAAGTGTCAACCTTAATATTATCAAACATTGCTTTAAACTTAGATTCAGTTAATCCACCCAACGCAACTACCAACCTGCAAGCAATACATGAATAATTACTACACTCAATTAAATATTCTTTATTTTTTGTTTGTGAAATTTTGTTTACCACACCCTTTTTATACTTTGCTAAAGTCTTGCTCAACACATTGTTTAGAACATCAATCACGCTTTTGGCTGTGTTAGACAAAGGATAACACCTACCTTCACCATCAGAATAATATTCTAGACCGATACTATTAAAAAAACTTAAAAGATTATCAACCGAAAATCTTTCTAAATAATCATCTATATTACAATTATAATTTTTAGATGTTGCATATATATTTGTAAAGTTACATTTACCATTACCAGTTACTAGCAATTTTTTACATGCATAATCAGATGCATCAATAATCAATACTTTAGAATACTTTCTACTCGCATTAATAGCGCAAATAGTACCACTTGCACCACCACCTAAAACAACAACATCAAACTTATCCATACAGAACCCCTCCATCAAGTTAAATCAATAAAATCAGATGGGCCTTTTATTTTATTAACCAACTTGTTATCTTTTAAATAGAAATAGCACTTTGATAATTTATATCTTTTTATCGCAAATGAATTACCATTCAAATTATAACTTAACCCCTTTAAATAACAACAATTATCACAATTACAACCATAAGCAACCTTAAATGGGCAATGAACAAATGTCATCAAATTAACTTTGCCATAAGCAAATGTTAAAAAGTTTTTATTTTTAAAACCTCCATCCACATACTCAACAGATCTTACAACAGCACAAGCACCCAACTCACTTAACACGTTAAGAGTTGCAGAATTAAACGCATTTATAGAATAGTTGCATATTATATTATTTTTAACAGTTTTGTAAGTAAACCCATATATACTGTCAATAAGTATCGTGATATTGTCAAATTTCTTAATTATATTGTCAATTATACTTAAATCACTTTTGTTTGCAAATGCCGGAATATTAACACCAAAATTACGATATTTTCCTGATATAATTCTCAAAACTTCATCAAACTCATTATTAGAAAATTGTTGGGGTTTGTATATAACATAGTCATTTTCCCTAATTTCAAAATCCTTCAACATTTTAATATCATCGAACAAATAAACATTAAAATCGTTTTTTAAATTATTTTTTAAAAATGAATTTAAATCAACATCCTTAACACACAGATCAAACTTTTCTTCATATTCATCAACTAATCGCTTTTCCATTTTGCAAACAATATCATTTCTCACTTTGTTTAGAACCGATTTTGAAACATAAACCTTGCCCATCTCAACATCAAAAGATTTTAAAATAAAATTTGTTGATTTTAATTTTTCAAACTGTGATTTTACTGAATCAAAATTTAAACAAATATTTTCTGCTGATTCGCACATAAACTCTGTTTCATAATCAAGTATTATATCTTTACACTCAGCCCAAACTGCAATTTTTTTATTTTCAACCATTTTTAATTTTAAATTTATAGGAAGTTTTTTTTCAACAGAAACCAAACCATTTTCAAAAACACTATCCGTTATTTTATAAACCTTATCACCAACATTAGGTTTAGACTTTGAATAAATTTTAAAAACGTTGCTTTTTAATTTTTCAATATTACCAACCCCAACGCTTATTTGCTCATAGTTTTTCGCAATAAATTTTAATCCATCATTAGAGTTTATCGACTCTTTAGCAAAAATAGTTATTGCATATAAATCCTTAAACCTACTTACGCTTTCGACCTCGCCAATCTCAATTCCAGTGTGATTATTATAATTTGGATTTATTATATTTGAATTATTATAATTTAAATACGCCTTGCAATAGTCCCCACCTCTAACAAAAACTTTTTTAAGATTTTCAATTTCTGAATTTATTTCATTTGCATCGAAGTTACCATCACATATCAGCTTAATGGCTTTAACATAACTCTTTGTTGCTTGTGCAACATATGATGCTCTTCTCAATCTACCCTCTATTTTAAATGATGTTACGCCCGCATCAATTAACAACTTAAGCTCATTTATCAAACATAAATCTTTTGTTGATAAATAATATCTTTCATCTTTTGAAAAGTTAGTTGAATACTTTAATCTACAAAGCTGTAAGCATTCACCTCTATTTCCACTTTTATTATGTTTTAGTGAACTAAAGTAGCAATTTCCCGAAAACCCAACACACAAAGCACCTTGAACAAAGAATTCTATTTCAAGATTTGTTTTTTCCTTTATTAATCTAATATCCTCTAAACTTGTCTCTCTAGACAAAACTACTCTTTTAAATCCTAATTTTTCAGCAATTAATGCACCCTTATAATTATTAATTCCCATTTGAGTGCTAGCATGAAGAACTATGTTTTTGTATCTATCCTTCAAAATTTTCGCAACGCCCAAATCTTGAATTATAAATGCATCAACTTTAGCAAGATATGCCACATCTACCAACTTAAGTAAATCCTCAAATTCAGCATCGCTTACCAATGTGTTAATAGTAACATACACCTTAACATTAAAAAGATGTGCATATTTCACCACATCTCGTATATTATCAAGCGTAAAGTTTTCAGCTTTTGCTCTTGCATTAAAGTTGCTTAAACCCAAATACACCGCATCTGCACCACAAGCAATCGCAGTTTTAAAATTTTCATAATCACCCGCTGGTGACAAAACTTCTAAATCTTCTCTTTCCATATGCTATATAATAACACATTTAGGTTCATTTTTAAATAGAAATTTATAATCTTAAGAAAATAAATTAAACTCGAAAACAAATTAGTAAAATTTGGCTTATAATATTTAACATTGATTTACTTATAATAATTATTATGATATTATATTCTTAAGGTGAGCAAATATGGAAATAAATAATGAATCAAATAATAAAATAGATAATGAAAACAAAGAATTAAACAAATGCAATGATAATTCTAAAATTGTTGAAACTAATGCCGATTTGAGCAACTCAACAAGGAAAAAAAAGAAAAAAGTTAAGATTAAATACGTTAAAAAGAAAGTTAAAGCATCAGAAGAAGATATAATAAAATTTAACCTTTCACTTGCTAAAGATTATCTACTATATCTTTTTATGTTTTTGCTTGTTATGGGTGCTTCCGCTTTTTTATTTTATATGGGATTTAAAACTCCAGATCCTAAGATAACATATTTTATTTTCTTAGGGATTGTTGGAGCTTTATCTGTTGTTATGTTTCTTATATGTTTATTTAAGTCCATTTTTAAAAAACAACTTTTAACAAAAACTTTATATAAAGAAGTTATTAAACCAAAACTTTCAACAAAAAACATTAGTTCTTCGTTTAAATATAATTCATCCCAAAAACCAAAAAAAGAACAAAATGAAATTCTTGGAACCGTTACAAACAAATACATAATAAAGACCGTATTACAAAAATTGACGCTAAAAGAAAAAAACATTAAAACCATTTGCAACGCAATTATCACAAAGAATAATGATTCGCTTACTTTATTTATAACTAAATTAAAAAGCAATTTTCCCAAAATTTATGGCGAAAACGAGTTGCCTAAAAACGCCGTAAAAGTCAAATCTATCTCAAATGGCAATTTAAGTTTTGATATAACATCACCAGACAAAAATTATGCAAAAAACATCTTAAATGGCGAAATAACTAAATCAATTAGTAGGCTTTTAAATAGTTATAAAGAGTTTTCATTGTATATCTATAAAAACCACTTAATAATAATAGTAAGTGGCAATCAATTATTTAATTTATGTGAAAAAACAAAAACAGATAGAGCAAAATCTATATTAAGTGAAATTACAAGACTAACCGACTTTATAAGTGATAACTTTACTCTTGTTGATCAATTAAATTCATTGCATTTAAAAGATTTAATGCCAAAACCAAAACAATCTAAGAAAAAATAATCTATCGTGTTAAATTAAAACAAACTTGAATATAGGTTAAAACCATAATCATATTCAAGTTTGTTTTTTATCAATTATAAATTATTAATATTTCTTTATTTAAGCTTTTTTTATATCGATTAATAATAATAAAAACGGCAACTCAATGCTTATTTGCTATACATTTTAATAATTTAATAGCCCATTACACAACTTTAACAACATCATATAAATCATTTAAAACCAGCCAATTTTGTGGGTAATATTGGTTAATTGTCCAATAGCTAACTCCTGCCAAATTATATTCATCAACTAATTTTAATCTTGCAAAATAACTTCTTGCATCATCAAACCACACTATATGTTTTACATTTTGTGAATAATAAGTGAAAAATGGTGATTGATCTTTTTCACTATACTCTATATTTGCACCAACTTTTCGCGCTAATTTCACTGCACCAGTGTTTGATAATGTTTTTGCTGGCGTTCCTTGTTTATATGGCAAAGTCCAATCATATCCATAGTTACTCATTCCCATAAGTATCTTTTCACTTGGAATTACTTTAACTGCATAATTTAGCACATTTCTTATTGGATTTATTGGCGAAACAGCTTGAGGTTCTCCATATAAGTATCCCCATTCATAAGTCATTAGAACCACTTTATCAACATATTTTCCGTGAAATTTATAGTCGTGGGCTTGATATAGTAAACCAATCTGTTGTTCAGACTCTTTTGGTGCCAAAGCCGTGAAAAGTTTCAAATCATTCAATTCTAATATCTCAGACAACTCTTTAATGAAAGTATTGTATGCTTCCCTATCTTCAGGATAAATATATTCGAAGTCAACATTTAAGCCATAATATCCCTTATTTTTCATTGCAGTTATAAGATTTTGAATTAGACTTGTTCTGATTTCTTGGTTATTTAATATCGCTCTAGTTATGTCGCTATCAAATCCTCTATCTCCGATATTTGTTATCACCATAAGTGGTGCAACATTAAATCTTTTTGCTTCATTAACAATTTCTTCATCATCAATAGGATCAAATGTGCCATCATTTTTGATTTGGTAAGAAAAAATACTTATATATGTTAAATTTGGTAAAGTTTTTATAAGTACATCGTAGTCAATGCCCGGTAGAGCATAGCCATTCACTTCAACACTTCTTAGTTTGCCATTTGTGTCTTCTATAGTTAACTTATCACCAATTCGTATTTGAGCAGGATTAGTTATTTGCGGATTTGATTTTATTAACGACTCAAGCGGAACTTTTAAGCTTTGAGCAATTGAGTATAAAGTGTCTCCGCTTTTAACTATATATTCCATTGTGTTTGTTGGAATAACTAATGTTTGACCTATAACTAATGTGTCGTTAGGATCAACTTCATTAATCTTAGTTATTTCTTCAATTGAAACTCCATAAGTTGATGCTAGTTTATATAATGTGTCACCATTATTAACAGTATGTATTATCATAAATCACCTCAATATTCATTTCCATATTATATATGAATCTAACTATGGTATTGTTAAAAATTGTCAACTATATTTACCCATTAAATAAAATAAGCTAAATCAACTTACTTTATAATGAGTTTTAATTTGATAATAAAAAACAAAATCTAATATTCTCTTAACATAATTGAACGTTAATGATATAATGAAATGTATGAAAACTAAAATATGCAAATTAACAAATAAATTTAATAAATACTGTGTCTCGTTAATTAAAAATGGCGAACTAGTCGCATTTCCAACTGAAACCGTTTATGGCCTTGGAGCAAACGCTATGAACGGAGATGTTGTTAAAAAAATCTATGAGGTTAAAGGTAGACCACAAGACAACCCACTAATAGTCCACATCGCAAATAAAAAAGATATAGAAAAATATGCATTAGTTAAAAACGATATCGAACGAAGAATTATAAGAAAATGTATGCCTGGGCCTATAAGTTTAATCTTAGAGAAAAAGGATACTATTTCCGATGTTACAACTTGTGGATTGAAATCCGTTGCGATAAGATTTCCCAGCAATAAAGTTGCGCAGAAGTTTATAAAAGCTACTAATTTGCCAATATGTGCACCTAGTGCAAACACATCTAAAAGACCAAGTCCAACAAGAGCTAAAGATGTTTTTGCGGATATGAATGGAAAAATTCCCGCGATTATTGATGGTGGTCAATGTACAATTGGCGTTGAAAGCACTGTTTGCAAAGTTGATAGTGGAATTATATATATTTTAAGACCGGGAAAATATAGCGCTAAAAAGCTTCAAAAAATGATTAAAGTTCCCGTTGTTGATAAACTTCAAAACACTAGCATTGTGGAAAGCCCTGGCACTAAATACACCCACTACGCCCCTAAATGCGAGATGTTGTTAGTTAAAAATAATATTATTAAAAACATCAATCTTCTTTACACAACGTTAGTTGATCAAGGTAAAAAACCGATTATTCTATGCTCAAAAGATAATTTAAAAAATTTTAAAAATTTTAATAGAGTTTCGATTGGCAAAAATTCTGATGAAGCTTGTAAAAATATTTTTAAAACTTTAAGAGATGTTGAGAATAACTACGATGTTATTATTGCAGAATTTATTCAAAGTGGGAATATGGCAGATGCTTTGTTCAATAGAATGATTAAATCTGCTGGCGGTAAAATTGTTTAAAAAAACTTGCACAAAACACACTTAATTTAGTATATTTTGTGCAAGTTTTTTTTAGCAATTTATTTTTAAAGTTTTAACCTTTTCCCAAGAAAACTCATTTCTTCCAAAATGCCCAAAACAAGCCGTTTTCTTATAAATAGGCTTATTTAAATCTAGTTCTTTTATAATATTTGAAACTGAAAAATCGAAATTATCATCAACAATTTTTTGTATTTGTTCTAATTCAACTTTATTTGTTCCAAAAGTATCAATTGTTATATTGATTGGCCTTGGTTCACCTATTGCATAACTAACTTGAATTTCACACCTATCTGCCAATTCATTTGCAACAATATTTTTAGCCACGTACCTACTATAATAGGCAGCACTTCTATCAACTTTTGTTGCATTTTTACTACTAAAGCATCCACCTCCAACATGACCAAATCCACCATATGTGTCAACAACAATTTTTCTTCCAACACATCCGCTGTCGCCAAAACTACCCCATATGGTAAATTTTCCGCTTGGATTAATAATTGCTTTATAATTATTTGATTTTGGATACCTGCAACTTTCTAAAACTGGATTAATTACATTATTTAGTATATCAACTTCAATTTCCTCATGCGTTAAATTCTCATTATGAGAAACAGATACAAGAATTGTGTTTACTGAAACAGGTCTTTCGTTTTCATATTCAACAGTTACCTGTGATTTAGCATCTGCGAAGTATTTATCTGAATTTACCCTTCTAAATTCATCATATTTTCTCATAAGCTTATGAGCCATTATAACTGGTAAAGGCATAAATTCTGGCGTTTCATTAGTTGCATAACCAAACATCATTCCTTGGTCATTTGCATTCAATTCTGGACGTACAACTGCTTGATTGATATCTGGTGATTGCTTAGAAATTATCTTAACAAAACTAAAATCATTTTTATAGCCAATATCTTTTAGTGTTTCTTCAGCAATCTTTTCGTAGTTAATATCTGCTTTTGTTGTTGCTTCCCCATATATCATAAGAACATCATTCTTAATGGCACACTCAACTGCCATTTGCGAATTTTCATCTTGCCTTAATGCTTCATCTAGAAATGAATCTGCTATAACATCACATGTTTTATCTGGATGCCCAATATTAACACTTTCGCTCGTGTGTAAAACTTTCATATATTTCTCCTAAAACTTGTTTAACATAATTATTGTAACAGTGGCTATCCCAGCAATTGCAACGAAGAATAACGCCATAGCTACCCAGCCAATAGCCTTTTTATTTAATCTCAATTGATAAATCCAACAAGTTAACGAAGCTATTATTAAATATGAGCCTCCCCAAATTGTTAAAACAATTAAAAAAATTAACAATATTATTAACCCAATAACAACCATTATGGCGTCTTGATTTAAAATTGAAACAATCCACACAACACTAGCAACTCCAGCACATATAACTGCAAGCATAGCAATAGTAAACCAAATTGAACGAACGCCAAACATTTTACTTCTTTGTTTTAGTTCAGAATCACTTTTAACTTGTTCAAAAGTTGCTCTTGCTTTAACTTTAAAATCTAATATTGCCAAAATTAATTTTAAAAATGAAAATGAATTATCTGCCATAAACCTTCTCCTTAATATAATTTACCTGATTTCCAAATTTGAGTTCTATTATATGATTTTATGAATGCGCGTTTTCTTTGCCTAGAATTAATAATTTTTATTGCCTCTTTAAATTCTGCTTTTTCCTCTTCACTTAACTCATTAAATTTTTTTCTGGAAATAATTAATTGAGTAATATATAAAATTGCTGATATGAAATATCCAACAGAAATTGAAATAAATGCAACTAACATTAGCCCATTTATTTTCAATATTGGAATAATTATAAAAGCCAACACTAAATATAAAATAGCTGAAATTATTATTCTATAAACTATTGTTCTATTAAAATAACTTAATGCAATTTCTTTGTCGTCTCGCTTAATAGACTTAAATAATCTGGTTGTTAAAATAATTGAATCTATTAAAGCATACACAAAAAACATTAACAACAAAACAATCACGCAAAATAAAACCACAAAGCCAACAGAACCCATCAAACTAGAGAAACCTAAAGACTTAATCATAGTTTCTTCATCTGTTGTTATGTTTGAAACATCACCAAGTGCTCCACAAAGAGGAACAACACAAACAATAGTATAATAACAGCAAAAGAATGCAATCACACTTAAAACCAATGCTGAAATGATTGCCGAAATTAATAATAGGGGCTTTAATTTATCGTGTTTAGGTGGATTTTTTAGGTTTGCAAGAAGCTTTTCTTCTTCTTTTTTTAATTCTTTAGAACTTAGTTTATAAACCGAATTTTTATCTATCAACGAACTGTTTGTTGAAGCTAGTTCTTCATGAGTGTTAGTTTCAAATGAACTTTGCATATCTTTCGAACTATTTTCATCATTTTTTTTAATTTCATTATCTTTGCTATTAATTTGATTTAAAGAGTTTTCATCTTGAGAATTAATACTATTTGGCTCAGTTTCGCCATTTTTTTTAACAGCAAAAGCTTCGCTTAATTTAGAAAAATCGACTTTTTCTTGATCGTTATTTTTCATTATTTTCTCCCAAATTTTTTATTATATAATTATAAGCATCTTTGCACATATCTTCAATAGTTAACTCCGACTTCCAGCCTAATTCTTTTTCAGCTTTGTTTGGATCTGTGAAAATTGCCTCACTATCTCCTTCCCTTCTTGCCACAATTTCATATTTAATATTTGTGTTATTAACTTTATTAAAGATATTTACTAATTCTAAAACACTAGTTCCTCTTCCAGTTCCAAGATTATAAATATTTAACCCACCATTTTCGAACAATCTATTTAGTGCACACAAGTGCCCTTTTGCTAAATCAACCACATGAATATAATCTCTAACACCTGTGCCATCTTTTGTTTTATAATCATTACCATAAATACTTAAGTGGTCAAAAACGCCTGTTGCAACTTTTAAAATATATGGCATTAAATTATTTGGGGTATCATTTGGATCTTCTCCAATTAACCCCGATTTATGTGCACCAACTGGATTGAAATATCGTAGTATAGTTGCATTGAATTTAGGATTAGATTTATGAACATCTTCAATAATATTCTCTATCATTAATTTTGTTCGACCATATGGGTTGATAACCTGATTTGGTGCATCTTCTTTTATTGGGACTATTTTACAATCACCATACACGCAAGCACTTGAACTAAACACTAGATTATTTACATTATGAGCAATCATGCATTTTAGTAAATTAATTGTTCCGCTAACATTATTTTCATAATATTTTAATGGTTCTCTAACACTCTCACCAACAGCTTTTAAACCAGCCAAGTGAATAACGGCATCAATTTTATTATCATCAAAATAACCGAATAATTTATTGTAATCAGTTATATCAACAATATCAAAGTTTGGTTTAACACCAGTTATTTCCTTTATTTTATCAACCACTTCAATTTTACTATTTACTAAATTATCAATAATAAAAACATTATAATTTTTTTCTATAAGTTCAACAGCAATATGTGAGCCAATAAAACCTGTTCCACCTGTTAATAATATATTTTTCATTTTCACTCCTTACGCTTTAATACACAAAGTATATCATAATAATAAAAATTTACAAAATAAAATATAACACAAATTTTTCTACTAAAATCACTTTAATAAAATAATAAATAATGAATGCCATTGGATAATTCCAATTGATAAAATTAATATTGTAGTTAAAGTTTTTACAAACTTCATTTTTCTTATAACTTTACTTTATTTTTTAATTAATGTTGACTTTTTGTGTAAAATCACATATAATATCAGCGTTATAAGAAATTATAACGGGCATATCTTAGATATGGTTAGGCTGACACAACATATAGTTGTGTCTTTTTTGTTTGTTTTCGATTTCGTGTTGACTTTTTGTTTAAAATTACATATAATGATAACGTTATATAAGTCAGCGCTTAAAAGCCGTTATATAATGCTGAGTTGTCAGCACAGAGAATTATAAGTCCTTCGGGACTTATTTTTTGTAATGAACACTATTAATAAGTTATTACAAACTTAATTTTTTTATATACTTTACTTTACGTTTCGATTTAATATTAACTTTTTGTGCAAAATTGCATATAAATACACATAGAAAATGTTTCATTCACTTTCTAAAGCACATTGTTCGCGCGGCGAAAATCAGCGTTAGATTGAACTTTGGTAATCCAAAGTTCTTTTTTATTGTTTTTCATTATTCGAACTCTCTTCACTTTTTTACTGTTATTTTATTCACCAAAAACAGTTTTTATTTTTTATTAATTTTTCTTATTTAACAAGTTGTTTTTATGATGAACATTTGTATAAGAGGAATAACATCACTGGAAATGATATTGATCTAAATAAAAACGAAATAAATATCGATAAAGCAATCAATCGCAATAATATGCTAGACACTACTAAAAACAAGCAAAGCATTCGCACTGTTCCAATATTTGATAAAACAAAAAGTCTATTAAATAAATATGCAGATTATGGCGCAAACCGAATATTTAATTTTTCATATTCAGTTGCACAAAAAGGAATTAAGGAAATATTGGCCAAAACAAATTTGCCTGATATTTCGATACATGACTTAAGGCACACGTTTATAACAAACTGCAAAAATGCCAATATTCCAGAGCATATAATTCAGTTCTGGGTGGGCCACGAAATAGGCTCAAAAGTCACTTCTCAAGTTTACACTCATCCAACCACTAGTGCTAACATTGAAAATATGGCTTTATTTAACCGTTTTATGGCTTAAAAATTATACTCACCCAGTGACTAAATTATACTCAAAATTATACTCAAATTATACTCACTCACGAAAAAACAACAAAAAAAGTGCTATTTTTTAGCACTTCTAATCTATATATAGTGTTAAACCGGCCAGAAAAACACAATATATGGTATTTTTGGTAGGAATGAGTGGACTCGAACCACCGACCCCCACCTTATCAGAAAAGTTAAACTTTTTGCTTGGGTTTATAAACAGGTCTTGAAATGCCCGAAAAATCAAGCATTTTGGCACATTGAAAATGAAATTGATGTCAACAAAAAATACACACCTGACATCAGTTGACATCAAATGTGCACTTTTTATTAAACTTTTTCTATCTAAAACGGTCTAAAACTATATAAATCTATTTGATACTTTCTACGAAATTTCCGTAAAAACTTTGTAAAATTAGAAAGCAGTTCGGTTGATTA
>JBNMHL010000026.1:0-17593 GCA_050872745.1 Clostridiales bacterium | reverse complement strand
GACATTACACACTTTGAAAGTGAGGAAGAAGACAATAAAAAAGAGAAGGCAGAAAGTTCTCTGTCTTCTCGAGATTTTACCAACAATTCTTTTATTGGTGAAAATCAATTTGGCTCCCCAGGTAGGGTTCGAACCTACGACCTATCGGTTAACAGCCGAGTGCTCCACCGCTGAGCTACTGAGGATTACAAGGTATATTATAAACATAACATACCTGATTGTCAACAATTTTTATTAAAAATTTTAAATTTTTTAATAAAATTTATTCTAATGAAATAATGTAGTAATAAACTGGTTGTCCTCCATACAATAGAGTAACATCACAATTAGGATATTTTTCTTCAAGAGCATTTGCTAAAGCATTGGCATCATTCTCATTCACATCTTTACCATAAAACAAAGTCATATTAACAACGTTTGGATCAATAACTTTATCTATTAACTGTGTTGTTGTTTCATTTACTAAATTGCCTTTAGCTATAATTGCTTTATCATCCAAACCTATGATATCACCCTTATTCAAATCAAAACCATCAATATGAGTTGTTCTAACCGCATAAGTAACACTTGCAGATTTTACTGAATCTTTAGCATTCAGCATTGCTTCTAAGTTCTCTTCTAATGAACCATCTGGATTATAAGCCAGACCTGAAGCTAAACCTTCTGGAACTGATGTTGTTGGAATAACATAAATATACTTATTAGTTAATGCTTTAGCTTGTTCTGCGGCTAAAATGATATTTTTATTGTTAGGAAGAACAAAAACTGCTTTTGCAGGTACCTTATCAACTGCTTTTGCAATATCATCTGCAGATGGATTCATTGTTTGTCCACCTTCAATAACATTATCAACTAAAATATCCGTAAAAACATTGGCAATACCATCACCAGGAGCAACGGCAACCATGCCAAATTCTTTTAGGTTTTGTTCTTTTTGAGTCATAGAGCGTTTAAGTTCTCTATTTTGCTCTAACATATTTTCAATTTTGATATTAATAATTTCGCCAAGTTCAAGTGCATAACCTAATGCAAGGTTTGGCTCATTAGTGTGAACGTGAACTTTTACCAGTTGTAAGTCTCCAATACACACAACACTATCACCAATACTCATCAAATTCTCACGCAACTTATCAATATCGCTAATTGTTGTTTTCTTTTTCATATGAGTTACCATAAACTCAGTACAATAAGCAAATTCAATTTCAGCCAAATTTTCTAAGTTGATATAGAAATCATTACTTTTAGGCACATTAGAGGCTGAATTAATCATTTCTTCGATGTTAATATCAACGGCTTCATCACCAAGAAGCACACGATACATTCCTGTAAGAATAATTAATAAGCCTCTACCTCCTGCATCAACGACTCCAGCTTTTTTAAGCACTGGTAACATCTCAGGTGTTTGTTGAAGTATATCTTCACCATCTTTTAATATTGCATCGAAAAAGTCCTCAAAATTTGTTTTCTTACAGTTCTTTTGGGCTGATTCAGAAATAATTCTGATAACAGTTAATATTGTTCCTTCTTTTGGCTTTGTTACTGCTTTATAAGCAACAGAAGCACCTTCAGCTAATGCTTTAGCAAAAATTTTAGTTGTTAATTCACCTTCACATGTTGAAATAACATTAGAAATTCCTTTTAATATTTGAGACAAAATAACACCAGAATTTCCTCTAGCACCACGTAAAGCACCTTTTGCTAAGCTATCTGCAATTGCAGAAAAATTATTTTCTAAACAATTATTTAACTCTCTAACTGCACTTGAGTAAGTTAAACTCATATTTGTTCCAGTATCACCATCTGGAACCGGAAACACGTTAAGTGAATCTACCAATTTTTTATTTTCTTCTAATACTTTTGAACTACCATTAATCATCTTACGAAACATAGTTCCGCTTATTGTTTTCTGCATGTAAACCTTCCCCTTTCAACAAAAAAAACAGTGCCTAAACTCTTATACCAACCACATTAATGTTAACTGAATTAACAATCATACCAGTAAATTCTTCAATTCCGTATTTGATTGCAGACTTCAAATTATTCGTTACGGTTGCAATTGAAACACCATATTTTAATACTACGTTTAAATCTATAAAAATTCTGTTACCAACGGTAACAACTTTAATACCTTTATTCTTCTTTTTATTAACAGCACTTGAAACACTATCAAAAAAGTTTTGATTGACTAAATCAACCACTCCATAACAATCTCTTGCAATATGACCAGTAACGCTTGCAATTGCATCATTACTTATTGAAATTTTTCCATATGCATTTACTGTGTTAACAGGCATACAACTCTCCTTGAAACTATTATGATATAATGCCATTATAAATTATGTGTAAATATACACCATATTATAAACAATAAATAAATATACAATATTAATTATTGTTTTGACAACCATCAACAAAACACTTGCCAACGGTAAATCTTTAATATTATAAAATAATTAACCTAATTTTGCAACACATTTAATATAAATTTATACCTATTAATCTAAAAAAAGTTTATTTGTTTGCTAAATTTATAAAAAGTTCTTGCATTTAGCAATTTCTTTTGTTATAATCATATGCGTTTAAAATAATAAAAAATCCTATGGGGGTGGTTGTTATGGCAAAAGAATGTTGTGTTTGTGGTAAAAGTAGAGTGGCAGGAAATCAAGTTAGCCACTCACATATTGCAACTAAAAGAACTTGGGGTGCAAACCTTCAAAAGAAACCAGTTGAGATTAATGGCAAACAAACTAAAAAGTATATTTGCACAAGATGTTTAAAAACATTAAAAAAGTCTGAACAAGAATAACAAAAAAAAATTCACATAAAATTATGTGAATTTTTTTTATTTATTTAATTGCTTATAAAAAATTAACTTGAATAATGGTTTCAAAAAACTTGGGCATTTAAAACATAATATTTTCATAGCATCTCCCCTTATGTAATATATCGTATAGATACGTATTTTATTACTATAAAATATTATGCTAATTTAACCCAAATAGTTTACTTAATTAAATTCTTTGAACATACTCAACAAAATTTTTCCTATCTTCGCTATTATAAAGTGCACTACCAATCACAACCATACTAGCACCAGCATTCACAACACCTCTTATATTATCTTTATTTATTCCGCCATCAACTTCAATTTTAACTCTCAATTGGTTTTGTACTATAAGCGAGTATATTTCTTTTATTTTACCTATAGAACTCTCAATAAATTCTTGACCACTCTTTCCAGGTTCAACACTCATAATTAAAACTAAATCAATGTATGGCAATAATGGTTTAATTGCGCTAATATTCGTATTTGGTTTTATGCTAATTCCAGCTAAAACTCCTTTTTTGTGTATTTTATCAACAGCTCTTAATATATCTGAACTGTTTTTAAAAGCTTCATAGTGCATTGTTATGAAATTGGCGGGCAATTCTAAAAACTTATCTAAAACCATTAACGGCTCAGAAACCATAAGATGAATATCTAAACCAATTTGTGTTTCTTCTGTAATCTCTCTTATTTTTTCAACAGAAAGACATTTATTCTCAACAAAAACACCATCCATAACATCGCAATGCATAAATCTTATATCATATGCTTGCATTTCTTTTGCATAGTCCACTAGTTTTTCTTCATCACAAGGATTGGTACTAGGGCAAATTCTAATCATATCTTTTCTCCCAATTTTGTTTTACTTTATTGTATAAGTTGCAGTATCTTTCAAATCTTTCACTACTATATTCACCCAACTCAACAGCTCTAACAACTCCGCAATATTTAGCATTAGTGTTTACATGGCAACAATCAAGAAACTCACAGTCATCAGCAAATTTCTGCATATCTAGATAGTAATTTTTTAAATCTTTTGGATTCATTTCCAAATCAAGCATACTAAATCCTGGTGTATCAGTTAATTTAATATTGTCACTGATATATATTTCACTGTGTCTTGTTGTATGCTTTCCTCTCTCAATTTTCGAACTTAAAATATTAGTTTCAAGGTGTAATCTTGGAATAATTGCGTTTATCAATGTACTTTTTCCCACAGCACTTTGTCCAGCAAAGGCAGATAACTTATAAACTAAATGTTCTTTCAGATTGGATAATTCACCTTTTTTTGCATTGGTTAAAAGAATTTCTTTAACAATTCCTTTATACTGAAATTTAATATTTTCTATTTCTTCATCTGAAAACAAGTCTTTTTTATTAATTATTAAAAATGGTGCAATTTTATTTATCTCACAATAAACTATAAGTTTATCCACCAGCAAAAAGTCTGGCTCAGGTTTTTTCGCAATAACTATAAATAATTGATCAAGATTTGCCAATGTTGGCCTAATTAACACATTCTTCCGCTTTAAAATATTAGTTATAATATATTTATCACTTGATTCATCTTTTTCTAGTTTAGCAATGTCTCCAACCATAATTCTTCCATTCTTTTTTAAGTTACCTCTTATGTCACATAAAACAATTTTCTCGTTTAATAAAACTTGAATATTTCCATTAAGAATTTTTAATACTTGACCTATGCTTTCATTCATATTATTTCTTTACAACTTTCTCACTTTTTTCTAAATATAATTCCACGGGTTTAAAACCTAATTGAATAATTTTTTGTTCAGCTTCGTTATCTAGATGCATACAATAAACACGTTCACGAAATTCCTTAGGTATTGCCCTATTTAACTCATCAACACTTGTGTGTAATGTTGTTTTGAATAAGCTCACCTCGTGGTAAAAATAATCAATTTCACCAATTTGAAGCATATTTAATGCTTGAGTGTTAATTACACTTGTATCACCTGAATAAAATACTGTTTTGTCCTGAATTTTTATAATATAACCATAACTTCCATCAACATGTTCTTGTTTAACTTCAAAACAAGGAATTTCTTTTAATATATCTTTACAATTATAAATTGAAATTTGGTTCTTTTTTATGCACATTAGTTCTAATAATTGAGTTAAACGGTCAATATCGGGATAAATTATTTTTAATTTTAATTTTTTACTATAAACGAAATTTATATAAGCAATAAGAGTGCCTAAACTTCCAATATGATCCGAATGCAAATGTGTGATAAACACATATACTAATTTAACGTTTTCCAAGAGTTTAAATTGAACTATTTTCTTGAAAACATCTTCACCGCAATCAAATAGTATCAGTTTTTTATCATCTTTATAAAATGCACTAGTATTTCCAAAATCAACATCGAATGCATTCCCCTTACCTAAAAATTTAAGCATAATCTCTCTCCTATTTATTATTTTTCTTTAATTCACTATTTCTTAATTGACCACACGCCCCTTCCACATCATCTCCAAGAGTTCTTCTCAATGTTGCACTAATTTGCAATTTATTTAATGTTTCTAAAAATTTATTGCAACTCTCAATAGATGGTGTTTTTAAAACCCTGCCATCCACTTCATTAAGTTTTATTAAATTCACATGGCAAGGTAAATCTTTAAGCAATGTTGCCAATTCTTTTGCATTAGATGTGCTATTATTTACTTTATCAACAAGAATATATTCTATCAATATTCTTCTATTTGTAATAGTATTATAGTATTTTGCAGCTTCCAAAACACTTTCAATACTATATCTTCTTGCTATAGGCATAATTTCTCTTCTAATTTCATTGTTTGGAGCGTGTAATGATATAGATAAAGTTATGTGATATCCACTATCTGCTAACGCTTCTATTTTGCTTGGTATTCCACTTGTTGATAAAGATATATTTCTGACGCTAAAATTAAACCCATCTTTATTTGTTGCAAGAGTTAAAAATTTCAAAGTGTTAGCATAGTTATCTAAAGGTTCACCGCTCCCCATCAAAACAATATTAGTTATTTTTCTATCTTTAACAGTTCCGCTAAGATACTTATTAACTGCCACCACTTGCCCAATAATTTCACCAGCACTTAAATTTCTGATAAATCCATTTAATCCGCTAGCACAAAAAGCACAATTCATTTTACAACCAACTTGCGTTGAAACACATATCGTGTTCCCAAATTTATACTCCATTAAAACGCCTTCAATAATATTTCCATCCGGCAATAAGTAAAGAAATTTTGTTGTTCCAGATTTTGATTTCAGAACCTTATAGATTTTGATTGGTTGAAGAATCATATTACCTTCTTGTAGTTTTTCAATAAAATTTTTAGGAAGGTTCATTTTATCTTCATAATCTTTTCCATTATATAGTGCATTATATAATTGTTCAGCCCTAAATTTTGGTTGGCCATAACCCAAGACTATTTCCGTTAATTCTTCTTTTGTGTAATCTAATAATATTGTCATCTACGTTTAATTCCTCCTATAAAAAAGCCTTCACATTTACTTACGTGTGGAATAAATGTACAAAATTTACCATTCTTTAAGACATCTATCCCACAAGTGTTTATATCCACCGCTTCAAAATTTATATGCTTATCAAGAAAATTTTTCAAAATGTTCTGATTTTCTTCTTTCATGATAGTACAAGTGCTATATATCAAAACACCACCCTTCTTTAGATATAAACTTGCTGTATTCAAAATATCTTCTTGAATTTTAGACAGATCTTTTATGTTGTTGTTTGTTTTTCGCAATAAAACATCTGGCTTTTTATTCACAACACCTAGATTACTGCAGGGAACATCGCAAAGTACATAATCAAATTTGCCTATCCATTTTTCGTTAATTTCGCACGCATCATTAACTTTATAACCTATGTTTTTAATTCCATATCTATCAGCGTATTCTTTCACAAGCTTTAATCTGTTTTCGTATATATCGCAACTAATGATTCTTCCTTCAGGATTGTTGCTTGCGATTAAAACACTTTTACCGCCAGGTGCTGAGCATAAATCCAAAACATCAACTTTGGCATTTTTTGGAAAATTATTACATACAACAATACTAGGAATTCCTTGAACAGCATAATACATTGAAAATTCTTTACTTTTATTTAGCTCTGAATAATCAACAAATAAGCAATTATCTAACGGACTTTCTTCATAATTAATTGATTTACTCTTTAATAAAGATTTAAACTCATCAATTGTTGTTTTCCTATCATTAATTCTTATATGTGTTAATGTGGTTAAACTATAAGAAAGCATCTTTTCAACAAACTCTTCACCATATTCTTCCATTAATTTTTTAACAATCCATTCAGGATAACTATACTTAACCGACAAATATTTAATATTATTCTCTTTAGGAAGCTCAATTTTAGTTATTGATATTTTTTTAAGAGTTGCATTAATAAATCCACAAACGAACTTGCTATTGTATTTTTTACATATCTCAACTATTTCATTAACGCAAGTATAAGTTGGAATACTATTTATATTTTGCAAAATATAAACACCCATTTTTAACAAAAGTTCTGATATTTCATCAGGCTTTTTTTTGCAGAATAATGAAAGAACATAAGATAGGTAAATATCTTTTTCTAGCACTCCATAAACAATTTTAGTTATAAGTTGTGTATTAACTTTCTCCATAGCCGAGTTTTGAAGAAGCTTATTTAATTCAATACTTGAATAGGCATCATCAATATAAACTGCCCTCAAAACATTAAAAGAATATAATAATTCCTTATTCATTTGCTATTTCACCTTCAATAATTGCGTTTCCATTTAAGAAGTCTTTAATAAATAAAACTTTCCCATTTTCTGCTTGAATTTTATCAATTGAAACAAAACCTTCACCACACTTAATGATTAAACCTTGCTTTGATTTTGCCACAACTACTTCACCAATCACACATTCCTTTTTATCTTTGACTCTAATATCATCTATTTCAACCATATGAGCGTTATAGACTTTAAATCTCTTGCCTTTTAGCATAAAAAATGCAACTGGTGATGGGTTATAGCCATTTATAAAATTTTTAACCTCAAAAGCTGATTTCGTGAAATCTGTTTGGGCATTCTCAGGCTTTAACATTTTTGTGAATGTTGCTTGCGATTCATCTTGAGAAATGAATTTAGCTTTTCCGCATTGAATCAAATCTAAAGCTTCTATAATACAAGAAGCACCTAAAACAGATAACCTTTCAGCCAGTTCTCCCGCGGTTTCATTTGGCAAAACCTTTAATTCTCTTTCAAGCATCACTTTTCCATCATCAATTCCAACATCACTTCTAAGAATCGATATTCCAGAAGTACTTTCACCATTAATAATGGTATATTGGATTGGTGCCGCACCTCTGTATTTAGGAAGCAAACTTCCATGAATATTTATAACACCATTTGGTGTTAAATCAAGCAACTCTTTGCTTAAAATTTGTCCATAGGCACATGTTACCATAACATCGGCGTTTAACGCTTTTAATGGTTCAACACCTTCCAACCTTATTTTTTGAAATTGATAAATTGGTATATTGTGTTCAATAGCGTATTTTTTTACAGCGCAAGGAATAATTTTCCCGCCCCTTCCAATTGGCTTATCAGGCTGGCAAACAACTGCTACAACTTCATTATTTGAGTTGAATAAAGCATCTAAACTGTTTATTGCAAACTCAGGCGTTCCTAAAAATATAACTTTCATTTATTTTTCCTTTTATTTGGTTTGTACTCTTCTAACATTTTATCAATAAATAGTATTCCATCTAAATGATCGTTTTCGTGGCATATAACTCTAGCTAACCAACCCGATATTGTGTAAGTGAAATTATCGCCATCGCGAGTTTGTGCTTTAATTGTTACTTTTGTTGGTCTTTCAACATAACCATTAATACCTTTAACCGACAAACATCCCTCAACTTCAATTGATGAGCCTTCTTGCGATACAATCTCCGGATTAACAAATTCCATCTTAACACCATTCGATTCAACAACAAAAACCCTTCTAAGCACACCAACTTGAGGGCCTGCTATTCCAACACCACGGTTTTTTACCATAGTATCATACATATCATCAAGTAGAATAGCTAAATTATCATCAAACTTTTCAACTAATTTGCTCTTTTTCCTAATCAATTCATTATCTGAAAAAACAATATTTCTTAATGCCATAATTTTCTCCTACACATACTTTAACATAAATTATATTATATTAAAAACAATTAACTCAAACTTTGTGGATTTTGTTCAATAAAAATTGAAACATTCTTCTTCTTATTTTCTCCAACAATTTCATTTATATTTTTTTCTAATAAAGAATTAAAATCAACAATTCTTGTAACGATTTGATATCTATATTTTGTTTTGATCCTTCCAACAGGCGAACGCATTGCTTCTAAAAAGATAAATTTTTCTTTGTTTTTTATTCTTAAGTCTTTTAATTTAATAAATAACTCATGCGTTAATTCTTTCGCTAGGTCATCATTTTCACTGGTTATTAGTATTCTTATGATTTTGCTATATGGCGGAAATTTTGTTACTTTTCTTAAATTAATTTCTTTTTCATAAAATTTTTTATAGTTGTATGATGAAGCTAAATTATAAACATAATTTTTAGGAAAATATGTTTGAAGAATAACAGATCCCTCAACATCACTCCTGCCTGCCCTTCCTGAAACTTGCGTAATTAATTGGAATGTTCTTTCACTAGCCTTATAATCATTAAAAAACAAGCTTAAATCTGCTTCCAGGATTCCAACAAGCGAGACATTTGGAAAATCGTGACCTTTCGCAACCATTTGCGTTCCAACCAAGATTGCAGGCTTTGATTTTGAAAATTCGTTTAAAATTTTTGAATGAGAGTTTTTGGTTTTAGTTGTGTCGTTATCCATTCTAAATATCGGCACATTTGGAAATATTTCTTTAAGTTCACTAACAACCCTTTCTGTTCCAACGCCACCAAGCTTAATATTTTCACTGCCACAACCTGGGCATCTAGTTAAAACCCTATACCTTTTCCCGCAATAATGACATTTCATTTCATTATCAAACTTATGATAAACTAGTGAAACATCACAATCTTCACATTTGGGTATGTAGCCACAATCCCTACACATCAAAAACGAAGAAAAACCGCGCCTATTTATAAACAAAATAGCTTGATTATTGTTAGAAACAACATCTTTTAATTTATCAATAAGATCTGCAGAAAAGGGTGTTTTATTCCCCATTCTGAATTCTGAACACATATCAACAATATTGATCGGTGGCATCTCTCTATTATTTACTCTTTTAGTTAATTCAAGCAGTTTATATTCGCCAGTTTTGGCTTTATAAAAACTTTCTATATTAGGTGTTGCACTACCAAGAACTAATGAACAATTATTGTACTTTGCTCTGAACTGTGCAACATCACTCGTGAAATACCTTGGATTTGAATCACTAACATATGAAGAATCATGTTCCTCATCAATAATAATTACCCCTAAATTTTTTAATGGAGAAAAAATGGCACTTCTCGCTCCAACAACAATTTTCGCATCACCCTCATAAATTCTTCTCCATTCATCAAATTTTTCACCAGCACCAAGTCCACTATGAATAACCGCTATATCTTTTCCAAAACGGGCCGTAAAAAGGCCAACAACTTGTGGAGTTAAAGATATTTCAGGCACAAGCATTATCGCAGTTTTTCCATCTTTTAGAACTTTATTTATCACATTCATATAAACTTCTGTTTTCCCGCTTCCAGTTACCCCATACAATAAATATGAATCTGGCTTATCACATATTGAATCAACTGCATATTGCTGTTCACTTGTTAATGTTATTGATTTATTCACAATTTCAAGCGTGTTTGTTGGTGTTCTATTAATTTTTACTTCATCTATAATCAGAACACCTTGCTCTATCATTTTATTTACCGTGGAATTAGAATATTTAGATGCAAGCTGTGTGTAGTCTCCCACCCCATTTTCTCTAAGATAATTTATGATAAATTGCGGATTCTTACTATTCGCACGAAGTTTCGAAATATAGTCATTAACAACATTTTCATCAGCTAATCTTAATGTTTTTTTTACCAATGATTTAACTTTACCATTTCTTATTTCACTAGGAATGATTAATCTAAAACAATCAACATATCTTAAATAATATTTTTCTTTCATAAATGAAATAAGTTGCATCAACTCGTTATTTATTAGAGGCTTATCATCTAAAACACTAATTATTTGCTTTAATTTTGAACTATCAAATGAAGATTTTTCCTTTATGCTTAATAAATAACCCTCAATACTTCTATTTCCAAAAGGAACAAGTAACCTATGCCCAATTTCAACGCATAGATCATCCGGAATTATATATTCAAATACTTTATCAACTTCACTATTTAAAACATCAACTATAACTTCAGCAATCATATCTATCCTAAACAAAAATACCATAGCAGAAAAATTTTGCATATGGTATTTTTAAATTTTCTTCACAACGCAAAACAAAGGTTAAAAATTAACCTTGAATAATTTTTCCTTCATTTATTTCATCAATTGCTCTAGAAGTTTCAGATTCTTTTACTCTTTCTTCTTCTGATAAAACTGTTTGCAAAAACCTAGCACGTTTTCCTGCCATAACAGCTAAAACATATGGATTTCCAACTTTTTTAACCAAATCATCGATTGGTGGCTCTAACATCATAATTTTATTCTCCTATAAACAAAATAAGTTAATATAACAATAGTTACAGTTATTTTACTATATTAATAATCAAAATTCAATCGTTTTATTGATTTTTATTGATAATATTTATAAAATCTTGCTCTGAAATAACTTTAATCCCTAATTCTTTTGCTTTTGACAATTTACTTCCAGCACCTTCCCCCGCAATAACCAAATCAGTGTTTCTACTAACTGCTGATGATGTTTTACCTCCAAAACTTTCAATAATTTTACCTGCTTCATCTCGCGAAAAATTTTTTAAAGAACCAGTTAAAACAATTGTTTTATTCGTTAAACTATCATCATATTTAGTTTCTTTTTGTGTAAATGTGGGATTAACACCATATTGCAATAATTTTTGTATTGTTTCAATATTATGTGGATTGTCAAAATATTCCCTTATTCCATAAGCTATAACATCACCAATTTCATCAACTTCTAGGAGTTCCTCTATTGAAGCATTCATAATGACTTCCAAACTCTTAAAATATTTAGCCAAATCATTCGCAGTTTTTTCACCAATAGATGGAATTCCCAGCGCGTAGATAAAATTGCCAAGTTCACAATTTTTACTTTTCTCAACATTTTTTATAAAATTATCCGCTTTTTTATCTTTAAAATTTTCCAAAGTTAGTAATTCATCTTTCGTGATGTTGTAAAGGTCAGAGATATCTGTTATTTCAAGATTTATTCTCAGTTTCTCAACAGTTTTATCATTTACTCCTTCAATATTCATAGCATTACGCGAGCAAAAATGCACCATTTTCTCGTTTATTTGCTTAGAACAATTCTTATTCAAACAAAAAATGTTTACGCCATCTTGCACCACATTGCTTCCACAAACTGGGCAATGTGTTGGTTTTTCTATATCCAAACTATTAGAAAAATGCTGCTTCGCCCCCAATATTTCTGGAATAACTTCATTACTTCTCCTAACTACAACATCGCTATTAATCTTAACATCTTTCCTTTGGATATCATCAAAGTTATTCAATGTTACTCTTCTAACTGTTGCTCCAGCCAACTCCACTGGCTCAATTTCAGCAATAGGAGTTAACTTACCTGTTCTTCCAACTTGCCACAAAACATTTAAAACTTTAGAGATTTTTTCTTTTGGTGCAAACTTAAAAGCCATAGCCCACTTTGGAAACTTATTAGTAAATCCAATTTTATCTCTAAGTTTAACCTCATTTATTTTAACAACACCACCATCAATAGCAATATCTAAATTTTCTTTTATTTTATCTATTCTTTCAAGTTCCTCTAACACTTCATCAGCATTTTTTACAATTTTAAAATAATCCCAAGTTGAAAAACCATTATCGACTAAAAAATTATGCATTTCAGCTTGAGTGTTAAACTCTTTACCTTCAATAAATAAAACATCGTATAAAAAATAATCAAGATTTCTACTTGCTGTTACTGATGGATCTAAATTTCTTATAGCTCCCGCAACTGCATTTCTTTCATTTTTTAATATTTCAGTGGCAGTTTCATTATATTGCTTTAAAACGGATCTACGGATCATTGCTTCACCAACAACCAAAACTCGGTTTTTAAAGTTTATCGACTTAGGCAAAGATTTTATAGTTTTAACCTGATTTGTTACATCTTCTCCAACACTTCCATTACCTCGTGTAGCACATTTATATAACTTCCCGTTTCTATATTCAGAAACAATTTTAAGACCATCAAATTTATACTCAACAGCAAAAGAATTAACACCATATTTTTCTTTCATTGTGTTAACCCAATCACACATATCATCATATTTTTGACACTTATCTAAGCTATATAATTTAAACTCATGTTTAACTTTTTTAAAACCTTTTAGATTCTCATCCCCAACCTTTTGTGTAGGCGAATTTGGTAACACAATTCCGGTCTCTTTTTCCAATGCCACCAATTCAAAATAAAGTTTATCCCACTCATCATCAGAAATAATTGGGTTGTCTAGTTTGTAGTAAAGCTTATTATGCTTTAGTATTTCCTTAACCAACCACTTCATTCTTTCTAGTTTACTCATAATAAGACCTCTATTTTAAAATTTTAAGCGGTGCAAACGCTAAAGACAGTTGCTTGACACCAAATCCTTTAAAATTAACAGTAACAGAAATGTTTCCATTTAAATTATCGACCGAAATAATTGTTCCAACACCAAATTTAGTGTGAAGAACATTTGCTCCCACTTTGAAATCATCATACTTCTTTTCATTTGATTTAACAATTTTGGATTCCCAAACATTATCAAACTTTCCAGTTGAAGATGTTTGGTTTAACGATTGTGATTGAGGTAGGTTAGTGAAAATTGGCTTACTATCAGTGAAATTGCTTGATTTATTAAACCTATTAGAATAATTATTAAACGAGTTTGAAAAACTTTGAAAAATATTTTCTTTAGGTTTTTCCAACCCCATTTCTTCAATAAATCTACTTTCAACCGTTGTTTCTCTATTGCCATATAAAAACCTAGACTTAGCACGAGTAATAAAAAGTTGCTTTTTGGCACGTGTTGTTGCAACATACATTAATCTTCTTTCTTCTTCTAAGTTTTCGATATTGCCACACCCTCCTCTGCTAAGAGGAAAGCAACCTTCTTCTAATCCGATAACAAACACAACATCAAATTCCAACCCTTTGCTAGCATGAACAGTTGAAACACTTATTGAATTAGTTACATCATCTTCTTCTATTGAATTTTGCAAAGTAACACTTTCAAGATAACTCAAAACTGATGCATCTTCATTTAAGTTTTCAAAAGATTGAACAGACTGAATAAATTGATCAATATTCATTAATCTATCAACATCTTCTTCTTTTGATTTATCGTAACTTTCCTTAATATTTGCCTTATCTATCATAAATTTAACAAATGCTGTTAAACTCATTTTTTCGCAGTTTTCTTTTAATAGATTTAATAAGTTTGCAAAATCAGAAATCTTATTTTTAATACTAGTTGGATACTCTTCAACTTGATAATTTGTTATAACATCAAATAAACTTTTGTTTTTAGTTTTTGCATAATCTTGCAACTTTTCAATTGTTGCATTCCCTATGTTTCGTTTTGGGAAATTAATAATTCTTGAAATGCTTATATCATCAGCATTGTTAACTATTACACGCATATATGCTAATAAGTTTTTTATTTCAGCTCTATCAAAAAATTTAAATATTCCTGCCACAACATATGGTATATTATAATTTAGTAATTTTTCTTCAAGCAACCTGCTAAGCGCACTTATTCGCATTAAAATACCTATTTCATTAGGCTTAACACCATCTGCAATCAATCTAGAAACTTTTCTAACCACATATTCAGCCTCATCAACTTCAGTGCTTGCAGGATAATAAATAATTTCATTTCCATCTTCGTTATCAGTAAACAAAGTTTTATCCAATCTTTCAGTATTGTTTTGAATTAACATATTTGCAGATTTTAATATATTCTTTGTGCTTCTATAGTTTTGTTCTAGTTTGAATATAGAGCAGTTTGAATAGTCTTTTATAAAATTTTTAATATTTTCAATATTTGCACCACGCCAACAATAAATGCATTGGTCTTCATCACCAACAACAAAAACATTACCATATTTAGCACTTAATAATCTAACAAGTTTATATTGAACCACATTTGTATCCTGAAACTCATCGACATGAATATATTTAAATTTATTTTGATAATACTCTAGAACTTTTGGAACTTTATTGAACAATTCAAAGGTTTTCACAAGTAAATCATCAAAATCTAGACTATTGCATCTTTTCAATTCTTCTTCGTATTTGGCATAGCAAGAAACAATGTCAGCATCGTTCGCAACACCCATAATTTCCTTTGAGTATTCACTTGGAGATAAACCCTTATTCTTAGCATTTGAAATATGCCAAATAAGAGTGTTTTTAAAATCGGTTTCAAGCAAATTACTTTCCTTTAAAATGGATTTTATAAGTTTTTCTTTATCGCTTTCATCACAGATAGTGAAATAACGAGTGTAACCATCAAGAAAAGAAATATTATCTCTTAAAATTTTAACACACATGGCGTGAAAAGTACTTATCCACACACGAGAGCCTTCAGGCATCATCATTTCTATTCTTTCACGCATTTCATTTGTTGCTTTGTTTGTGAAAGTAATTGCAAGAATATTTTCAGGTGCAACTTTTTTCTCTTGCATTAAATAGCAAATTCTATGGGTTAATAACCTTGTTTTTCCACTTCCAGCACCTGCTGTAACTAAAATAGCACCTTCTGTTTTAGATGCTATTGTTTTTTGTTGTTCGTTTAAACCAAAAAGAATATCCACTTTTCTTGCTCCTTACACTAACATATTTGTTAGTATAACATAAAGAGCGAAATTATCAAAACAAACCTATTAAGTTTTTTTAATTTGCTTCTTTTAACTCTCCATTAAAATACGCATCTTTTATTTTATTATATTTATCAGATAGTCTTAAAATATAATTTTGTTTTTCGGCTTCGTTAAGCGTTTTAAGATAATTATTATCAGACAAAATACCTAGAGGATTTATTATTTCAGAGTTAGCTTTAAGCATTCCAACAACCTTATTTATAAATTGGGAATCATCTTCCATTTTAATTGTTATAAATTCCGTTTTAGCTGATAATTTTTTCATCGCTTGTGCATTTTTAATGAAATAGTTGCTAACTTTTTTTGTTGAATAGTTGGTTATTATATTATTTTCATCGTAATTTCCATTTAACATTCTCTTCCTTGCTAAATTTGCAAGCATTCTTAACTGATTATTCTTTCTACTCATTTTTCATTCCCCTTTTTCATTAATCTTATGATATTTAAAACAATCAAATTTTAACAAATAATATCTATTAAGTTAATTTATTGAGGAAGAATAAAAAGCAAAAAAGTGTCGAATAAACGACACTTTTTCAAAATTTTATAATTATTTGCTTTTTCTTGCACGCTTAATAGCAGCTTTTTGTTTTTTCTTCTTTTTAATGCTTGGTTTTTCGAATTGCTCATGCTTTCTTAAATCACCAATAATACCATCTTTTTGGCATTTTCTCTTAAAACGTTTGATAGCGCTTTCAACGTTTTCATTTTCGCCAACTCTAACTGTAGACAACTTTCTCACCCACTTTTTTATAAATTTCTTGAATATTATACTTATAATTTATGCTGTTGTCAATATTATTTAGTTCATTTTTAATAAATTTAACGCTTCATTAAAATCAATTTCTTTTGTTGTGAAATTTGGCCAAGTATTTAAGCCATCATCTTTTTTCCTAGGGAAAATGTGGTAATGCAAATGAAAAACAGATTGCTGTGCATCTAATCCACTAGCATTCATAATGTTAACACCTGTAAAACCAAGGCTTTTATAATGTTCGCTAATTTTTTTAACAGCCATCATAACCGCTCGATAATCTTCTTCACTCACATCAAAAATATTAACACAATGTTTTTTAGGAATCACAAGAGTATGTCCAAAAGCATCTTTAGCTATATCCAAAAACGCGTACACTTTCTCATCTTCGTAAATTTTATAACTTGGAATTTCACCTTTAATTATCTTACAAAAAACGCAATCACACATATTCACTTAACACTCCATCTTTATATATCTCTTTTAATCTAATATTAACTAAATCTCCACTTTTATATTTATCGCTTATAGGCATATAAACTTTAATATAATTTGCAGTGATTCCAGTTATATAACCATCTTCCTCATCTTCTAATATCACACTGAAATCTTTTCCAAGAAACTTATTTCTATATTTTATTGATAGTTCATCACCAACATTAGAAAGTATTTTAACTCTTTTCTTTTTTATTTCGGGCGATAAGTCTTCATATTTGCTCGCAACTGTCCCCTTTCTTGAACTATATGGAAAAACATGAATTTTGCCAAATTCAACCACTTTTGCTAGGCTAACACTATTCTCAAACTGTTCATCAGTTTCTCCTGGGAAGCCAACTATAATATCGGTTGTTATATTAGCATCTGGAAAATACTTTTTTATTAACTTACATTTCTCAATATACATTTCACGAGTAT
>JBNMHL010000025.1:0-18285 GCA_050872745.1 Clostridiales bacterium | reverse complement strand
TCTATTAGAATTATATCAATCTACCCAAAAGACACTTAAAAAATATTATAGTTCACTTAAAAAGTCTAATTATTATTTAAAAGAAAAATTAAGCGAATATAATTATCCAGCAAGATGTTATTTTAAAGATTTTAAGTGCACAGCACCTTGCGGATTTCCAGATGGAATTAAGGGTATAAGAGAAATATAAAGATAGACTCAAAATAAACAATTTTAAGCGGATTAACATTTTATTTACTAACAAAATTTCCAAACAAATTGTGGCAGTATGGTTTGAATAATCATCAGTTGCTAGCAAGTTTCAATTTGGATTATTTGCTAACAACTTCCAACAATAATAATATAGAGTGAATTAAAAATGGTATATTGTTAAATATACCATTTTTTATTGTTATTGGCAATATATATGGAATTATTGTTAATAATCTTAAATTTTTTGTCAATTATATCGTAATATTTGACAACTATACTATATTTTCCTTTATCTAAATTGTTAAATACAAATAATTTTTCATTGTTATTCACATTAGCAATAACTGTTTCTTCGCTTTCATCTTTTAGAACAACATCAATACTGTTTATATACCTGTTTTTAGCTACTTCAACATAAACATTGTCAGACTCAACACTATAACTAATTAAACTTGTAACATCAATTAAACCACTACAACATTTTGGCAAATATCTTTTACTAAACAATGCAATATTTGAATTTTTACTATTAATATCATCTAAATATATTTTAGAATTGTACTCATATTCGTAATCGTTAATAGGCACTTTTTCAACGCTATCTGGCACAATAAAATTCTCGCATTCAATATTTAAACCCTCAAAAATATATTTCACTATTTCAGTAGCGTATGTTCCTCCATTATTATTTCCTTCCAGCATATACTCTTTTTTTAAAGAATAATTACCTAACCAAATTCCAACACATACATTTGGATTATATGCTATACTATAACAATCTGTATTTAGGTTGCTATTTTTAACACACACAGTTCCTGTTTTACCAGCCAAATTTAAATTCAGACTATTTAATTTTTTGCTTGTTCCATTTTTAACCGCATTCTCAAGAGTTGTCGTTATCGAATAAGCAACATCATCATTGATTACTCTTTCTTTTTTAATATTGTTTTTATAAATTAGAACATTATCAAAATTTCTAATTTCATCAATTATGTAACTATCTTTATAAAATCCCATATCAGCAAATGACGTATACGCATTTGTTAACTCTCTCAATGTGATACCTTCATCAAAACCACCTAAGGCTAGTGCATAACTATTATCATTCTTACTAAATTTTATACCCAATTTTTCCGCATATTTTTTGCAATAACCCAAGCCTAAATCTTCCATCACTTTAACCGCCGGAATATTTAAACTTTTAGCAATAGCATCTTCAATTGAAACATACCCATAATTTACGCCACCCAAGTTTGTTGGTTTATAACCTTTAATATTTATTGGTTCATCTAATATTTTACTCATAGGAGAATATCCAACTTCAAACGCGGGCGCATAGACTAAAACCGGTTTGATAGCACTTCCTGGTTGTCTTTTTACTGAATAAACATCATAAGGACTATTTGAATAAATAGCTAGTACTTTGTTTGTTTTGTTATCAATTATAATCCCCAATCCATCAGCCTTATTTCCATAGTTATTAGCAACAAAATTTTTCTCATTAGTTATTTGTTTTTTTAATTGTTCTTGATACTCAACATCTATTGTTGTTTTTATTTTTAATTTGTTTTTTAAAATATAGTCCACGCTAACGTTTAATATATTACAAGCTTCATTCAAAATATAGTTATTAAGATAAATATCATTTATCGATTCACTAATAGCTTCATCATTTAAATTTAGTGATATAGAAGAATTTATTGCACTTTCATAATCATCTTCCGATATCTTGTTATCATCTCTCATTTCTTTCAGTACTAAATTTTTTCTTTTTGTGCAGTTTTCTGGGTTGTTAATAGGAGAGTAATATGATGGTGACTTTATTATAGAAGCTAAAATAGCACTTTCATTTAAACTTAAATTTTCTGCACTTTTATTAAAATAAAACTGCGCCGCTGTTTCAATTCCATAGCAACCATGACCAAAATATATAATATTTAGATAGTCCTCTAAAATTTCGCTTTTACTATATTTTTTTTCTAACTTTTTTGCCAAAAAAATTTCGTTCAATTTTCTTTCAATTGATTTTTTATTACTCAAGTATTTATTTTTTATTAACTGCTGGGTTATTGTGCTTGCACCTTCGGAAAAAGATAAATTTTTTAAATTGTTTAATCCAGCCTTTAACATTCTCTTGTAATTCACTCCATTATGACTGAAAAAAGCCTTATCTTCAATGGAAACGAAGGCATTAATTGTGTTTTGGCTTAATTGGTTAATAGGAATATAGTTGTTTTCAGTTCCAAATATGCTATTGTTTTCCGAATCAAGTATCACGTATTTTTCGGGATTTCCGTTAATACTAACTGATTGTAAGTTAGAACTTTTATAGCATGAAAAAACAAATGCACTCACTGCAATGCCGATAAAAATGATTATAATGCAAATAATTATTGAACTAATCTTGGCAAATTTTTTAAATTTTTCTTTCATTACATATCTTTTAATATAAAAATATTTTTTTCTTATCGCTAGTTATTATGTGTTTTTATGTTGAAATTATGTTTATTTTAATGTAAAATATATAATATTGTAAAAATATAAGGCGGTTTATAATGGATAAATACTATTTAATTAAAACTTATGGTTGCCAAATGAATATACACGATAGCGAAAAAATAGCTGGAATGTTAAAAGACTTAGGTTATAAAGAAACTGAATCAAGCACTCAAGCAGATGTTGTTGTTTTCAATACATGCTGTATTCGAGATGGAGTTGAACAAAAAATTTCTGCACACATAGGTGCATTTAAAAATATAAAGAAAAATAAACCATCACAAATTATTATAGTTTGTGGTTGTTTTTCGCAAGAAAAAGACAAAGCCGAATTACTTAAAAAACGCTTTCCTTTTATTGATATTATTGTTGGAACATTCAATAACCACGAAATAAAAGAAAAACTTATTAATTATATTGAAAGTAGAAAGAAAATTATTGATATCTGGGAAAAAGAGAATGGCATATTTGAAAATACCGACATTTATAGAACTAGCGGAAACAATGCATGGGTTAACATTTCATATGGCTGCAATAATTTTTGCACATATTGCATCGTTCCATATGTTCGTGGAAGAGAACGCTCTCGAAAAATGGAAGATATCTACAAAGAAGTTGAGATTCTTGTTAATCAAGGTTATAAATACATCACATTACTCGGCCAAAATGTAAACTCATATGGAAACGATTTAAATGATGGAAAAACTAATTTTTCAAATCTATTAAATATTCTATCTAAAATTGAAGGTGACTACAGAATTAAATTTATGACAAGTCATCCAAAAGATTTATCGTCAGAATTAATAAAAACAATTGCAAATAATCCTAAAATTTGCAAATGCATACACCTACCAGTTCAAGCAGGCAGTAACAAAATACTTAAATTAATGAATAGAAATTACACTCGCGAAAAGTATCTTTCGATTATTGATGAAATTAGAGAAAATATTCCAAATGTATCAATAACAACTGATATCATTGTTGGCTTTCCAGATGAAACTGATGAAGATTTCAATGACACTTTGGATTTAATTCAAAAAGTCAAATATGAGGGCGTATTCGCATTTATGTACTCAAAAAGAACCGGAACGATTGCTGCTTCAATGGAAAATCAAGTTCCAGAAGAGATAAAAAATATTCGAGTAAACAAAGTTCTAGAATTGCAAAAACAAATTTCAGAAAAAAATCACAAAAATATGATTAATAAAGTCTATGATGGATTAATAACTGAGAAGCTTGAAAATTGTAATTACAAAGCTGTTTTAGATTTTGGTAAGGATATAATTATTAAATCATATAATGAAAGCATAGCTATACCATCATTCAAGAAAATTAAAATAACTGAAATAAAAAACAAAAAATTTTATGGAGAGATAGTAGATTAAATGGCAAAAGATAAAAACGATAAATCACCAATGATGATGCATTATTTAAGCCTTAAAGATAAATATCCTGATGCTGTTATTCTTTATAGATTAGGTGATTTCTATGAAATGTTTGATGATGATGCTGAAAAATGCAGCAGAATCTTAGGTTTAACTTTAACAGCAAGAAATAACGGAACTGATACAAAATCAAAAATGTGTGGCATTCCTCAAAAAGCGTTAGATGTTTATATCGCTAAACTTATAGATGCTGGTGAAAAAGTTGCCGTGTGTGAACAATTAACAGAGCCTGAAAAGGGAACAATTGTGCAACGCGATGTTGTTAGAGTGATAACCCCCGGAACAGTTGTTGATTCCGATATTCTTGATGATAAATCAAATGTTTACATTGCAAGTATATTTGTTTCAAAAAACGATGTTGGCATTTCTTACTCAGATATCTCAACTGGAGAATTTGTTACAACTGAATTTTTAGGTTGTGATAATTTATCTCAAACAATTAATGATTATATTGCAATGTTCATGCCAAAGGAAGTAATTTGTAACAAAGAAGCATTATCACTTCAATATGAAATGCCTGCAGTAAAAGCTCAATTAATTCCTGACTTTACATATTATGATATATCAATTCCATCAGAAAAATCTGAGATATTTAAAGAAATTTCTAACCAATTTGGATTCCAAAAAATTAAAGATTGTGAATGCTACAATAACGACTTCGCATTAAAATCTACTTATTTCTTACTAACATACATTACTCAAACACAAAAAAGACACTTAACCCATATTCATCAACTGAAATATTTAAACACAAATAGCTTTATGCAGTTAGATTCTAACTCAAGATTAAATCTTGAATTAGTTTCTTCAATAAAAGATAGGAAAAAACGCAATTCTTTATATTGGCTTTTAGATAAAACAAAAACATGCATGGGCTCTAGAACATTAAGAAGTTATATTGAAAAACCTCTTTTCAACGACAAAATGATTAACTACAGATTGAACGCTGTTGGAGAGTTGTTTAAAAATATAATCACACGCGAAAATATACGAGATCTATTGTCATCAGTTTATGACTTAGAAAGATTGTGTGGACGAATTAGCTATGGAAGCTTAACTCCAAAAGATTGTGTTAGTTTGAGAGAATCTCTAAAGAATCTTTCAAATATAAAAAATGAATTATCAAAATTTTCAAGCAAAATGCTGTGTGATATTAATTCCGATATTTATAATTTTGATAGCATTTACGATATGCTAATCCGCTCAATCAATCAAGAAACAGCAACTAACAACTTAAAAGATACTGGCTTCATTTTAAAAGGTTTCAACGCTGAGTTAGATAGCTACTTAAATATTTCCTCTTCATCAACCTCAACAATTACTGAACTTGAAGTTAAAGAAAGGAACGAAACTAAAATTAAAAATTTACATATATCTTACAACAAAGTGTTTGGCTATTTTATTGAAGTTCCTAAGTCTCAAGCAGAAAATGTTCCTTATAATTATATAAGAAAACAAACTCTTGCAAACTCTGAAAGGTATGTAACTATAGAACTTAAAGAATTAGAAGATAAAATATTAAATGCAAATGATAGAATTGTTAATCTTGAGAAAAGTATTTTTAAAGATATTAAAGAAGTGCTATTTAATAATTTATCTGAATTACAGTCAACAGCTAAAGCTCTTTGTAATCTTGATGCTATTTGCTCTCTTGCAACCGTTGCATCAGAGAAAAATTATTGTAAACCAATTATAAATTCAAATGTTGACAGGATTGAGATCATAGATGGTCGACACCCAATAGTGGAAGCTCTAAACAAGAATGAGGATTTCGTACCAAATGACACAATTTTAAACAATACTGATTGTAAAACAATGATCATAACAGGTCCTAATATGGCTGGTAAAAGCACCTATATGCGTCAAGTTGCACTAATTATTATAATGGCACATATCGGATCGTTTGTGCCCGCAACTAGCGCCAAAATATGCCTTACAGATAGAATATTCACAAGAATAGGTGCAAATGATGACTTAGCCTTCGGTCAAAGCACATTTATGGTTGAAATGAATGAGGTAAGCAACATTCTTTCACACGCCACAAATAAAAGTTTTGTTATATTAGATGAAGTCGGTAGGGGAACAAGCACTTTTGATGGGTTAAGTATAGCATGGAGCGTTCTAGAATACATCAACAATAATCTCAATGTTAAAACACTATTTGCAACACACTTTCATGAATTAACAGAATTAGAATCTAAGCTTGATGGAATAAAAAATTATAGAGTTAGCGTTAAGGAATACAACAACTCTGTAATATTCTTAAGAAAAATTGTTAGAGGAAGTGCGAATAGAAGTTTTGGTATTGAAGTTGCATCACTAGCAAATCTACCAGAAGAAGTTATTTCAAGAGCAAAAGAGATTTTAAGTATCCTTGAATCCAATGATTTAGTTACTGAAAAACAAATTGAATGTAATGAAGATAATCAAAACGCAACTAACGCGAAAAATTTAAAAAGATATAATCAATTATATGAAGTATTAAGTGATATAAATGCTAACAATCTAACACCATTAAATGCTTTCGATACTATTATCGAACTAACGAAAATTATAGGTAAAAATTAATTATGATAAATATTCTAGATAAAAGTATATATAATTTAATATCAGCTGGTGAAGTTGTTGAAAAACCAGCAAGTGTTGTGAAAGAATTAGTTGAAAACAGCATTGATGCTAAAGCAACCAATATTTCCATTGAAATTCTTAATGGTGGAATTAATAAAATAAAAGTTTCTGATAATGGATGTGGAATTTTACAAGAAGATATGTTGAAAGCATTTTTACCACACGCTACAAGCAAAATATCATCAATTGCAGATTTAGAAAAGATTGGAACACTTGGTTTCCGTGGGGAAGCCTTATCTTCCATCTCAACAGTTTCAAAAACGACACTAATATCCAAAGTAAAAGATTCCGAGCTGGGCAACAAATGTATTGTTGAGGGTGGCAGTGCATCAGAAATTGAACCTTTTGGCTGCACTGATGGAACCACGATGATAGTTGAAAACCTGTTTTACAATACGCCTGCTAGATTGAAATTTTTGAGAAAACCTAAACAAGAGGAAACAGATATTACCAATTATGTTGCAAGATTAATTTTAGCAAATCCACAAATTTCTTTTAGATACATTGCAGATGGTAAATTAATTTACCAGTCTTTCGGAAATGGTTTATATAACGCAATTTATTGTGTTTATGGAAAGTCAATTGAAAATAGTTTAATTGAAATTTCAGCCAAAAATGATGATATAGAACTCATCGGCTACGTTGGAAAACCAACATTTTCCAAACCAAACAGAACATATCAATCTTTATTTGTGAATGGTAGATATGTTATAAATCAAAATGTATCACTAGCAATTTTTAAAGCATTTGAAAACTATATCATGAAATCAACATTCCCATTTTATGTTTTAAACCTTAAACTTAATCATGATAAAGTTGATGTAAATGTACACCCAAACAAACTAGAAGTTAAATTTGAAAAACCAAATGAAATATTTGGCTTTGTTTATTCATCAGTTCTAAACGCAATTATTAAAAACAATGAACCTTCTACTTTAACATTAGATAATGAAACTAATAAAGTTTCTTATAGTTTTACAAATTCCATTGTAAACCAATCAAGATTGCAAACAATTGAGGATACTATTGGAAAATCATATTCATTTTCTGGAAATAATAATCAAGCAATATTCGCCAACCAAAGCAGCAATTGCGAAAGCAATCAAACTATATCCAATGAAAATTTAAGTAGTACTATCAGTTACAATAAAAAATATGATGAGGATGATATTCAAGAAGTAGTATTGTCATCTGATAATATAAGTAGAACAGATATTAATCCGAGTGGTGCAACTTCCAAATCACAAGACAACGCAGAAATTTGTGAAGCAGACATACTTCGTGAAATGAATAAAATGTCTAACATAGGTTCGGTGTCTTCAATAAATAATAATAGCAATTTATCTTTTGCAACAGATAATGGACTTGCGTACGATTTAGCAAAGAATAGGTTGCTTAACGATTCTGAGCAAATATCTCTTTATGAATCTGAATCAAACAACGATTTATTAAAGCTTAATGATAACAACTTTAAAGTTATTGGAGTTGTTTTTAACACATTTATTTTAATTGAAAAAAATGAAAATTTATTTTTTATTGATCAACACGCAGCTCACGAAAGAATACTATATGATAAATTTGTTGAATACCAAAAAAACGCACATATAGCATCCCAGCCGTTACTAGTTCCATATGTTTTAAATGTTAATTATATGGAAGATGAAATCATTAAAAGCATATCAGAACAACTAAATGAATTTGGTATAACTATTGAATATTTTGGAAATAATTCTTACAAAATATCCTCAGTTCCAGTATTGTTCAACAATCTGGATATTAACAAGTTTTTTAATGAAATATTAAAAGATAACTTATATCAGAAAAATAAAATTAATCTTGAAAAATATACAAAAGAGTATATTGCAAAAACTGCATGCAAAAATGCAGTTAAAGCAAATGATAAATTGTCGGATGAAGAAATTACTAAATTATTTAAGCTATTCAATGATGAAACAATCTTGTTGTGTCCTCATGGTAGACCAATTATTATAAAAGTGCCAAAAACTGAAATTGAAAAATGGTTTAAAAGGATTGTGTAATGAGTAAATATAATTCTATAATAATTCTAGGGCCAACAGGAACCGGAAAAACTGATATATCAATTAAATTAGCTGAATTATTAGGCGGAGAAATTATTAACGCAGATAGCATGCAAATATATAAATATCTAAACATTGGCACCGCAAAAGCAACTGCTAAAGAACAATCATTAATTAAGCACCATTTATTAGATATTGTTGAGCCAAATTCAACATTTAGCGTTTCTGAATATAAATCATTAGCTTTAGAGAAATGCAGGGAGCTCATAAATAATAACATCACACCAATAATTGTTGGAGGAACTGGATTTTATATTGAGTCCTTACTATCTAACTTCACATATGGTGATATAAGAGATGATAACTATCGCAAACAATTAACAGAGATGGCAAATAAAAATGGCAAGCAGTTTGTGTATGAAATCTTAATGGAAAAAGATCCAGACACAGCAAAAAAGCTTCATTACAACGATATAAAACGTGTGATAAGAGCATTAGAAATTTTGAAGGTAACTGGTAAAACCAAATCTGAACTAGTTTTAAAAGACCAAAGCTGTTCTAACTCAAAAACATTTTTAAATCCACTTATAATTGGTTTAAACGGAGATAGGGAAAAGTTGTATGAAAGACTTAACTTAAGAGTGGATATTATGGTCAAAAATGGTTTAGTTGATGAGGTCAAAAACTGCAAAAACATGGGACTAACCCTTAAAGACCAAAGTATGGCAGGGATTGGTTATAAAGAATTGTTAAATTATATTGATGGGAAATGTGATTTTAACACAGCCATTGAAAATATTAAATTAAACACAAGACACTATGCAAAGAGGCAATTAACTTGGTTTAATCATATGAAAGATATAAAATGGTTTGATATCTTTAAAAAATCTAAAGATGAAATTGTTAGTGCAATAATAGAACTATATGAATCAAAACAGGACAAAACTAACTAATAAAAAACAATTTAAGTTCAAAACTTAAATTGTTTTTTTATTAAAATTTTCTAACTAAACCAACAACTTTACCCAAAATTGAAACATTATCAGAATAAATTGGTTGCATTGTATCATTCTCTGGTTGAAGCCTATACCTTCCATTTTCTTTATAAAAACGTTTAACAGTGGCATAATTATCATCAACTAACGCAGCGACTATTTCACCATTGTTGGCAGTTGACTGCTTATGTAAAATAATTTTATCACCATCATAAATTCCAGCATTTATCATACTTTCACCACTAACATTTAACATAAACAAATCTTCCCCACGAAATAAATTAGGTGATACCATAAAATATTCTTCACATTCTTCAACAGCTAAAATAGGCGCACCTGCAGTAATTTTTCCAACTATAGGAATTCTTGTTAAATTTGAACTATCACTTGGAAAAATTTTTAACAAATTACCGCCATTGTTTGTTTGAATTTCAAGTGCTCTATTTTTATTTGCATTCTTTTTAATTAGACCTTCATTCTCTAATATATCAAGATAATAAGAAACTGTGCTAGTACTACTTATATTTAATTCTTTACACATTTCTCTAACTGTTGGTGGGTATCCAAACTCGTTTTGATATTTAATTATAAAATCTAAAATTTCATTTTTTCTATTATTTATTTTAGCCATTTTTATTTCCTTTCTATATTTTTTAATTTCAAGATTTAAAAAATTTGGTTTATTTATACTAAACTACTTATATAGTCTAACATTTTATTTACAACTAGTTATATCACACATTTTATCAAAAGTCAAACATTTGTTCTAAATTTTTATAATTTTTTATTCTTCTCTTAATTTTACTCTCTTTGCAGCATTTCTTCTTATATCTTCAGAAATGGCAGCGTAATGCTTGCGCGTTGTGTTAACATCTTTATGTCCTAAAACGTCAGCAACAACATAAATATCGTTTGTTTCTCTATATAAGTTTGTGCCAAATGTACTTCTAAGTTTATGCGGTGTGATGTGTTTTAGGGGAGTTATTAAATGGCTATATTTTTTTACTAGTTTTTCAACAGCTCTAACACCTATACGTTTATTTTGCAAACTAACAAATAATGCATCTTCATTTTCTGGTAGTTCTTTTATTTTTGACCTGGTTTCGATCCATTTTTTCAATGCTGAAGCAACTTCTTCGTTAAAATATAATACTACTTTATTGCCACCTTTTCTTGTTATCCTAAATGCATTTTGATTAAAGTCAATATCACTTATGTTTAAACCAACACACTCACTTATACGAATACCCGTACCAAGGAAAAGGGATAACATTGCAAAATCTCTATCTTTTGTATGTTTGTGAAAGCCTTGTTGCATTTTAGTTAGGGAAGTGCCACAATTTGAAACGCCATTTTCAGACAAGTTTAATAAATTAACCACCTCATCAACTTCAAGTCTAATTATTTCCTTTTCATGAATTTTAGGCGTATCAACTTTTTCACCAACATTGCTTTTTATTTTTTCTTTTTTAAAAAAATATTTCAGCATACATCTAACACTGCTTAATTTTCTACTTCTAGCTCTTTCGCCATTTCTATAAATTTTTCCATTTATTTTATATAAAGATAAATAATCTAAAAACATCTCCAAATGTGTGGAATTTATTTTATCTAAATCTTCATAAGTAAAATCGCCAAGTTTTTTACCATAGAATTCTTTAGTATCTGAAGATAAAAATTCAAGAAATATTTTTATATCTCTAATATAACCAAGCCTTGTTAGAGGGGTAGTGTAAGGTTCAATTCCCCTTAAAAATTCACCACAAAAATCAGGCATAATAAGCCTATAGTCACGAATTTTAAAAATATTCTTTTCATCTCGTTCATTAAAATAATCATTATTAATTTTTTGTGCCATTCTTTTTCCCTTTTTTTTAATATTATTATATATTTTACGAATAGTTTTGTAAATTAAATTTTGAGATATTATAATAGAAAAATAATTACTAATAATAAATAATAGAGTGACTAAAACGAATATTTATGATATTATATTGATGAAACGAGAGGAGATAAAGTTAATGATTCAATTTGATAAATATAACAACACGTATGTAAAAAGCAATCAGGTTTTATACTCACAAGCATTTAAACATTATGTTGAAGATGTTGTATCAAATATATTTTTAGACTCACAAATCTTTGATATGACTAACATTCGATTATATTATTATGATGATTACGTATTAAACACAAATGTTATTGAAAACAATTATGCAACATTATATATTGAATTTAATTGTCCAGAAAATATAAAAAAAAATATAAATTTTACAAAAAAGAAAAACTCTTTTCTTGCTGATTATTATTTAGACTTGAAAGACATAAGAATAAAACTATATGAAGAACTCATTAACTACTTTGATTCAGATACTATGTTTTGGTTAGACAAATATTCAATAAGAACTATTTCTAATGTTAAGGAATCAGATGATTCAATTAAAAATTATCAATTTAGAATCATTCCTTGCTTTACATATGTTAATGAAAATAATATAAAAGGAATTATTTATTATGATAATTCAAGAACACAAATTGAAATAGAGTATCCTTTGAGAAGTATAGAAAATTTCAATGAAAAAAATATTGACACTAATGGAGCTTATCAAAAAACTGTTTTAATTTTTAAAAATATATATAGATTGTCACAAAAAATTACAGAATATTTACCTTCAGAAATTTTTGAAATATTGTTATATAACATTCCAAACAATATATTTCTAGTTAACAATGATGACACTTTTATTAAAGTATTTAACTATTTAAAAAACAAAAGCATTAAGGATTTCAAAACACTTGATGAACAAGACTTTGCTTTTAGCTCTAAATACAAATCACTATCATTACTATATGCAAAAAAAGTAATAAGTGTTGTTGAAAAATTTTTAAAAGAAAAGATATAATTTTTGTTAAAGATTGATATGCAATCTATTATGCAAACTACTACGCTAAACAACTATGCAATTACTATGCATAACACAGAATCAATTATAAACTTATTTTAAAAACGCCTAATTTTAGGCGTTTTTTTGATTTACCAATATTATGCAAAATTGAAAATTGAAAATTAACAGCGATAATATAATTTTGTATAAAATATAGCCCAAACTATTCGCAAAAGTTGTCTTTTACGAATAGTTTGTTAACCTCAATATAATAATATCAAATGTAATTTTTACTGTCAAACAAAAAATGAAAAAATTATAAATTGTTGCAATATTTTTTTTATATGCTACACTACCCTTAAGTAAAAAGGAGCAAAATATGGGTAAGAAGAAAAATGAAAATAATATTATAATACTTAAAGCAGTATTCTATATTTTATTTTGGTGGTTGTTGTTAATTATATTTATAATTAAAAAATGCATACAAAACAAAAAGAAAAAAAATAAAAGTAACATTGCTACAAATATTGATACAAATTATGCAAACTATAGTAACTTGAACCAAAACAATTACAAAACAAAACAATTAATGAGCGAATATGAAAAGTACTTTTTTAATATATTAACCGAAAACTTTTCAGATACATATTTAATTATGCCACAGGTTAACTTGGCAACTATAATCAATAAAATTAAAGACTACCCTAAACAATATCAAAACGAATTGTATAGGAATATTGATTTTGGCATTTTCGACAAACAAACTATGCAACCTTTATTATTGATAGAAATTAATGACAAAACACACGAAAGAAAAGATAGAATTAAAAGAGACATTAAAGTAAAAGAAATTTGTAACAAAGCAAATATAGACTTAATTACATTTTATTCAAAATTTGACAACAAAAAAGAATATATAATTAATAGAGTTACAAGTGAACTACAAAAACAAAAACATTAAGCAATAATTTGCCTAATGTTTCTAATAACATTATAAAAATCATCTTCATTTATTTGAATAATACTATTCATATTGAATAGTATTTTTTTAAATTTATCTTGTTTACCCCTACCCAACATTTTAATATATAACATAGGATTATTATAAAAACTAATAGCCATGGTAATACCTGAAAAGACCAAGTCAAATTCAGCAAGTCCAGATAAAACTTTTAATTAAAAAACATCAAATCTTATCATTGATGTTTTTTAAATATATTAGTATTTTTTCACTACCTAAAAAGTCCTAAAATATAATTATACTCTTTCAATTTGTTTTTATATAATTTATAACTTGGCATAACACACTCAATCGAGCTATAAAATTCTTGCGAATGATTCATATATAATAGATGAGTTAATTCATGAATAACAATATAATCTATAAAATTATGAGGCAACATTACAACCCTATAGTTTAATTTAATATTTCCTAATGAATCACAACTGCCCCACCTGTTTTTAGAATTGCTTAATTTGAACGAGGAATAATCCAATTGTAATAAATTAGCAAAATACTCTAACCTGTTTTTTAAAATTTCACTAGCCATTTGAATAAACCACTTTGTTAGCTTTATTTTAAATTTATCTTCATCAATATATGGTGGGCAAATAATACTATCATTAGTTATCTCAATTTTTTTAACTCCATTTAATTTATCAATTTTATATTTTTTACCTAAGAATAGTGCTGACTGATATGTTAATACATCATTATTGACCTCATAAGTATTTTTAACCAATTTTTGTTTACTTAATATCCACTTTTCTTTTTCAGTAACAAATTTTACAATTTTGTCCATTGATAGTTTTGCCGGCGCCCTAACTATTAACTCACCGTTATCGTTGACAATTAAAGACATCGACCTTCTGCGAGTTCTTACTATTAAATCTGGCACAATCATAATGCTCACCTCTATAATCTTGTTATCATTTTAACACATAATTCTCAAATAAGAAACTTTGTTTTATATTTTTTCCAAAACAATATTTGTCTTCCTGTTAGTGAATTTATAACTTGAGTAAATTCACACTACTCTGCAATTACTTATTAAGTTAAACAATTTAGCGTAACAATAAACCAATGTCTACCGAAATAACATAAAAAAAGTATTAATTATAAGCAATTTTAATATATTGCATAATACCTTAATTGTAAAACAAATGGCTATAATTTTATTGACTAAAAAAATAAAATTTTATACAATTACTATAATATTAGTTATTTTTAGGAGAAAAAATGGCAAGAAAACTAAAAAGACCAGCTTCTCGCGGTTCTGTTAACAATGTAATTCTTGAAGTATTGAGTACTGGTGAAAAATATGGATATGAAATAATCAAAGAAGTTGAGGAAAAGACAAATGGTGAAGTAAAATTAAAGCAACCAAGTTTGTATAGTAGTCTATCAAGATTTGAAGCCAAAGGTTATGTTTCTTCTTATTGGAAAGATAGTGATATAGGCGGAAAAAGGCATTATTACAAGTTAACAGCTTTAGGAACACAAGTGTGTAAAACAATGCTTTCTAAAAACAATAATAGTAGCGGTTCACCTACCCATTCAGATCAAAATGATTCAATTATTTTTTCAAGCACTACCAATGAAAATGAATATAACGATGACATTGAAAACAATAACGATGATGTAATTTTCGAAATAGATGAAAATAATGATGACACCGTTGATATTTTTAATAATGACACTAGTATTAAATTACAGCACTATGCCAATTTTGATATTTCCGATAGACTAAATGAACTTTTAAAGGATAATAATAAAAATAACCTGGCTAAATCTCATTTAAAAAATAACATCAACGATAGCAATAATGATGTCTCTCCTCAAAACGATATTGATGATAGTATAGTTAATGTAAATGAAACAAATAACGTTGACACTGAAGAATTCACCTCAAACGATGAACCCACCCAAAACACCATCTCTTCAAATATAACTGAAATTTCTAGCATTGATAAAAGAAGTGATGATTTCATAGAAAAATCAATTGTTCCTATTACAAACAATAATGTATCATCATCACTAGTAAATGACAATATAACAGAGCAAATAAATCAACTGAATGAGCAACTTGATTCCATTAAAAACGCTGAAGTTGAAAGCAATATCAATGAAGTTGGCAATGAAAATAACTTGAAGAATATATACAATGAAATAAAATATAAGGAACAATCAAAAGTTGAACCAATAAAGCACACTCCTCTAACCCACTTAGAGCAGTTAAAGCGAATGGAATCTATGGAAATACTTTATGGGAATCCAACAAATTATTACTTTCCAGATGAAACGCAAGAAACAATTTCTCAAGATGAAGAACAGATAGATATTGAAGCTTTTATTAAGCTAAAAAATGAATTAAACAATAAAAAATTTTTATACAATAAAATTAAAATCTACAGAAAAAAAGTTAAGCCGTACATATTCCAAACAATTTTTCATTCAAATGGTTCAACGAAAAAAAATTTAAACAGTGATAAACAAAAAAATGAAAGTAAAGTTAAATACAAATTTGATGAATTTGGAATAATGAAAATTATTGATGATAGCAATTCTTCAGAAAATAAAACCGAAAAACAAAATCAGGTAATTGACAATGTTGGCTATAGAATTAGTAAAACCACATTAAACCCACAAATTTTACAAAGCCCTAGTTATCGACCTACACATCAAAAGATTAGTCAACCTCAATTAAGCAGCGTAGAAATTGAACGCAGAAATCAAAGTTTTGCTGAGAAATTTGATAAAATTTCAAAAGAGAAATTCAATTTTAACAATTCAGATAAAGAAAAGCAATATTATGAACAATCGGTTATGCCTCAAACAACTGACACTGAAACAACCTCTACTAAAGAAAACTCATTGCTGAATTTTAACAATAATGATGAAATTGAAGATAGTTTTATAGATTTTGAAAATAATGAAAACAACCAAGGTTATCAAAATAATCTACCTGATTCAACTATCCAGCAAGATGATTCTTATCAAAACAACAATAATTTCGTTGATGATTTTGAAATAGACAACACTGAAAACGCTGCCATAAAACAATATGGAAAAATTGACACTTTCAATAATGAAATAAACAACAATTATGTTTCAGTTAATAAAGTTAAATGTGTTTTTGGAATTATTTTCACCTTGTTACTGCTAACTGAAATAACTATTACACTTTTGTTATTAAAGAAAAACAATCTCATATTTAACTACGATTCTGCCCTTTATATAACAAGTTATGTTATCGCAACAGTTATTGGAATATTTTTCTTAATGCCATTTATTTTAAATATGAATAAAAAAATAGAAAACACATTTAAATTATCGTATTCTATGTCTTTCTCGAGTTTGTCCTTTATAATAATTTGCGTATTGACTTATTCAATCAACACATTATTTGGTTTTTCTTTTAAAAATGGCATAGAATATTTATCAAAAATGATTATACCTATTTTATTTGGTTTTAATATTTTGATTGCACCTTGCATATACTATGTTATTTTAAAGATTAAAAGTTTTTATAAATAAAAAGTTAGTAACACAATTATGGATTGATAACCTATAATTGTGTTATTTTTTTGCAAAAAGCGTTTCTATCTTTCTTCTATTTTTAAATAAAATAGAAAGAGCAACAATAATTACAACAAATAGTGTAATCCATATTAGTATTCCCCAGCCTTTAAATGGAATTTTGAATCCTGTTCCAAGGAAAGACATTATAAAGATTCCAACTGGTTTTGTGCATATAGTTATCAAAACAAATTTACTCAACTTCATATTTGTTAAACCAGCAACAATACACAAAATATCATCTGGAAAGAATGGAAATAGAAATGCTATAGCAAGAAAAAATGTGGCATTCTTATTTAACAAGTTTATGTATTTTGTTATATTTTTCTCACCAAATATCCATGAAACAAATTTGATCCCTAATGTTTTACCTATTAAAAACGCAATACTTGAGCCTAGAACTACACCAATAGTGCAAAATATAAAGCAAAGTAATGGCCCATAGATTAATGTTCCCACAACAATTATTACAACAGAAGGAATTGGTAAACAAACAACTTCTAATATTTGTATCAGAATAAAAACAATTATCCCCTTTCCCCCGGTAGCAACTATTAGATCTCGAATATAAATAACTGAGGTTAAATATTTCATTATGCCATAGTAATCTATTATTTCACAGCCTAAAATAATTGCATCAATAGTTATTATTGTTACAACTAAGTATTTTACAAATTTAGCATTTTTTTTCCTATTTAACAAAATAATTATTGATTCCAACAATATGTTTACACCTATTATTAAAATCTTAAATAATGTTTTACTAAAAAAACCTTTTCTCGCAAAAACAAGAATTAGTGTTAGAAAAACTATTTGAATAACATAATTAAATATAAAATTAATGACTTTTTTTATAGCTGACACCTTTATTATCTTACTATTACAATATTATATTAGATGTAAAAAAGATTAATAACTAACTAAGTTTATATTTTGATTTTTTATGCTTAAAATAATTTATAAATAATTTATTTTATTTATTAAACTTTACATAAAATTCCTATTATGGTAAAATTTTAGAAATAG
>JBNMHL010000024.1:0-20024 GCA_050872745.1 Clostridiales bacterium | reverse complement strand
GTTCGACTCCGACCTCCAGCTCCATTTTATTTTTGGGAGAGTTCCAGAGTGGCCAAATGGAACAGACTGTAAATCTGTCGGCTCCGCCTTCGTTGGTTCGAATCCAGCCTCTCCCACCAAAAAAAAGCGACATTTAGTCGCTTTTTTGTTATTTTTTAAATAATATTTATTCATTTATAGATTTATTTTGTTTAATTCATAATCCCCTATCCTAACTTAAATTCTGATTAGTATTGACATATTTTGAAAAATAAATTATAGTATTATTAATCTATATCAACAATATATATAATCTATGCCGATAAATATAACCACAAAAACTTTACAGGAACTAAAGATGAATTGTATTTTTATTTATAACTCTAATAGCGGTAAAAGCAAAAATAAAAAGCGCATTAAATACATAATAAATTATTTAAATGGTTTATTTGATTTTGTCCAAGTTGCTCCAACTCAATACCCAAAGCATGCAACTTTATTAGCAAAGGAAAGTTGCGGTAGATTTGATTACTTAATTGTTTCTGGCGGCGATGGAACTTTTAGCGAAATAATAAACGGAATAGCTGAGCAACCACACTCACCAACTATCGGATACATTCCTTCTGGGACTGTTAACGACATTTCAAGATCATTAAATATACCGCGAAACTATAAAAAAGCTTTAGAGAATATTAAAAACAATTATATTTTTGAACACGATATTTTTAAAGTTAATGAAAATAGTTATGGCATATATTTTTGTGGTACTGGTGCTTTTACTAATAGTAGTTATGCAACAAAGCAAAAATCAAAAAGATTTTGGGGTAAATTAGCATATTTTTTTTATGGAATTAAACAATTATTTACAATAAAAGATTTTAGAATTAGAATAATAGACTCTGATGGAAATGTTACATCTGGGAAATATATAATGATGATTATCGCCAATTCAAGATCCGTTGCTGGATTTAAAATTAATAAAAATGCTTGTTTACAAGATGGAAGCGCTGATGTTGTTTTAATAAAGAGAAAAAATTCATTTTGGAATTATTTATCATCTTTATTCACTATGGCAAAATTATTCTTATTTGGAATTAATAGTGTTAAAAATAAAAAACATGTAACCAAGCTAAATTTAAGTGAATTTTCCGTTTCTGTAAGTAAAAATTTGAACATTAACATTGATGGCGAAAAAGGGCCTGAAGGAAATTTTAATTTCAAAATGCTACAAAAGGCGGTTAAGATAATAACACCAAAAAGTGAGAAAGGAGATAAAAATGATATTTGTTAAAAAAGGAACAGATAATAAATTAAAAACTTTTAATAAAGATAATTTAATTATTGTTGCTGATTTTGATGCAACATTAACAACTTCAAACAGCAAAACATCTTGGTCAGTTTTAACAGAAACTGACTCAATGCCTAAAGAATTTTACGATGAAATAAATACCTTATATAGAAAATATGCCCCTTTTGAACTTGATATGTTAATTACCGAGTCTCTAAAAGAAGATTTAATGGCCGAATGGTCAAAGGTTGAATTCGAAGCCTTATTTAAGCATAAATATAAAGAAGAATGCATTCAAGAAGCTTTTGAAAAAAACTCACATTGCATAAAGTTAAGAAAAGGAGTTAAAAATTTCTTGACCTTATTACATAATCTTAACATCCCTATATTTATAATTTCAGCTGGAATAAGTAATGTAATTGAAATAGTTCTGAAAAATAACAATGCAATGTATGATAATATTAAAATAATTTCGAATAAAATAATTTTTGAAAACAAAATCGCAACTAGATTAGAAAACGAAATTGTCCATATATTTAATAAAAATGTTATTGCTGAGCAATCATTAGCACCCATTTTAAACACTAGAAATAAAGTGTTGTTATTTGGTGATATAATCCAAGACACAACCATGTGTGGCAAAATTAACGATAATAATATAATTAAAGTTGGTTTTTTTGAGAAACCATTTGATGAAATGTTTCCATACTACAAATCTCAATTTGACTTAGTATGCACAAATAACACTTCTGCCCTAGAAATCGCAAAGGTCATCTTAGGTAAAACTAAAGGAATAAAATATCTTTATTAGTAATTCATTTTGAAAAATTGGTTTAAATAATATATAATATTCATATCAATAATAAATAGGAGAATGGAATGAATAATAAAATAGTTGCAGTTGTTGGTATGTGCGGAGCAGGAAAAACAGAAGTAACGGAAACTTTGATAAATCGAGGATTTAATAAAATATATTTTGGCGCCGTTACATTTGATGAACTAAAAAAAAGAAATCTTCCAACAAACTGGGAGAATGAAAAAAAAATTCGTGAAGAATTTAGAAGCACTGGTGATATGGCAATATATGCCAAACTAAACGAAAATAAAATTAAAGAGGAATATGACAAAGGTAATGTAGTTATTGAAAGTTTATACTCTTGGAGCGAGTATAAATATCTTAAGAGTATCTACAAAGACAATATTAAACTCATATGTGTTGTTACAGACAAAGAATTAAGAATAGAAAGGCTTTCCATTCGTGAAATAAGGCCTATGCTTCGCGACGATGTTGAAACTAGAGATATTTCTGAAATCGAAAATCTTGAAAAAGGTGGCCCTATCGCGTATGCTGACTACTTTATATTAAACAATGGAACAAAGGAAGAATTAATCAAAAACACCAATGAAATCATTGATAAGATATTAAGCAAATAAAATCCGAACAATAATAAAAAAACATTACAAAATTGATCTCATAGAGATAGTTTTACAATTGTAATGTTTTTTTATATATGCAATACTTTTATCATTTAAATCAATAAATACTTATTTTTCAACATCAAAATTTAAAACTATGTGCTTTGTGTCAAATTTTAATTGCTTATATTTAACACCAGCCATATCTAACATCTTTTTACTAATTTTATTAGCATCAGTCCCATTATACTTATCGCTTAAATAATATATTTCCTTGATTCCAGATTGAATAATTGCTTTAGCACACTCATTGCACGGAAATAATGCAACATAAATTTTTGATCCACTAAGAGAAGTTTTAGCATTTAAAATTGCATTTAACTCCGCGTGGACAACATAGGCATATTTAGTATTGATCATATCACCTTCTCTATCCCAAGGCATTTTGTCATCATCACAACCATTAGGAAAACCATTATAGCCAACACTTATTATTCTATTGTCATTATTAACAATACACGCACCAACTTGAGTGTTTGGATCTTTGCTCCTTTGAGCAGATAGTAATGAAACCCCCATAAAGTATTGGTTCCAGTCTATATAGTTTGTTCTTTTTCCCATAATTAACCCCTTTTTTCCAATGTGTATAATTCATTCATTTTTTCAAACAATATTTCTTTTCCTAGCTCAATTAACTCATCATTTACTTTTTTATCTTTAAACTGCTCCATCTCATAGAGCTTTAATGGTTCACCTATGATAAATTTGTTTCTCCTAAAAACTCTTGGTTTTTTAAGAAAAACACATGGAAGTATTGGCGATTTTGTTTTTAAACTAAATATAATTGCTCCATTTTTCAAGCTAGATTTTTCATGCTCTGTTACGCGTGTGCCTTCAGGAAATAAACAAACAGCTTTTTCGTTTTTTAAATAGCCAAGTGTTTTTTTCATCGCAACCAGATCAACTTCTTCTCTGTTTACTGGATACGCACCTAACATTCTCAAAATCCAACCAATAAATTTATTTTTGAATAAAGACACTTTAGCCATATACTTAAATCGCCTATGAAAACTAATGGCTATTAATGGCACATCATTATTGGATTGATGATTACAACATAAAATCATTCTACCCTTTTTAATTTTATTTTTTTTACCTATTATTTTAGTTGGAAATAAAATCTTTAAAGGTAGATACGCAAAAAATCTTAAGACATAAAACATATAAATTAACCTTTCACAATAATATTGTACATATAATCAACAACTTCTTCAATTGTCATATTGTCTGAATTTACATAAATAGCTTCTGGAAGTCTAACTAATGGTGATATTTTTCTTTGTGTATCTCTTCTATCCCTTTCAATAATATCAGCTAGAACTTTATCATAATCTAAAATATTTTTGCCGTTTTTTTCATCGTGAACTCTCCTATTTGCTCTAACCTCAGGAGATGCATCAAGATAAAATTTAAATGTTGCATTAGGTAAAACAACCGCACCAATATCCCGGCCTTCAATTATAAGGCTATGACTCCTTGCCGCCTCTTGCTGGATAGTTAAAATATGTTCTCTAAGTTCGGGTATTTGTGATGTAATAGAGCAAATATTATCAACCTCTGGAGTCCTTAACTTTGAATTAACATTTACTCCATTAAGAAGTGTTATTTGGTCAATACCATCATATTTAACTTTTATATCAATATCATTAATATGTTTTAAAACTTCATTAGTGTTGTTAACATCAATGTTGTTTTCTAAATAATATAAACCAATTGCCCTATATAGAGCACCTGTGTTTAATTGAAAGATTCCAAGTTTATCAGCTAATCTTGTTGTGATTGTGCTTTTACCTGCACCACTTGGCCCATCAATTGCAATAGTTAAGTTTCCCATTTCTCAAACTCCTTAATTAAATATGTTCTTTATATCATTATCTGTTAAAGTCAAAATTTTACCAGACTTTAAGTTACCCAACAGCAAATTTCCAATAGCTATTCGCTTCAGTTCTAAAACATTATAACCTACAGCTTTAAACATTCTTCTAATTTGCCGATTTCTTCCTTCTGATATTTTAATCACGACTTTATATAACCCATCATCACATAATTCAGGATTAGAAACCTGAGCCGGTAATGTTTTTATCACATCGCCAATATCAACACCTTTTCTTAATTTAACTAAGTCAATTGGTTTTGGCATTTTATTTAATTTTGCTTCGTATGTTTTCCATATCATTTTTGAAGGGTGAATAACATTATTAGCAAACTCACCATCATTAGTTAACAATAATAAACCTTCAGTGTTGTAATCCAAACGTCCAACTGGGAAAACATTTATTGTTTTATCAACATAATCCATGACTGTTTTTCTTCCACGATCATCAGAAACTGTTGATAAAACCAACTTTGGTTTATTTAGCATTAAATAAACTTTATCTTCTATTAATGTCAGTTTTTTATTATTACATACAACTTCATCTTTTTGTGGATCAATCTGGGTTGATAAAGAAATTATATTTGAGCCATTAACCAATACTTGTTTTTTTAATATAAGTTCTTCAACTTTTCGCCTACTACCTAATCCGCATCTTGCTAAAAAAGAATTTATTCTCATACTCACCTTTATTATTCATCTAATTCATATTATATAGATTTTAATTTAATATGTAAAATTAATAAATTAAAAAAAGAAAGTTTTTGAAACTTTCTTTTAATTACTTATTTGAAACTTTGAAATGATATTGTTTAATATATGTTTTATGTCAATATTTCTTGTTTCTTCGATTGTGTAAATATTTTCTTCAAACACAATTTCTCCATTTTTTAAAACAAGTACTTTACCAATCACACTATTTAATTCAACTGGAGCTACAACACTATTAGGAAAGTCATATTTTACTTCATATCTTTCTTTTTCAGATTTTAACACTGGTACTTTATAACCCCTAACATTTGCTATTCCAATATTGTTCACTTCACCACTTTCAACAATAACATCTGAAATATAATTATACGGCTTAACAAAAGTTATCATTTCATATTCATCTAAAGCTTTTTTGGTTAATCTTTCGCATTCCTCAAACATTGGGCCACAATTTAACACTACAGATATAATTTGCATATCATTTTCTTCATGTGCATTTACTAAGCATCTGCCTGCATTATCAGTGAAACCTGTTTTCACTCCAATGCAATTTTCCATATTAAACAATAATTTATTTTTGTTTTTTAAATATCTTTTTTCATGGTTGTTTGTTTTTTCTATTGTGGCATACTTAGTTGTTGACACATCTCTAAAAATTTCGTTTTTAAGAGCATAAGATGTTATTAATGCCAAATCATAAGCTGTTGTGTAATGAGTTTCACTATCTAATCCATGAGGATTATCATAGTGAGTGTTAACTGCACCAATTTTTTGCACAAAATTATTCATCTTTTCAACAAAAACTTCTAATCCACCAAAATACTCAGCCAACGCCACTGCACAATCGTTACCACTAGCCAAAATAAGCCCCAAAAGGAGGTCTTTAACGCGTATTTGTTCATCTTTATTTAAATATATGCTCGTGCCCTCAACACCAACAGCTTTATCGCTTACAGTAATAATTTCATTAAGATCATCACATTCTTCTATCGCAAGAATTGCGGTTGTAATTTTTGTTACACTAGCCATGGGCAATTGAACATCTTTATTAAACTCATAAAGCACAGTATTCGTGTTACCTTCTAAAACAACCATCGCTTTTGCCGGAGCAAAAATTTCAATAGGATCAGCTGAATATGCATAAACACTTAATGTTGATGCGCTTAATATCATTATTAATAGAATAATAATAATTTTAGCAAAAAGACTTTTGACTCTAGATAATTTACTTCTCATTTTTTTCCTCCTTTAAAACGATTTTTGAAAATGATTTATTTATAACATTCACCATATCTTCAACAATTGATGTTTCTTGATTGCAATTTACATACTTTACAGAATTATTCAATATACAAATAAAGCCAATTGGAATTATGCTAAATCCCGTTCCGCTACCACCACTAAATGGTATATCATTCACTTTTTTTTTATCTACTTTGTTTACTTTTGCTCCACCACTCAAACAACCAACATTAATTTTAGTCACTGGGATTACAAAAGAACTATCACCAACTTTGATAGGCTTTCCTACAGATGCATTAACATCTAGAATTTCTTTAATATTAAGAAGTGTACTATTTATCACATCTGCAACATTATCATCATTGTTTATCATTTCCATAACTCCTGCTGAATTGAGCTTTTAAAAAGGCCAATATTAAATCTAATAAAGATACAAATAACTTTATATTTAACTCTATTTTAAATTCACTTTCAAAATATTTATAAATGTTATTGATTGTAATTTTTGTATCAGAATTATTATTATCTAATTTAATATAAAATATGTATTTTATTAGAATTAAAAACGAATTAACTAATGCAACTATAGATGGATTATATGAACTTATCTCTGTTGTTAAATTAAAATTTGTTAAATATATATTTGAAAATAGATATAATCTTAAATCATTAATAAACTTTATGCTTTTTGCGCTTAAATCCACCTTAATTCTGACTTTCTTTCTTTTATTTATTAAATAAATATAGCCAAGCCTTATTTCGAATTCATAAGCTATAATCGGAATAAAATAAAATTTTATTATTAATCTACCATGATTGTTTTTTATATCATAATCCAATAACACTCTAAATGCAAGCCTTATTGTCACAACAAAAAAAACTATAGTTGTTATCAAAAATACAATAAACATACTATAGTTTTTGTAATATTAAATAAAATAATCTAATTTTTTGTTTTATTTAAATTCTTTATTTAATTCTTTAATTTCATCCAATTCAAAATTAAGGTTATCTAAAGCTTTTTCAAGCTCTTCAGCATCATGATCAATTTCACTTGAAGAATACGCAACATTCACAACACCGCTCTCAAGCTCATTCTCCATCTGCTCTATCATTTTTTTGTCATCTTCAGTTGGTTCATCTAACAAAATTTGTTCATCTTTGTTTTCTGGAATATCTCTGAAATCAAATAGACTATTATCTTTCTTTTCGGAATTAGTGTGTAAAACTTGAATTCTCTCCATTAATTCATCATAATCAGGCAAATCATCTAATGATGTTAGATTGAACTTTTTCAAAAATGTGTCAGTTGTTCCAAATAATAAAGGTTTTCCGATTGCATCTTTTCGCCCAACAACTTCTATTAAATTATTCTCTAGTAAAGTTGTTATTGCGTAGTCACTATTAAACCCTCTAAGATTTTCCACTTCTAACCTTGTTATTGGCTGTTTATAAGCGATAATTCCACAAACTTCCATAACAACCCTTGTTAATGCTCTTTCCCTAATTGGATTTAAAACTTCAGCAACCATTTGAGCATTTTTTGGATTAGAACACAATTGCGCTTTTTCATTAAAAATTTGAAGATTTATACCCATTTCAAACTTTTCAAAATCTTCTTTAATTCCATTAACAGCTTCTTTAACTTCATCATTAGATATATTAAGTTTTTCTGCAATATCGTTAAAAGCCACTGCATCACCAGCAACAAACAATATTGATTCTATAACACTTTTCAAATTATCCATTGTTTTCTCCTAATTCATCTTCTGAATTTTCATCATCTTCCCTTTTTTCGATTTCAATATCTTTAAACAAATCATTTTGAACAACTCTTATTTCTTGCAATTTTAATAATTCTAATAATGCCATAAATGTTGTAACAATTTCGTTTTTTGATATACTTGCAGAAAATAACTCACTGAACATAATTTTCTTTTTAACTATCAATGCATCTTTTATGCTAGCAATTTTATTTTCAACAGTAAATTTTTCTTTTTCGATTTCTTTTTCAGGTGGTTTATCAACAGCTTTTTCAGTTTTATTCATGATTCGAATAAAAGCATCTAAAAGCATATCAAGCTGCATATCTTTCAAAACAATTCTATATTTATTCGCATCTGGTTCCGGTGACTTATAAAATCTATCTGTGCATTCTAAAGTTTTAAGTTTATCACATTCCTCTTTCAACATTAAATACTCTTTGATTCTAACTTCTTTTAGATACTCAGGATCTTCTTCCTCTTCTTCAGGTTCTCTAGTGTATGGCAATAAACTTCTGCTCTTTATTTCAATCAATTCGGCAGCCATAACTATAAACTCACTTGCTTTTTCCATGTCTATATTATCAATATCACTCATCATTTCTAGATATTGATCGGTAATATCAGCAAGCTTAACATCTTCAATTTCCATTTTATTTTTTTTGATTAAATGAAGAAGTAAATCCAAAGGTCCTTCAAAATCATCTAGCTTAAATGTGATACCCTCAGATTCATTCTCATTTTCCTCTGAGATTTCTTTATCAACATTGTGTATTACATCTAAGTCTGTTGTTGGTTCATTAGGAATTTTCTCATTAACTGCTGTATCTTTTTCTTCCATTGTAAACAATCCTTATATAATTAATTTCCATAAAGCTTCAATTGGATATGTTAATCCATATATAATGCTTTCAAAAATATTTGTAAATCTAAATATTATCAGCATTGCGATTAAAACTAGGTAGCCATTTTTCCTCATAAAAGCAATATATTTATTATCATAACTACATAATCCTTGAAGTAAGTTAAATCCATCTAATGGTGCAATTGGTAATAAATTAAAAACAAACAAACAAATGTTTAATTGATATGCGAATTGAGTTAAACTATATAAAAACAACTGAAAATTTGTTATTGAGCCAGATAAGAAATATTTTTCACACAACAGAAATAACGGACAGAAAATTAGTGCAAGAATTAAATTCATTAAAACCCCTGCCACTGAAACAAAAAACATACCTTTTTTGTAGTTTCTAAATTTAAAGGGATTAACAGGAACCGGTTTCGCCCAGCCAAAGCCAAACAAAAGGCATGTTACAAAACCTATTAAATCAATATGGCTTAGAGGATTTAAAGTTAACCTACCCTCCATCTTTGCTGTGTCATCACCAGATTTATATGCAGCATAAGCGTGTGCAAATTCATGCAAAGTTAACGAAAATATTAAAACAAAAACAAAAGATAAACCAATAATTAGCAATTGAATGCCTGAACTTCCCCTTGCGAATGTTAACATAATAAACTCCAATGAATAAAAACTTACATCAATTACATTATTTTAGTCACATTTTAAATTACTGATTTATTTTAATTACTGCAACTTGAGAAACAATGCAAAATGCTTATATATTTATAATAAACAATATAAATATCATTATATTATACACATTTATTAGGATTAAATCAAACAATTAACCTATTTATAATCTTCTGTTTATATCCATTTGTGCTTTTATTTCACAAATCAACAAAAAACAAGAGCATCTGCTCTTGTTTTTTTAAATTTTAGATTAAAATTAGCAGCCGATTGATCCACCACAGCCACATCCGCAGCAATTCATAATGATTAATAATAATAAAATTGCCCAGCAGCAGTCATCTCCTCCACCGAAGCCATTTCCACCACAGCCACATCCACATAATAATAAAATTAATAATAGGCAGCAGCAGTTATTTCCACCTTTGTTTCCACCGCATCCGCATCCGTTATTTGATCCAAAAAACATTTTTTTATCCTCCTGTATTAAAAGCAAGAGATATGTAAATTTTTTATAATCTTGCTTTCTACTTCATACTATTTAAGATTTTAAAAAAATGTTACAATTGAATAAAATTATTTTAATGCCTTAAAAATTTCATTTTTTAATTTTTCTATATTTATTTGATTTTTAACAGAAATATAAACTCCTTCAGTTTTTATAATCGCGCTTAAATCTACTTTATCGATTTTGTTAAAAACCATTATGATTGGAACATCACAACCAAGTTTATTCAAAACCGAATTTGTTACTTTTATTTGATTTAAGTAGTTTGGATTTGATATATCAACAACATGCAATAGTAAATCAGAATATACACATTCTTCAAGCGTACTTGCAAAAGCTTCAATAAATTCGTGTGGTAAATTATTAATAAAGCCTACAGTATCAGTCATCAACACTTCCATTTTACTATTTATCCACACATTCCTTGTTGTTGTATCAAGTGTTGCAAACAATTCATCTTTAACAAAAGCATCTGATTTTGCTAAAAGATTCAACAAACTACTTTTTCCGCTGTTGGTATAGCCAACGATACTAACCACAGGTTTAGAATTAGAAGTCCTATTTTTTCTATTTAACTCTCTTTGTTTTTTTAACTTATCAAGTTCTTTTGTATATTTCAAAATATTTTTTTCTACTATTCTTCTATTTAGTTCTAATTTAGTCTCGCCAGGGCCACGCATTCCAACACCACCACCAAATCTTCCATCGGACATATTTAGAGAAGATAGTCTTGGAAGCGAGTATTTTAACTGCGCCAACTCAACTTGCAACTTACCTTCTTTTGTTTTTGCACGTCCAGCAAATATATCAAGAATAAGCATACTTCTATCTAAAACTTTTACGCCTAGATATTCTTCCAAATTCGATAATTTACTTCCATTTAATTCATTTTCAAAAACAACCAAATTGGCATTATATAGTTGAATCTTATTTTTTAATTCAACTAATTTTCCTTCACCAATTAAGTATCTGCTATCAGGCCTATTTTTCTTTTGATATAAAGTATCTACCACATTTATATTAGCAGTTCTAGCTAATCCTTCAAGTTCTTCAAATGAATTTTTAGCATCAAAAGATTTTCCAAAATCCACAAACACTAAAATGGCTTTTATTTCCTCTTTTTGATTAATTGATAACTTATTGTGTCTATCTTTTAAGTCCTTATCTATATCAAAAATTCTATCTAAAATACCATTTTTATTAATATATCTAGCATCATAAACAAATAAATTTGTTATTTTTTCTCCATCATAAAATGCAACGTTTGCATCATATGGCTCTCCATTTTTAACTCCAATAGCACAAATGCAATCACTCATATTATTTTTTAATAAACTTAAGTCCATATCACTTAGAGTAGAATTTCCATTAGGGTGAGTGTGAATTATCCTTTCGCCAGTTAATAAATTTTCACTATGCTCAATTTTAATTTCACAAGAGTGTTTATCGCCAATAAAAACATCTTTAATAACACCTTTTCTTGAAATAACCAACCCTATTTCAAGGGTATATTTTTCGGAAATAGCACAAATTAATTTAGAAACCTCTTCATCAATAAATTTTGTTTTTTCATACTGATTGCCAATTAAATTATTAAGTAAATCTCTATCTTGCTTTTTCATTTTATCAAAACTTGTGTTTATCATAATAATTCCCTTAAATACTCATTTTTTAAGTATAATATCCTATTGTTAGTTTCCTCTCTGTCAATTGAAAAAGTAATGCTATTATAGTTGTTTAGTGATAAAAGATCCATTCCCACTTCAATTATTCTATCAGTCAATGCAATTTTATATACTTTATCATTTTCAAAACTATCCGCTTTGTGATTTTCTAAATAACCATTAAGGTCAGCATAATACTCTTTAATAACATCAAAAATTTTTACACCATCAATTTCTTCATAAAACAATGGGTTATTTTTTTCAATTGATTCAACATCCTTTAAAAAGTTGTGATATGTATATTTTTTCAAATTAATAAAACTTAAATCACTTTCAAAGTTGCTATTGGCTGTAGCATACTTAAACGCTTTTTCTTTTAAATCGCTTTTAATTAACGCATCTAAATACTTATTTGAAAGATAATCATCCAAATCATATGAGCTAGCTTTTATATAGGCATTTTTATTTGATTGCATAACACTACTTGCATAGGTCTCAACAAGCAAATTGTAGTTTCCATCACCGCTTAACAACTCATATTGCTTTATAATATTTTTTGAATTATTCAGTTTTATGTTAATAGATAAAGAATTGTATAAACTATTTAAACTTTGTGTTTTTTTATAATCCCTATAGTACAATGATTGCGATATATTTTCTAGTCCGATATCATACATAACACTTGCGCTATCTTTTGGAAAACATAAACAAAAAATAACCATCCCAACTATAAATAGCGATAGTAATATAGACACAGTTATCAATGATACTTTTAATACAATCTTTTTTCTCATAAAAACCTCAATAAAGTATATCACACAATATAGAATTATTCAAAATAAAACAAAAATAAAAAAACGATTAATTCACATTAATCGCTTTTTATTTTATAATCTCACATTGAATTTGTGGATGATGAAATAACATTCCCAGTTGCAACATCTATAACAACAGAAACATAGCTAAAATCAGGTGCTAAGAATTTTACATACCACATACAATCGTTATTTAAAGAAAAATTGTAAGCTATTTTAATATATACTTCACCATAAAACCTACCTTTAGAAACATATTTTTCTAATTCATTTGCTAAATGCACACATGCAATTTCTAATGCATCACCACTCTTAACCGCCCAATCTTTTGAAACATTAACTAATTCAAAATCAATTTCTTGATTATTAAAATATAACTTTATATTTATAGTATCTTGATTTATTTTTGTGCCAATATCAGCAACTAAGGAACCATCATATGGATTTCTTTCTAAATTTCCTATAATATCTTCATCATTATAAGCTAGTGAATAAGTACTATTATAATCATTAAGAAGCGCATGTGATTTGGAGTATAGAGTGATAAGACCAAATTCAACCACTTCTCCAGAATTTACACCATCTAGATTATAATCTTTTTCACGCATCCCTGAAGAAAAAGTAAGCACATAATCATCTTTTTCTTGATAATAAAAGTTTTCTCGCACTTCTGATGTTTTTTCTTTACTCAACTCCAAAACGCTTACTTTAGAACACGAACAAAAAATAAACCCAGCCATTAATATAACCATAAAAAAAGAAATCTTCTTCATAATATCTCCTTAAGAAAATATATGTTTGATAGGATAATATTATGAAAAAGATTAACTATTCATCAAGTTTTTTTAATCTAGGCAAATGCCTACCACCCTCAAAAGGAGTTGAAATAAAAGTGTTAATCATCTCGATAGCTAGATTCTTTGTAACAAAACCAGCTGGAATAACTAGAACATTAATATTATCATCATTTCTAGCTAATTTAACAAATTCATTATTAACACATAAGCCTGCCCTAATACCTTTAGAACGATTAGCTGTCATATCAACACCAATTCCAGATCTACAAGAATAAATTCCGATCGAACCATTATGCGTTAAGATATATTCATTTGCCTGCTTAGCAAAATCAGCGTAACTATCAAGCGGATCATAATCTTTGCTTGCGAACTCCACATATTCCATTTTATTCTCTTTAAAATATGCTTTAATATCTTTCATAAGTTCAAAAGCACGATGATCATAAGCCAATACTATCATTTTTCACCTCACATTATACCATAATAGTATCATAAATTATGCTCAAAACAAAACAATAATAAATACATTTGACAAACTCACACAAAAATATTAAAATACTGGAAAAATTAGGAACTATTTATGGAAAAAATTGATAATTTAATTAATAACAACAATATGTACTATAATTACTTACAAAAAAACATTAGTTCAACTCCAAAGATTAAAGATTTTAATAACAAGAAATATTATGCTAAATTTTTATCAAACTTTTATAATAAAGATAATAATTTTCAAATAAAAACAATTAAATTGTTAAATGAATATACTAATGATTTTTGGCTAGATGAAGCTATTTTGGCTTTTAACACGCTTATAGATGAAATTAAAAAAGAAAGTATTAAATTAGATGATATCTATAGTTTCTTAACTAGCGACAAACTGCTTTGGGGATTCACTGAATTTATGAAAACAGCAACAAAAGAAAGTTTATTAAAGCATCAAAACAGTTTAAAACACATTGAACTAATAACAAGAGAAAGAAAAGTTGATGAATTAATTGCAAAAGAATTAGCTTCTAACGAGAATTTAAAATAAAAAATACCAAGATATTTTATAAGCATATCTTTGGTATTTTTTTTATACATATATAAAACAAAAAAAAAGCAAGTTTATAAACTCGCTTTTTTGGCTCCCCACTGGAATTGTCACCAATAAAAAATACTTTTGCAAGTCTAGATGGCAAATATTACCACCCAAGAAGACCAAAGAAAAACGAGATACTTTCACGCAAACAAAGATTGTGGCAATTTTTAACAATTCGTTATTTAGTTGCAAAAGAAAAGTTTTGTGAGTTGAGATATGTTAAACATTGTTCAAAAGAATAGAAAAATCTATTTTTCGTACTAACTATTACACATTACCAAAATAAAGAAATCGTACTAACTAATAACTAAGCGATAAAGGAGATAAAAGAAATATGAAAAATACAAGTACAGCGATGCTGCCAGCAATGAGAACATTAAATAGACTTGGAAAAGAATATGGGTATATCAATGAACCTTATATTTTACGACCAATATTTAAGAATTTTTTAGACAAATATTACCCTAGCAAAATAAATATTGACAGAGCAAGAAATCTTGTTGATGTTTTTATTATTCTTTGCAATGAGAGTAATATTTACAACAGTTGGCTTTTTGATAAAGAAAAAGGTGATGACTCTTTTTTTGTTGAGCGATACAGATTGCAAACAGAATATTGTATTGGTCGCAAAACTTTTGAGAATAGTATTAAACTTTTAAAAGAAATGTGCTTAATAAATTATGAGAATAGATGGGACAAAAAAAGACAAATCCGAAGAAGATGGTTTAAACTTAATGACAAATGCATATCAACTTTAATTGAAAGGGCTAGCAAAATGAGAAAAATACTTGATAAAGACAAAGAAAATAGAGTTATTCAAGATAATGACTGGTAAAGTTGGCTAGATATATTATTTATAGTAAACACCTTGTAATCATTTACTTGGTATTTTTTAAACGAAAAAAGCGTATTCGATTGACTTTTGCCCTACATTTGTGGCATAATAATTATGCGACACAATTTAATATTTACCATTGTGGGATAATGGCTTTTTGCCTATAACACAAATGCTTCCACCTACTTTGGTAAAATTGTGTCGCAACAATGGAAGGTTTGTTCTTTATAGGGCTGTGCCTTCCACACACTGGAGGGCACTTTTATTTTATGGAAAACAAAGGATATGTTTACATTTTAACCAACCCTTGTTTTAAAGAGAATTGGGTTAAAATTGGAAAAACTGATAATTTAGATAGACGAATAGCAGAACTTTCACAAGCAACTGGAATTCCATTGCCTTTTGAAATTTATGCTGTTTTGGAAACAAGCAAGTACAACGAAGCAGAACATATGATACACAAACTGATTGGAAAACTTGCACCAGATTTAAGAATAAACCCAAAACGAGAATTTTTTAATATTGAACCTGAAGATGCAGTATCAATTATGCAAGACATATCAAGTTTAATTGATGATGCAAAAATTTTATATTATAATAATTCGCAACATAAACCACAAAAACTTGGAAAAAACTTGGAAAATTCAAATCAAAAAAGGACTATGTCGCCAATTAAAACTTTTTATAGTATGGGTTTAAAAAATGGCGATGAAATTGAGTTTATTCCAAACGCTGAATACAAGGCAACAATAAATAGCAACCGAACAGTTTTATTTGAAAATCAAGAATACTTTTTAACAACACTTGCAGTTATGCTTTTAAAAAGAGAAAAAGGCGAAAATGCAGGCAGTATTGGTAGTGGCTTTGAAATGTTTAGGTCTGTGGGAGAAAGCAAAAGTTTGTACACAAAATGGTACGAACTAAACAAAAAGTAAAAAGGAATTGTTTGTGGAAAATATCGAAATCGAGTTTTATGGTATTGCAGATAATCTTTTGCTAATTTTAACCGGAATTGGTGGAACGGTTAAGGGTTATGCTGACAAGTATGTAAAACTGGCGAACAAGGTAATAGACACGCAAGAATTTTCAGTAGCAGTTGCCACGACCCCATCAGGCTCGTGGCAACATACAAAAGAAAATTTAGAGTTTATAATGCAGTATGTAAAGAATAAATGCAATGGAAAAATTTATGCTATGGGCAGTTCTGCTGGTGCAAATATACTTTTAATGCACGCACACGAACACCCACAAATTAAACAAATACTCGCCGTTAACCCAGTTTTAAATATAAATTTATTCAAGATAGAAAGTGGAATAAATCAATTTGCTGGCAATACAACGCTTATTTGTGGCGAAAAAGATATGTCAAGTATGTTTTATAAAATGTTGAAAAGCACTGCAACCACATTTGTGTTGGAAAATATTGACCACAATTTTACAAATCATTTAGACGAATTTATCGATTTGCCATTAAAATATTTGTTTAGAGATTGACAGTAGCAACAATCAAGTTGCTATTTTTTATTGCCAGCACTTTACAAATTCAATTCCGGTTTATATAATAATACCGCGGCACAATATTCGAGAGTTTGGTAAAAATCAACGCCAACCGACGATAAAATCTTTGTTATATAATTTATCAAGTTGGAGTATAAATCACTGCCAAACCCCAAAAGAATACGCCAAAATAGGAGTTAAATATGGAAGAAAAAACAAATCAAGAAAAAACAATAAAAAAATCAGTAAAAGTTCTTGCTTGGATATGCAATGTTGTTCTCTATTGGATTGCAATTGCTTTTATTCTTGCAGGAACGCAAGGAGCACAAAATATAAGTGCATTTGTTATTGTAGGAATAGTTGCATTAGTTGACGCAATAGTACTTTCAATAGTATTGTCGAAGATTTTTAAAGTAGTACAATTAGAGACAACAAAGAAATAGGCATAAGTCATTATTTAGTTATCATTTATAGGTCAATTAGCATAGGTTAAGGACATAGGAAAAACACCTTTAGTTGCTATTTAGTTGAGAGCATAACTCATTGACTATATATGCAGTACATAAGAGTACCATAAGAAATCAACGCCAAAAGGTCAAAAACATTTTGCCTATATAAATTATTAAGAAAGTTAGTAAACTCACGCCACGACACAAGCAAACACGCCAAAAAGTTGGATGCTATTAAGAATAATAAAACATAAAAGGAAGAACGCAAGAGAGAATTAAAAAATGAACTCAAAAAAGAGAAAGGCAATCAAAAATTTAATAAAAAACGCAAAGTCAGTCGCCCAAAGACTGACTTTTTTGTATTTTTTCAGAAAATTTTTAAAAAAATACTCATTTTTGCCCTTTTTGAAAATAAAAAATTCGTACATATATATAGTGCTGTTGCAGTGAGCAACAAGTTTACGCACACAAAGGAGTTTAATTATGTATGAAGAAAAACAAGCAGTTTTAAAAATTACTGCGTCTAAAAGTAGAACTGGCTTAAAAGCCGAATTTAGAAAAAAGGTTTTAGAAACTAAAGATACTTATAAAGTTTCAAGTAACCCATTTTTTAAATTCATTTATGATGAAATACAAAAATTAAGAGGAGAAAAATAAAATGAATCAAGTTAAAAACAATAATGCAAATAAAGTAGTTGGTTATTGTAGATATAGCAGCGATAATCAAAGCGAGGCTTCTATTGAAGCACAACAAAGAGAAATTAGAGATTATGCAGAACAAAATGATTTAATCATAATCAAATGGTTTGTAGATAAGGCACAAAGTGGAACAAACGATAACAGAAAAGCGTTTAGACAAATGATTGATGAAAGTTTTGAGAAAACTTTTAGTCAGGTATTGGTTTACCAGTTAGATAGATTTGCAAGAAATCGAGATGATAGTTTTTTTAATAAAGTAACTTTAAGAAAAAATGGTGTTAAAGTTGTTTCTGTTACCGAAAAGTTTGATAGTTCTCCAGAAGGACAAGTTATGGAACAAATATTGGAAACATTTGCTGCCTACTATTCAAATGATCTTTCAAGAAAAACTTTAAAGAATTTAAAAGAAAATGCCTTAAAAGCAAAGAACAATGGCGGAACTCCACCTTATGGTTATATGTTGGTGCCAAGATTAGATGCCTTGGGAAACCCAATGTATCATAAAAAAGGACACGCTTTGCACGATATTGCAATAGAGCCAGAAAGAGCCGAAGCAGTTAAAATAATGTTCAATATGACTTTAAACGGAAACTCTCGTTCAGAAATAATTCAAAAACTTGATAAGTTGGGGTATAAAAATGCAAAAGGTAAAAGTTTTAATGGCACAAGTATAGACAGCATTTTAAGAAATGAAAGATACACTGGTACATATATTTATGATTGCAACAAAAAAAATAGATTAAACGACCCAAGACTTGAAAAAGACATTGTTAGAATTGAAAATGGTTTGCCTCAAATCATTTCAAAGGATGTTTTTAATGGAGTACAAAAAATATTAAAGCAACGCATACACAGACAACCAAGTATAGCAACTACAACATACTTATTAAGTGGCAAAATATTCTGTGGAGAATGTGGCGAACCTTATATTGGCAGTAAGATAAGATGTGGCAAATATCTTTACTATAAATGTAAAAATCAACTTAGTTATAAAGATGCAAGAAAACAAGAACATTATTGTCATAACAATTCAGTTAGGAAAGAAGACATTGAACGATTTGTTATTGATAAAATAAAAAGAGTTGTATTTAATGAAAATATGATTGAAGATGTTATTGAAGAATATGCAATTTTCGCCAAAGAAATGACACAAAACAAAACTTTAATTGAAATGCTAGAAAATCAAATAAAAGATTATACAAATCAAATTAACAATTTAGTTAAAGTTATTGCAAATGGCAACACAAATGAAGTCATTTTAAATGAGTTAACAAGAATAGAAAATTTGAAGAAAGAAACTGAAATTAAACTTAAAAACGAAACTAGCACAACAGCATATCAATTTCCAACACGAGAAGAACTTAAAAAGGTGTATAGAAAAGCACAAGATATACTTGATAATGGCAGCGAAACCGAGAAAAAGACAATGCTTCAAAATTTTATCAACAAAATTTTTATTTATAATGACAAAGTTGACATATATTTGAACTTAGTTCCAACAATGCTTGCAGGTTGTTTGGAAATAGAGATAAATAACATAAAAAACCCAACTTTATACGACATTACACACTTTGAAAGTGAGGAAGAAGACAATAAAAAAGAGAAGGCAGAAAGTTCTCTGTCTTCTCGAGATTTTACCAACAATTCTTTTATTGGTGAAAATCAATTTGGCTCCCCAGGTCCGGTTCGAACGGACGACCTACCGGTTAACAGCCGGTTGCTCCACCGCTGAGCTACTGAGGAATATGCGGTTGTTTATTAAAAACAAAGTAATAATAGCACGAACAATAAGTAAAGTCAACAACTT
>JBNMHL010000023.1:0-20648 GCA_050872745.1 Clostridiales bacterium | reverse complement strand
TAATATATCCGCAGAATCAACAACCCCAATAGCACCACCAACACCACGAGTAGACTCATCCTTACCGCCAAAAGCAGAGATATTCAACGCAGAAGTTTGAATACTCAAATCAGCTCCAACGTTCCTAATGTATCCAATAGCGCCACCAAGCAGATCTTTACCACTCAAAGAATTCAAACCACTAGAGCCATTAACTTGAATATTCACACCATCAAATCCTGAGATGCTATTAACTTCACCAATAGCGCCACCAACACAAGACTTACCAGAAATATTAATACCATCAACGACCATACAATTAGCCACAACATACTCTTTTGCAAAACCAAACACACCACCAACATAGCTAGCAGAGCTATTGATTTGGATTTCCTGAACTAAAATATATGAGGAAGAAACCCTATTAACAAAACCGACCACGCCACCAAGAGAACCAAAACCGCCATTCAAAACAATGTTGCTAAACACCGCACGCGAATCCGAAGAACCTTGGGTTTTCAACTCGCCATACAACGCGCCTATCCCCCCCCCTCCGATTTGTCCTTAGAATAGGCGCCCCTGCGGGCAGGGGTGCCTATTTTTAAATTTTGTTAATTAATAGTGGAAATCTTGATGTTGAGTTGTTCCGTTAAAGAAAGAGGAATATGGTTTAATTAAGAGAATTTAATATATATTTTATATATATTAAGCACAAAATAAGTTTGAGAAAGATTTTTATTATGATATCATTATATTGAATAATTGTTTTTTAAAACAAGTTTGAGAAATGGAGATTAAAAATGAAAAAATTTAAGGTTTTCCTAATTGGGCTGTTTATATGTTTTTGCGGAATAGTTTTTAACGCTTGCAGTTGTTCTGGAAGTGTGGTTAGTCCAACGGGTTTGAGAATAGTTAAGGTTGAGAATGCCATTCAAAAAGATGATGGGATTTACTATGCTCCAAAAGGTGCAGAATTAACTATTTCGTATCAAATCAATCCTGCTGATGTTTCAAACACGAGCGTTGAAGTGGACTTTTCAAGAATGGGATACATTTCAACTGATGAGATGTTTTTCGATAGCGGAAATGCAAAGGGTTCATTTAAAGTTAAGTGTGATAACGCTTGCGGAAAATCGGGCAGTGAGCAGTTATATGTTGTGTTATCTGTTTATGCGAGTGCTGACCAAACCTTAAAGAGAAGTATAAACATTGTTGTTGTTGAGCCGGAAATATTAAGTGCGCCAAGTGATGTGAGAATTGAAAATGGCAAATTAAAATTTAGTCGTGTGGAAAATGCAACTAGTTATAGATACATAATCAATGGTGTTGAAAATCAAATTCTTCAAAGTGAAAGCGATGAGATAAGTGTGGATGCAAACTTGCAAGATAGCACTGAGTACTTAGTTCAAGTGATGTGCGTGGGTGATGGATTGAATTATCTTGATAGTGAAAAATCTCAAGAATTCAAATTCAAAATGCTAAAAACACCAGTGCTTATTGCAAATAATGGTGAATTAAGTTTTGATAACACTGAAGCAAACTTTGATTCAATCAACACAAAAGAAATCTTGGTTGATTTAGGGGTGGAAGGTTTAGAGAATATTAAAGTTTCTGATTTCTCATCAAACAAGATTGTTGACTTAAGGCAAGATAAATATAAAGATATTTTGGAATTTAATATATCATTAACTGCAATTTCTAGAAATTTAACAGATAGCGGATATGGAATTATTGATAGCGCTAAGTCAACAGTGGCAAAAATTACAAGATTAAAATCTCCAACCTTAAAACTTGTGAATTCAGATAGCGAAGGAAATCCATTAGACAATTCAAAATTAGTGCTAGGTGATAGCTTGAATAGTGAATGCTTTTATGATGTTGAGTTATCAGCTGATGGTGTGAATAAGATAAATATAACCACAAATGATGGCGAAATTAATGATATTGCATCTAAAGTTGCATCATCAAACACGCAATATTTAATTAAGGTAACTGCAAAGTTCAAAGATGGGTATAGCGCCAGATATATCTCTAGTGATGAAGTTTCAAATTACTTTTTTGTGCAAGATTGCAACGCAACTATAAGTGTTAATGACGATGGATTGGTTAGTTTGAACGGAACTAACTCAAACTTTTCAAAATATTACCTGATTTTAAATGAAGACAGAATTGAGTTGAGTAAAACTGAGGCTATTGACCTTAGTGAAATTTTAACGCAAACAGGAACTTATAGTGTTTCTATTTTAGGGGTGGGCTCAAATATTTTAGATTTGGGTTGTTGCAACGCGAAAAACAAAACAAACTTTGAGATAACTAAACTTAGTAAGCTTGAAGCATTTAGAATAACAAGCGATGGTGAAATTAAGGTTACTTTGCCAAGCGAAAATGCTGGAAATAACTTAGAGTTTAATGTGGGTTACAAAACAGCTGAACAAACTGAATATCTAAAATCGACAACGCTTTCGCTTAGTAGTCTATCGAGTGCAACATTGAATGATATTTTAGATGAAAACCTAAAAAATGCATTGGAAAATGGTGTGGAGTTAATATGCAGTGTTAAGATGAAAAAGCAGGATGCAATTGCATCTAATGCGGTTAGTGTTAGCATTCAAAAGTTGCCAAACATTTCTGATTCAAACATTGTTTCAGATGGTGATTTAATCAAATGGGGCTATTCAACGCAAGTTCCTGCGAAGTTTAAGTACTCATTTGATGGCGTGAATTTTACTGAAACGGACAATGAATTTGTTAAGCCAACGCTTGAAAACTTTGCTCAATATATAGATATAAGTGTTATTCAAGTTGGGGTTGTGCAAGGAAATAAAACTTGGCTTGATTCCAATGTTTCAACAAAGAGATTTGAAAAACTAGATAAAGTTGGGAATGTAAGTTTCCATAATGGTGTTTTGAACTGGAGTTTAGAAAAAGCTGAAAGCTTTGGAATTGAACTCGTGGGTGGGGATGCTAGTAGAATCGTGATTGTTAACGCAAACAATAATCAAGCCAGTTTGAATATGCTTGGAACTTTAATAGAAAATGGCAAAGAGTTTCAGTTAGATTCAAACACTAAGTACACAGCAAGAATCCAAGGTTATTCAACAAGTGCAATTTCAAGTGGTTATTCAAATGCGTTTTCTTTCACAATTAAACCAAATGCAGAGTTTGCAATTATTGAAAATGCAAGTGTTTATAAAATCCAGGGTAAGTCAAATGCATATAACTATGTGTTTAAGTTAGATGCGAACGAGAACTCAATAACTGAATTTGGCATTGCCGATATGAGTGTTCACACGGTTTCAGCATATGTTGTGGGCAACGATTCAAATATCACAACAATTAACCTATCAGATGAAACCAGCAATAAAGATATAATGCTTAACGGTAGAGTTTCATTAAAAACCATTCAAAAGTTAGAGACTCCAGAGCCAAAGCTTGAAAATAATAAAGTGGTTTGGAATTCAATCAAGAATGCCACGAATTATTTAATTACTGCAAATGGCGATTTAAAAACTCAAAAGGCTTGCGAAATCGACTCGTTTAATGTTGGCGAAAATAGATTTAAAATTAGTGCGATTGGAAACATATCAAATGCTGTGAATGCAAATAGTTATAATAATTATGAGTATTACATTTCAAGCGGTGATAGTGCTGAGTTAATTATTCAAAAACTAGAAGCCCCAAGCGTGGAATGTGAAAACGGTGTTTTAAAAGTAAGCAACTATGAGGAACAATTTGATTATGAAATAAAAATTGGGAATAATAAAGTTGGAAGCGTTTTAAATGGTGGAGAAATTAAACTAAACACTATTTTATGTGACAAAGTTTTAGACTTAAAAATAACAACTAAAAAAGTTGGTTCTATAAATTCAAATGAAGCAATATTTAAAATATATAAGCCAAATTCTATGAAACTTTCATTGAATGGTGAAAACTTAGTTGTAACTCCTGCTAGCTTGAATGGTTTTGAATCAACCATTGAAAATAAATTTGTTTTAGAAACCATAAAACAGGTTGGAAATAAAATTTCTTACGAAATAACAAAAGGTGCAGATGGTTACTATATTAATGGAACTAATGCAGGAGTAAATAGCGTTTTAATTAATCTTAGTCCTCTTAATGCGGGTGTTTATGAGTTTAAGTTGACCGCTATTAATGAAAATAGAAATGGTGTATTCTTTGTTAATTCTGACCAAAAAACAATATCTATAACAAAATTAAATGCTCCATCATTAAGATTGGAAAATGGCGTGTTGAAATTAATAACTAATAACGCTAATTGCAATGTTTTAATAACAATTGGAAATAAAACAAGGCAAGTTTCAAGTGATTATACATTTGATTTTGAAACCGACTGGAGTTCAATTAGTGCGGGCGAGATTTCAATTAAAGTGGTTGCTAACTCAATATCTGCAAACTCACTAAAGTCAGATGAAAATGTTATGAGTTTCAAACTACTTGAAAAGCCAAACATTTATGTTTCAAATGGTGAATTAAAAATTGACAATTCAAATTCGACAATATTTATTGATGAAGAAAACAAAGGTTTATTTGGCTTATTAAATTTCAATTTTGAGAATGGGGAATCATATAAATTACAAGCGTTTGCAAATGGTGATGGCACAACTAAAATTTCAAGTAGGAAAAGTGATGTGTTCACTGCAAATGTTTTAAGTGATGTTCAAAATATTGAATTTAATGGCGGTGTTGTAACTTGGGATGAGTTGAATGGTGCAAGTAAATATTTAGTAACCATAAATGGTGGCATAAATAATGAAACAACAAACACCCAATTTGATTTATCCGCTTTAAGTTGGAGTTTGGGTGAGAATAGATTGTTTGTTAAAGGCGTTGGAAGTTTATCAACTATTAGTGGTGATAAATATGCAACAAGTGGTTATTTAACTGCATCAACCGAACCAAGTTCTATTGAAATAAATGTAATAAATAAAACTTTAGATGTTCAAATTGATAATTGTGTTTTAAGTTGGGAGAGTGCTGGAGAGAACGCATTATATAGTATTTCAATTTTAGATAATTCAAAATTGGTTAAAGCGCAATATGAAACTAATTCATTAAGTATTAATTTGCAAGAGAAAAACTTGCCTTTATCAAGTGGCGTTTACTTTGCTAAAGTGGAAGTTTTGAGAGCCGATAAAGTGGTTGTTGTGAATAATGATGAGAAAACAAATAAGTTTATTTTCTTAAATAATAACGAACTATTTTCAAATATTGGTTTAAAAAATGGTAGAATTGAGTTTGAATTTAATGGCGGAATGCTTTCAATAAGCCAAAAATTGATAGGGTTATATAGTGAGTATCTTGGTGAAGAGATTGGACTTGACGATGAAAACAAGATAGCTAGTGCAATTGAACCAATTGGTGAAGTAAAAATTCAAGTTAATGGGAAAATATACCCTGCAGTTGTTGAAATTCAGGAAAATGGCGAAAACCAAATTTTTTATGTGGCTTTAGATAATTCGTTTGGTGCTGGAGTTTATAGCGTTAAACTATCTGCTGGAAATGGAAATAATGAGTTTGTTTCATCAAATTTTATTGGAAATGTTAGTGGTGTTAAACCAACGCAACCTGTGTTCCCAGTTAGTTCTGGTGGCAGTGCATTTATTGAAGATGGGAAAATTGAATTTGGAGTGTCAAAAATCAATAACAATGGAACAATCGAAAATGTTTTGAATTACTATTTAAATTTCTACAATGAAACAGGTGAGTGCGTTTTAAGAGAAGCTATTAATTTAACTAATGGTGACATTTCAAAAGGAATTGCGATTGTTAATTTAAAAGAATTAAATTTATTTGGCGAAGAGAAACTTTTAACAAACAAAATTTATTTTGTGGGGATTCAAACGGTTGGAGATTCTCAAAGATTTGATAGTGTTCAAGCAAAGAGTGGTTCTCCTTTTGGAAAGTTGGAGGTTTTAGCAAAACCAGTTATAGAAAATGGATTAATCAATGTTGCAAGTTGTTATGCTAACGATGAAAAATTAGTGGAGAAAATTGGTGGAGTAAGAATAAATGTTTACGATGAAAACATTTTAGTTAAAACGTTTAACTATCAACTTGGCGATGAAATATCTTTAAGTGGCTTAGTTTTTGGAAGACACATGATTAAAGTTCAAGTTCTAGGTGATTCACTTGGCTTATTTGATTCAGATGAGTTTAGTGAAAGTGTTGAGATAGATAAACTAGCAACGCCTATTGTTAACCTTGAAAATGGCGAATTTGTTTGGAATCCAATTAAAGATAGTAATGGAATTTTAGTTGTTAACTATATTTATGGGTTCTTATCAAATGAAGATGATGAGTTTGAATTCAATTTAAAGGCAAGTGCAGTGAATGCGGATTCAAAAGTTATTACTGCTATGCCAGATGATTTAAATAATCCAAATCTAAAATATTCTATTAGAGTTGTGGCAACAGAAAATGGTGGTGATAATAGCTACATTCAAAGTGATGTGAGCTTTGTGGAATTTTACAATAGGGTTCAGATGCCAAATCAATTTAAGTTAAATGATGAAACTTTAACGTGGGAGCATATTGCCGAAGGTGAAGGATTTAATGCAGATAATATAAGATATAGAGTTGTTTTAACAACAGGTGATATTGATAGTAATTCAAGTGTTGTGGTTGAAACTAAAGAAAAGCAACTTAACTTAAATCAAATTGAGAATTTTGATTTATATAATCAAAATGTTAGTATTTATGTTAAAGCGATTGTTGATGTTGATAATGTTATAAATAGTGCAAATGTGTTAGTTGGAACATTTATAATTTCAAGTGCTCCAACGGGGGTTGAACTTGATGATAACGGAAGATTAATAATTGCATCAGGTGATAGCGTTGATGAATTAAATCAGAATCGTTTGAAACTTTATTTCTATGAAATTAGATTAACTGGAAAAATAAAAAACAATTTGGAAGTTATAAATAATGCTAGTATTGTTATCCGATATAATGGCGATAGAATGAGCGAGTTTGATGTTGATAACAATATTGTTGTGCCATATGAAGAGTTAAACAATGTTCCATATAAGTTAGAAAACAATATTTATGTTTGTGATTTCACAACTGAAAGCGGAAATTATGATGGAACTCTTTCGTTAATTTCTGGCGAAACGTATGAACTTAATATAAAATATGTTGGCGATTTGGGTGAAATAAACCCAACAGACCTAACAAAAACCTATAGAGTTTCTTCTAAATGGACAAACACAAATATAAAAACAGAGGATAACGACACAGGGAATATCGATAGTTTTATCGTTGCAGAAAAAATGGATGTGTTAATATCGAAAAAAGGCTCTGATTTGGGTTTGGCTGGAAACAGCTATGTGGTTTGGGCAAAAAACCATAATATTGAAAAATATGTTATAAAACTTGAAAAACTAGATGAGAACGATGAGTTGATTGAAACAAAATATTTATCAATGTTGCAAGATGGAAACATATTTGAGCAGTATGATAATATGATGCGTTATTGCATTGATGATTTAATTCAAGAATTAGATGAAAAAGTTGCCAAAATTGAACTTTCAATTAGATCTTATGGAAATAAAAGTTATATGGAGGGAGTTGAATATAGCGAAAAAATCTCAATAGTTATTCCAAAGACTCCAACTCAAATGGCATATGGTTATAGCAACTATGTTGATTTTAATGGTGCATATCAAGAAGGTTATGTGTATTGGAGAAACACAACGCCAGAAACGGGTTTAAAAATTGAAGTGATTTATAAAAATAACCATAATTATGGCGTAAGTGCTAATTATTTAAACATTTTAAGAACACTAAATATGGATGAGACAATCACAGATGTTATAACACTCCATAAAGATGAAGTTGGTGAAAAGAATGGAATAGGTGTTTATAAGTTAAAATATTTAACAAATGAAATTCAATCTATCAAGGTTATTGAAGTATTTAATGAGGCGGGAAACATTTATAAGCAAGTATCAAATAATAATATTTTCGCAATAAATAATAATGGAGTTAATAATAAATTCGAGTTGTTTGCAAGTGGTGATGGTTCTAAAAACTTGCCGTTTGAAATTAATAGCAATTCTCATTTCGTAAACATTTCTAAATATTTAGATAGAAACTTCACTTTAACATCAAATCTAACATTTGCAAGCACCAACACAACAACAATGATTTCGGGGGTGTTTAATGGAACTTTCAATGGAAACAAAAATTCTATAACTCCATATTACGCAAATAAATCAATTGCACAAAGGGCTTGTTATTCATTGTTTGAAAATATAGGCGAAAATGGTGTTGTGAAAGATTTAAATATTGTGTTTAATGAAAATATAACATATAATCCAAGCACATTTGCATACTTTGGTGGTGTTGCAATTGAAAATAATGGCCTTATAGATGGTGTTAATTTTAGCGGTGAAATATCGTTTAGTGGAAACAATAATAATTCATCATATCTAGATGGTGGGGTTGTTGTTATGACCAATAAAGGTGTGGTTAAAAACTCGGTTATAAGCAATGTTACCGTGTTAAACAAATTAATGCAAGGATTTAATTTTGGTGGTGTTGCTTACGCAAACGAAGGTGAAATTATTAAGTGTGGTGTGAGTGGTGTGTTAACGGGCTCATTAATGGGTGGAATTTCTGCTAATTTAAAAAACGGAACGATAACTCAGTGTTATAGTAAGGTCAATTTTCAAGCCACAAAAACCAATTCAATTGCTGGTGGGATCGTTGGTGAATCACAAGGTGGAAAAATAGAGTTTTCATACTATAATAATTCGGAAATAATTAATAATGGTGAAATTGGTGGAGAATCATTTGGTGGAGCTAAAGGATTGAAATTTGGTGGATTTATTGGAAGTGTTGTGAGTGGAAGCGATGATAATGTGACTCAAGTTAATAAGAGTTATATGAAAATTTCTAGCGTTGCTAATTCTAGTGGTGTTGGAGGAAATTACTCAAGCATTGTTACCAGCAACAAATATCAAAACGATGGCAAAAATATGTTTATTGGTTTAAATCCAACAAACGAAACATCATATAATTGGAACACAAATCAAAATGAAATCTTAAGCTGGACTAATAACGGAGAGAAAGTTTTTGAATTGCAAAATGATGAGTGGAGATTAAATTGGGAAAATTAACTTTGGTGCATTGACCAATATTAAATATGCAATAAAAAACAATAAATATATGAATCCGCTTTCAAAATTCGCGTGTTAAATCAATATAATTATTGTAAAAATCAAATAAGTATGATAAAATATGGGTGAGATTAAACTTGCTCATATTTTTTTATTGCAATTAAAGGGGAAAACAATGTCATTTTTAAGTAAAATTTTCAAGTCTGATAACGCAAGAAATGTTGCTAAGTTGGAGAAAATAGCAAAGAAAGTTGAAGATTTGGCAGATAAATATAAAGCATATAGTGATGAAGAATTAAAAAACACAACAAGAGTTTTGAAAGATAGATTAGCTCAAGGCGAAAGTTTGGCAGATATTTTGCCAGATGCTTATGCGTGCGTTAGAGAAGTTAGCACTCGTGTTATGGGGCTAAGGCACTATCATGTTCAAATTCTTGGCGGAATAGCTTTGTTTCAAGGAAGAATCGCTGAGATGAAAACGGGTGAAGGAAAAACATTGGTTGAAACTTTGCCAGCATATCTTGTTGCATTGGAAGGAAAAGGTGTTCATATAGTTACTGTTAATGAATACTTAACTAAGCGTGATGCTGAATGGATGGGGAAAATATTTAAATTCTTAGGCCTAACCGTTGGAATTTCGCTTCACGATATGGATCCACAACAAAAAAAGTTGGCTTATGCTTGTGATATAACATACAGCACAAATAACGAACTTGGATTTGATTATCTTCGTGATAATATGGTTAGAAGAGCGGAAGATAGAGTTGCAAGAGGTTATAACTTTGCGATTATCGATGAGGTTGATAGCATTTTAATTGATGAGGCCAGAACTCCTCTTATTATTAGTGGAAGAGGAATGAAGAGTAGTGATAACTATGTTAAGGCTGCTAAGTTTGCAAAAACATTGAAGGCTGATGACTATGAAATTGATGAAAAAGAAAAAGCTATAAGGTTAACTGATAGTGGTGTTGCAAAAGCGGAGAAATTTTTTGGGGTTGAAAACTTAAGCGATATTGATAATATTGAACTTAACCACCATATTAATAATGCCATTAGAGCGCAATTCATTATGAAAAAAGATGATAACTATATTATTCGTGATGGTGAGATTGTTATCGTTGATGAATTCACTGGAAGACTTATGGAAGGAAGAAAGTATTCAAATGGTTTGCATCAAGCCATTGAGGCTAAAGAAGGAGTGGAGATAAGAGATGAAAATAAAACCCTTGCAACAATCACTTTCCAAAACTTCTTTAGAGTGTATAAAAAAATAAGTGGAATGACCGGTACAGCAAAAACAGAGGAAATTGAGTTTAATAAAATCTATGGCCTAGATGTTGTGTGTATTCCAACCAATCTTCCAATTAGAAGAATTGATCATGCGGATATCATTTATCCAAAAGAATATGCCAAAATTAACGCAATTTTGGAAGAAATTAAAACTATGCACGAAACAAAACGCCCAATCTTGGTTGGTACTGCAACAATCGAAAAAAGTGAATTTTTCTCAAAAGAATTAAAAAAAATGGGAATTAAGCATAATGTGTTAAATGCTAAAAACCATCAAAAAGAAAGTGAGATAGTTGCTCAGGCGGGAAGAATTGGGCAAGTTACAATTGCAACAAATATGGCTGGTCGTGGAACTGATATTTTGCTTGGTGGAAACCCAGAATTCTTAGCAAAACAAAAAATGCGTGAAAAGGGTTGCACAGATGAGCAACTAGAATTTTTCACTTCACTTTTGAAATCTGATGATGAAGAGTTGAATAAACTTAAAGAAGAGTATAACGAATATTATAAAAAGTTTAAAGTTGAAACCGATAAAGAGAAAAAAGAGGTTATTGCACTTGGTGGGCTTCATATTATAGGAACCGATAGGCACGAAAGTAGGCGAATCGATAACCAGCTTCGTGGACGTGCTGGAAGGCAAGGTGATCCGGGTTCAAGCGTTTTCTATATAAGTATGGAAGATGAACTTATGAGAAGATTTGGCGGAGATAAAATGCAAGGAATTTTGCGTTTCTTTAGAGTTGATGATAATATGCAATTCCAAATGAAATTTTTATCAAGGCAAATTGAAAATGCGCAAAAGAAAATAGAAGGATTTAACTTTAGTGCAAGAAACACCGTTTTGAAATTTGATGATGTTAATAATGCTCAAAGAGAAATAATCTATGCGGAAAGAAATAGAGTGTTGGATGGAACTGATGTTCATGCTGAAATTGTTGATATGATTAACGAGTTTGCAATAAACACCGTTCTATCAAGCATTGATGAAGAAAAAACTTTTGAAGATTGGGATTTAAACTCACTAAATGAAGCATTAAATACTCGCGTGCTTGGAGAGAATGCTAATTATATTACAGAAGATATGGTTGAAGGCTTAACGGCTCAAGAGGTGGCTGATTTGGTTGCTCAAGAAGCTTTAAGAGTTTACGATAAAAAAGCTGATGAGCTAAAACAATTAGGGTTAGATATTAAAGTTGTTGAGAGAGATATATTGCTAAGAGTTGTGGATACTCTTTGGATGGATCATATCGATTTTATGGAAATGCTTAGAAATGAAATTGGGCTTCGTGCTTACGGAAATCACGATCCAATAATTGAATATAAGAAAGAAAGTTCAGCAATATTTGAAGAGATGGTTGATAAAATAAGAGAAGAAACGGCCTTATTTTTGCTTAATTTCCAAATCAACATCAATAGGCACGAAAATAAAAAACCAGAAAGACCACAACAATTAGTAACTAATAGTCCAGAAGAAAATACTCCAACAAGGAAAAAAACAAGCGAAACAGTTGGTAGAAATGATCCTTGCCCTTGCGGAAGCGGAAAAAAATACAAAAATTGTTGCGGGAAATAATAGAGTTTTGCAAAAATGGTGGTTTTATATTTGCCAACCATTTTTGTTTTACGAAAAACAATTTGTGTTTTTTAAATTTAAAGCTCTTTGATGCGATAAAAACTAAAACCTAAATACTTTTGCAAAAGTGTTATATTTAGGTATTATTATTAGGAATGATGTAAGGAATTAAAAATATGTTAGTATTAGATAATCAAAAAGAAAAATTAAAACAAATAGTCGATAATTTGAAAATAATTATCGACTATCTTTGATGTTAAAAAGTTGCGTGATGATATTGAAGAATTAAAAAAAGAAAGCGAACATCCCGATTTTTATAAGGATATGGCAAAAGCACAAAGTGTTGGGAAAAAGTTAAAAGTGCTTGAGGGAAAATATTCTTTGGTTGGTGATTTAACAAAGAAAATTGAAGATTTAAAGGACTTTATTGAAATTTGCGAAGGCGAAAGTGATGAGAATTTAACAAGCGAAATTGATAGGGATTTGGCAAGTATTCAATCGGAAGTTGATGAGTTGTTTTTAAATTCTTTGCTTAGTGGTGAATATGATATAAACAATGCGATTGTTAAAATTCATAGTGGTGCGGGTGGCACTGAGGCTTGCGATTGGGTTTCAATGCTTTATAGAATGTACTTAAGTTTTTGTGATAAAAATAAGTTTAAAGTTAAGTTGCTTGATACTATTGATGGTGATGGTGCGGGCTATAAAAGTGTTACATTCCAAGTTTTGGGTGATAATGCATACGGGTTTTTAAAAGGTGAAACTGGTGTGCATAGGCTCGTGAGAATTAGCCCTTTTGATGCGAATAAAAGAAGACATACTTCGTTTGCATCGGTTGAAGTTATGCCTGAAATTGAAGAAGATAATAGCGTTGAGATAAAAGATCAAGATTTAAGAATTGACACTTATCATAGTTCGGGCGCGGGTGGTCAGCATGTTAACACAACCGATAGTGCAATAAGAATAACCCACTTGCCAACAGGAATTGTTGTTTCTTGCCAAAATGAGCGTTCTCAACTTCAAAATAAAGAAATGGCAATGAGAATGCTTAAAGGAAAGCTTATTGCTTTAAAGCTTGAAGAAAACAAGGCGAAGGCAAGGGCGATTAAAGGCGAAACCAAGAAAATTGAATGGGGAAGCCAGATTCGAAGTTATGTTTTTTGCCCATACACTTTAGTTAAAGATTTAAGAACAGACTACGAAACAAGTAATTTGCAAGATGTTATGAATGGTGGAATATACAATTTCATTATTGAATATTTGAAGTGGAATAAGTAGTTTAGTGAAGGAAATTATGAAAAAATATTTTGAAATTGCTCAAGAAAAATTTAATAATTTAAAAACAAAACAAGATGTTGTGGTGCTTGCATTTGAGAGTAGTTGTGATGACACATGCGTTGCTTTAGTTAAAAATGGCAGAGAGTTAATTTCTCATGCTATTTCTTCACAAATAGAAATTCATAAAAGATTTGGCGGGGTTGTTCCCGAAGTTGCTAGTAGAAATCATTTGCTTGCAATTACCAATATCTTAGAAAAGGTAATGGCGGAAAGTAAGTTAACGTATGCTGATATTGATGCAATAGCCGTAACATACGGAGCTGGGCTTAGTGGTGCGCTTATGGTTAGCGTGAACTTTGCAAAATCGCTTGCGTTTGCCTTGAAATTACCACTAATTAAAGTTAATCACATAAAAGCTCATGTGAGTGCAAATTATGTTTGCCATAAAGACTTAGAACCTCCATTTTTAAGTTTAATTGTTAGTGGTGGCCACACGGCATTGGTGGCGGTTAAAGATTATGTGAATAACGAATTGATAGAAACAACTCACGATGATGCAATTGGTGAGGCGTATGATAAAGTCGCAAAAGTTTTAGGGCTAGATTATCCAGGTGGTCCGATCATTGAGAAACATGCAAAAAATGGAAATTCAAATATTGAGTTCATTTCAAAACCAACAAGCTTGAGCATAGATAGGGTGTTTAGTTTTAGTGGATTGAAGAGTGCTGTTATAAACTATTTGCATAAACTTGAGCAAAATGGTGAGAAAGCAAATATTGATGATGTTTGTGCATCATTTCAAAAGCAAGCGATTGATATTGTTTCAAATAAATCAATTAACTATGCGGTTGAAAATGGCTATGATAAAATTGTGCTTGCGGGTGGAGTTGCTTGCAATCATGCGCTAAGAGAAAGGCTTGAAAAGTTAGGCTCAACACACAATATCAAAGTTTTATATCCAACTGGAATAATGTGCACCGATAACGCGGTAATGGTGGGAAGTGAGGCGTATAATCTCATTAAGTCAGGCGAGGGCTTGGCAGATTTGGATTTAAATGCTAATCCATCTATTAATTTGAAGTTTATAAGATAACATAATTTTAAGGCGGTGAGTGGTTGGAGTTTTAAAGGTTGTATTAATGCGATAAAAGTTACGCTGAATATTATATCAGAAAATAATTAAAGACTTTGAGAAAATAAAAGTTTATAAAAAAAAGAAGAATATTAATTATCAAGTTGAATTAGATTCTTCTTTTTTTTGTTAAGTATTGAAAGTAAACATACGTGTTTATGCTTTTTGAATGCTGTTAATTGTCAATAAATGACTACTTGCTGACAATTAATATCATTAATTGTTTTAGTTTTTATGTGAGTTTTTTAATTAATTCATCAAGAGTAAATTGCTCCTGTTTGAATTCGTATAAGTTTTTTAGGGTATAGTTGTTGTTTGCAACTTCATCTTCGCCAATTAGGATTGCATATGGAATATTCAACTTTGATGCATATGCGAATTTAGTTTTTAATTTTCCTTCTTCGAAATAAACTATATTTGGAATGTTGTTATTTCTTAAAATGTTGCTTAGTCCAATGCAATTATCAATAGTATTTCCCATAGGGATTATAATTGCTTTAGAAAGATAAGCGTTTTCTTCTTTTAGCATATTATTTTCTTTTAGTTGATAAAATAACCTTGTTAGTCCAATGCTCATTCCAACGCCTGGGAGTTTATCTTTGGTGTAGTATTCAGCTAAATTATCGTATCTTCCACCGCTTGAAACGCTTCCAATATTTTCGTGACCTTTTAATATTGTTTCATAAACGGTGCCAGTGTAGTAATCAAGTCCCCTTGCGATTGATAGGTTAATAGTAAAATAACCATCTTCAACGCCAAAGTTCTTCATATATTTTGTAACGATGCTAAGTTCTTCAACGCCTGCGGTAAATGTGCTATTTTCAATTCCAAAGTTTTCTAATTTTTTAATTTGTTCTTCTGGAGTCCCTGTGATTTTGATAAAGCTTAAAATCTTTTCAACCTTTTCGCTTTCAATTTTATAGTCATCAATTAAAGTTGCTTTAAATGTTTCTTCGCTGATTTTATCGAACTTATCTATCATTCTTAAAATATCTGTTGATAAATTTTCCAAACCTAAACTTTCAATAAAGCCACGCAAAATTTTTCTATTGCTAACATTAATTGTGAACTCGCCAAGGTTTAATTCTTTAAAGATGTTATATATAATGCTAGGAATTTCCGCATCATAAAGTAAACTTAGTTCGTTTTTTCCAATAACATCAATATCGCATTGATAGAATTCTCTATATCTTCCTTTTTGAGGACGCTCCCCACGATAAACTTTTCCAATTTGGTATCTTGCAAAAGGGAAAGCAAGTTCGTTTTCATTTAGTGCAACATATTTTGCAAGGGGAACGGTTAGATCGAATCTCATGCATAGGTCGTTGTCGCCTTTAGAAAATCTATAAATCTGTTTTTCAGTTTCTCCACCAGCTTTTGCTAGTAACACATCACTGCTTTCAAGAACGGGTGTATCTAGCGGAAGAAATCCGAATTTTTCATAATTTCTTTTTATTGTTTCTTTGATTTTGTTAAATAAAATTTGGTCGTTTGGAAGAAGTTCCATAAATCCTGATAATGTTTTTGGTGTTATCATATAGTTATCTCCTTAAAGATTATAATTGTTCAATTTATTGTTCTGATTATATATTAATAAAATAGCATATTTGTTTGTTTATGTGAAATCAAATTTAAAAATATCTAATAAATTAAGTGTTAATATTCGTTATTATTTTTGCTAACAACAATAGTCTTTTATAATTGCTAATAAATTTAAGGTGAAAGCATTAAAGTTTTTAATGCTTATTTTTTCGTTTATTGCGTGCGCAACTTCAATCTCACCACAACCATATATCAATGGATTAATACCAAGTTCTTGGTAATATCCCGCTTCAGTTGATGCAATATATGGCTTTTCGCTAATGTTGTATTTTTCCATAGTGTTTGATATAAAATTGGATTCTTTCTTTTCAAAAGGCGGAATTTTAAAAACAATAGTGTTCGAATAGATGGCGTTTTTGTAAGATTTTAGAATTTTTCTCAATTCTTTTTGAGCTTTATTATAAATTGAAACAAATGTGTTTTTGTTTGAAGTTCTGACATCCCAACTTATTTCGCATTTGTCGGCAACAATATTACACATTTTTCCGCCATTAATGATGCCAACATTTAAAGTTGTTTCTTTATTTTTGTATTTTTTATTTAATTTTTCTAAGTATAAAGCAAATTTTGATGCAACATATATTGCATTAGTGCCAAGTGATGGATTGCTTGAATGGCAAGCAACCCCATTTATAATAGTTTTCATTTCATAAAACCCTTTATTTGATAAAGAAAACATCATATTGCTAGGCTCACCGATTATAGCGTGTTTAGGAACTATTGACTTTTCTTTAAGAAATTTACAGATGGTTTGAACGCCAAATAGATTGGTTTCTTCATCGCTAGTTAAAGCTAAAATTATTGGCTTTTTTATTTCAAGTTTTGCCAGTTTCAAAGATAATTCCAAAACTGATGCGGTGAAACATTTCATGTCTGAAACGCCTAATCCATAGTAATAATTATCCTCTTTGATTAGTTTAAAGGGGTTAGTTTTCCAAGCGGATTCGTTAGTTGAAACCGTGTCTATGTGCCCAGCAAGTAATAAACCATCGTTGATGTTTTCAATGGCCTTAGAGCCAAAAACTGCAACTAAGTTTGGTTTTGAATCTTCGCTATTTTTAATAATGCAAGTTTTCCAACCGTTTGCTTTTAATTCATTTGCAATAAAAGTTAAGCAGTTGGTGATACCTTTTAAATTTTCATCTGTTTTAAAAGATATTAATTTTGATAAATATTCTTCCTTTGTCATATTCGCTCCTAAAATTTGGCTGGTGTTTCAAATAAAAAATCACGCTATAGTTGCAAGCGTGATTTTTAAATAAAATTTCAAACATTGCAACACGAAGCAAAAGGAGTGTTGCATATTTAGCAACACTAAAACTTATGATGATGAATTGTTTGAAATTTGTTGTTTTTCATTATAATTTCTCCATTAATTAAAACTATGTTAACAGATACATAAAAATTTGTCAATGCTTTAAGATTAAATAAACCTAATATTAGAATGCTTTAGTTTGAAAACTAATTGAATTTAGTTTGGTAAATTTTTGAATATTTAAAAGTTTTGCGCAATATACATTTTGTATGGTTATCAAATTAAATGTTAAAAAAATTTTAATAGTTGGATTAGTTGTGTTGATGGCTGGGCTATTTATTGCGTTTTATTTTGTTTTTAAGCCATTTAAAACTGCTAGCCCAAAGCACACAATCACGATTGTGCTAGATGCTGGACATGGTGGAAGAGATGATGGCTGCACTGGTGTTTCGGGAAGTAAAGAAGCCGAAATTAATCTTGCCATTGTGAAAAAAGCGGAAAGTATTTTTAAAGATTTTGGTATTAATGTTGTGCTTACAAGAACTAATGAAAACGCACTTTATGATGAAGGGGTGGATAACTACAAAAAGGATGATATGGAAAAAAGAAAAAATATTATTGAAAGTGCAAAACCTGACTTTGTTATAAGCGTGCATATGAATTCCTACACAAATTCAACTGAGCGTGGTGCACAAGTATACTACAAAGAAGGTGATGAAAAAGGCAAAAACTTTGCTGATGCAATTCAAAAATGCTTTATAAACCAGCTTGAGTCTGCAAGGAATAATTCAAATTTTGGTGATTATTATATGTTTAATTGCGTTGAAGCACCAAGTGTGATTGTGGAGTGCGGTTTTTTAACAAACCCGCAAGATGAAGCCTTATTATTAACTTCTGATTATCAAGAAAAGGTTGCTTATGCAATGCTTTGTGGGGTTTTGGGTTATTTCAATATAAGCAAAAGTTTAAGCGAGAATTAGTGTAAACCGCCATTTATATTCTTATCATTATTGCAATAGATTCACAAAAAACAGTGTAATTGCAATAAAAATTAATAAAGTACTATACAATTTGCATAATATGTGATATAATTCAGTATATTTATTTATATATAAAGGAGAAAAAACGTGGAACCACTCGTGGGAAAGTTGTGTGCAAATTTGAGAGGAGGTAATATAATTTGGCTTGGCCTCGTTCTTATTTTTCTTTTTGTGTCTTCTGCTTTTTTCTCGGCTTGTGAAACAGCATACTCAACTTCAAACCTTATTAGAATGAGAAATTATGCTGATGAAAACTATAAAGGTGCAAGAAAAGCCTTGCATATCTGTGAGAACTACGATAAAACTTTAACAACTATTTTAGTAGGAAATAACCTTGTGAATATCGCAAACACAACTATTGCTGCGTATATTTTCACAAGCCTTATAACCTCACCAGTGCTTTCAAATATTCTAAACACTGTTGTGATGACTATTCTGATTTTAATCTTTGGTGAAATTCTTCCAAAAAGCTTTGCTAAGTTAAAACCAGAAGTTTTTGCTATGCGTTATTCTGGAGTTATGAGAGCGGTTATGATTATTCTAACTCCTATCTCATGGTTTTTTATGAATATTCAAAAATTGGCTTTAAAAAGGACTAAGAAAGGAAATAAACACGCCCCAACTGTAACTGAAGATGAGCTTGAAAGCATTATCGACACTATGGAAGAAGAGGGTGTTATTGATCCAAATGATGCTAGCTTAATTCAAGGCGTTTTGGATCTAGATGATAAAACCGCTTACGACATCATGACTCCAAGAGTGGATATCACTGCCGTTGAAGACACTTTTACCGCAAGTGAAGTGTATGATGTTTTTGTTCAAAGTAAATATTCTAGGTTGCCTGTGTATAAAGAAGATATTGACCATGTTGTTGGGATTATTAATTTGAAAGATTTTATTGTGGAGTATGTTAAAAATCCGCAATTCAACATTAAGCAAGTTATTTCTCAACCCGTTTATATCAATGAAAATCTAAAGGTTGATGATATCATTAGAAGAATGCAACGTGAGAAAAAACATATTGCTTTAGTTCTTGATGAATATGGTGGCACAAGTGGTCTTGTTTCGTTTGAAGATGCTCTAGAGCAAATGGTTGGCGAAATCTATGATGAATCCGACACTGAAGAGACAAACGAACTTATCACAAAAATTGGCGACAATAAGTATTTAGTTGATGCAGATATTTCTTTAGAAAAACTTTTTGAAGTTCTAGAAATTGAAAAACTCCCAGATACTGAATATAACTCTCTAGCGGGCTTTCTATATGAAAGCATAACAACCGTTCCAGAAGTTAATCAAGAAGTGGTATTCAAAACAATAGATGAAAAAGTAGATAAAGCCGGCAACTATTATGATAAAACAATCAAGATGACATTTAAATTTGTGGTAGTGGTTAGGCGAAGGATAAAAAAGGTTGAATTAACCATCGAATAAAAAAAGCGAAAATGCTTCGCATAACTGTGTTCCTGCTAAAATTTTAAAATGGTCACTTATTACGCATAAGCTCCCTATTAAAATTTTAGCGAGCCTTGTTCTGCTTGCATTTTCGCTTTTTTATTGTTTTCGCTTTTAAATTAATAATGGTTATTTCTGTGCTTCGCATAACTGTGTTCCTGCTAAAATTTTAAAATGGTCACTTATTATGCATAAGCTCCCTATTAAAATTTTAGCGAGCCTTGTCTCGCTTGCATTTTCGCTTTTTTATTGTTTTCGCTTTTAAATTAATAATGGTTATTTCTGTGCTTCGCGATACTGTGTTACTGAACAATTTTCAAAATAGTCATTTATTAGGATAAACAGAAAGAGAGCAGTGCTAATCGCACTTATGCTTGGGAAGTGCTCCCAAGCATTTTTGCTTTTGGGTGCTAGGCTTTTAATAATGCAAGTCATCAATTATCCTTTTATTGATTACTATTCAAAAATTGTTTATTGTTAAATTTTATTAGTTAAACTCTCAAAGGTTATGGGAGTTTTTTTTGTTGAGCTTAATAAAATTCAAGTGATGAGGATTATGATATTTTTTAAGGTTGCAATTATGTAAAAATGCCAGTTTTAAAAGTATTAAAAAATATCGATTGCAAAAAATAAATTTAAGGAAGTTGAGAACGTATAAGTTATGAAAAATAAACTGGTCTAATATTTAATAAAATTTAAAAAGAGTTGAGATTTGAATTCGGCTATTGATTTATTTTATTAAGTTTTGTTTTGTAGATTTATTTATAAACTTCTGTTACTAAAATAATCTCCTTGTGAGAGCTTCAAAAAGCGAAATTCTAGCGATATTTGGCAATTTTAGTCGCTTATTGTTGTAATTTGTTTGACTGCCGTTTTGGAGATATTATATAATATAGTATATAAT
>JBNMHL010000022.1:0-20836 GCA_050872745.1 Clostridiales bacterium | reverse complement strand
TCGGTTAATAGTTTTTCAACCTTTAATTTTGTGCCACAATTATAGCCATCAACATCAACCATTGTAATTTTATCTAATAATTTTGTGTTTAAACTATTAGCTTTAATTTTATAAACTATAGTATCTAAACCTGCACTATAGAAATTTGCAAAATCGTAAGTTATTTTATTACTGCTCGCCTCAAAAGTTATTGCACTTATATTTTTTGATGTAATATTCTCGCTTGAACTACTAAACCCGCCATCAAGCAACACAAGTTTATTATCCGCATCAAAACCAAACCAATTATTTGGATTAGAATTTGGAACTTCTTCCGTTGCACCATCAAAATAATTCTTATTCAAAGAATATGAACCATTAGGCTGTATTTCTAGTGTGAAAATTATTTTCTTTGCTCCAGAACCATCTGCAAAATTGAATACAATTTCATAAACTAATGGATTTCCACCCTCCGTGTTGAACTTAGGAATTTCAAGTTGAATAAGGGCATTATTATAATTAAATATTTCCCCATCACTTGTTATTGTGATATTCTCAGTTTTTAGCGTTAATTCAATATTCTCAGAACCACTTACTTTTCTATAACTAAAATAACCATTTCCAAAGCTTGCACCATCAAAATTTACATAAACAACACCCAGCAAATTAATTGTTGAATTTCCATCTCCAGATAAAGGAATTTCAGCAACACCCTTTTCATCAAAGTTAATTTCTTCACCTATAGCTGTCTTAGTTGCATTTTTATAATAACTAGGTTCTTCAAACGTAAATTTAAGCTTTGTTGCTTTTATAAATGATGCTGTTGGTTTTTCAAAAGTTCTCGTTAAATCAAAATCATACACAATTGCAAATTTTATTTCATCATTGTTTGCAACATAGTCTTTATTTATTTTTAATGTTTTATCTGTAGTCAATGTTATTTTATAGAAATTAAAATTATTTTTATTTTCATCACCTTCAGCAACAACATTTTTTCTAAGGTTTGCAAGCAATTCAGTATTTTTGCTTTCACTTGGATTAATCCACTCATATGAATCACTTTCAAATATATTTCCTAAAGTTCCACTGATATCTTCACCATAAGCATATAAAGTTAATTGCAACGGCGAATCATTACCCTTTAAATCGGCAACAAGCTTTGTATAAAAATCGTTTGTTTCAGCATCTTTAAAATTCACTGATGGATCAATTATGTTATATTTATGTTTTTCTAGTAATTTTTTCTCTTCATCTGATAATTCTTCTATATTTTTGTTTATTATATTGCCATCATTAAATGAATAATTTGAAATGTTTAAATCACTTTCATTTATAATTGTGTTTGTTGATGAACCAAGTGAATATTTTTGTTCATAATTTTGAGTTTTATAATCCAAGAATTTCCCCTCAAAGCATATTTCATTTACTTCACCATCTTCAAGAGTATCATTTAAGAAAACAACTTCCTCTGCAAATTTAGAAATATCATTAATTCCATAGGTTGCACTCACAACACTCATAACATTAAATTTATCTAAAACTTTTTCTTCACTTATCACATTTCTATAAACACTAATAAATTGATCTGAAATCTTCATTTGTGCTGTTGGGCTAACGCCAAAATCGGAATTTGATTTAATTTGCACTTTAAAGCCAACAACTGGACCATTAGCATCATTTCCATTCTTAATCGTTTCAATGCTTATAATACTCAATAATTCTTTCGTTTCAGTTTCACTCAATGGCGAACCATTTTTTGCCATACTTGCTTTTATAAGATCATAGCCACCCGATGAGTTTTGACCAATAAGGCTTAATAGTTTCTTTATCGCTTCAATATAATTATTTTGATAAATACTATTTAATTTTTTTGTTGCATCATCTGAGCCTATTAAACCATAATTAAAGTTTAATGTAAATTTATTATCCGCATACGTTGAAGCTTCTGTAAGTCCTTCAATTTTATCAACTGCAAGCGGATTAAATGTGAAAATCAATGTCCCCTTATAATCTTCACCTGATATTAATTTTAAATTTGTGAATGCACCATCGATTTCATCATATCTATTATTTCTTAAGAAAAATTTACCGCCTTCAACCTTTTTAACAGTGTTTGTTTTTTTATCCAAATATAATGCGTTATATGATTTACCATCACCTTCTATATTTTCGATGTATGTATAAAAATAAACATTATCCACAACCGATGAAATATTTAAGTCTGTTGGCTCTGTTGACCACGCAAGTGCATAATATTCAACCTCAGTTAATTCTTTGCCAGAAAAATCATAACACACTCCATTTTCGCCATCTTTATATTCAACATTGCCATTATTATCTATCACTTTAATCTTGCCATTTTTATCAATGGTTTGATATAGCAAGTTGCCATCTCTATCTATTGGATTGCCATCTTTATCTGTTAGAATTAAAACAGCATAAAGTTTCACTGGCGAGTCAAATTGCGCACAAATTGCTTCAACTATCACACCAATTTGACTATTATCATTTGAATATAAAATTGTTCCAAGTTCAATTAATTTAACATTTTCACCATTTGCATTTTTATAAACAATTTCTTCATCCTCATCAAAATTTGAATATTTTATAAGTCTAGCGCTATTTTTTCCATCAGCATCAATTTTGCTTAAATTTGTGCCAATATTAATTGAAGCTGCATCAGCAAAGATTTTAACAGTTCTATATTGTTCAAGTTTACCTTCAATTGAATACTCTAAAGATTGAGTTTTCCCAGCATACACATTATTATTTAAATGGCCTGAATTAACAATCATTTCTTTAGGTTCTTTAACTTTTAAGTTTCCTGTGATACTATTCCTATTTATTGAAACATCAATGTAATTATAGAAAACCTTATTGTTTCCATCTTTATCAACTGTTTCAATTGAGAACATAAGATATATTTTAAAAGAATCTTCTTCTTTTGAATATAATTTTGATGGTAGGTTTGGAACAAACTCAACCTTGTTTCCTTCTCTTATAACTTTAATAAAGGCACTACCATCTATAAAACCTGTTTTATATTCCGCCTTACCAGCGTTCACAATTTTAAAAGGATTTGCTTCGCTATCGTTTATATTGTCATTTTGATAAATATACTCCGCATTCGAGTTTTGAGAAATCAGATTCACGATTGATAATTTTGAATCGGTGTTTTTAGAATCCCACACAATCGGTGTTATTTTAACATTACTCTTTAGCAATTTAATTTCATTTTTAAATTGTTCATCAGTTAAATCACTACTTTCCCCTGCTATATCAAAACTCAAGTTAAACTTACTTGTGAGTGCACTTGAACTTAACCCAGAAATATCATCAATTGTTGTGTTTTCATTTCCAAACACATTAAATTCCCATTCTTTCGTGATTGAATTAAACACAAAACTATTAACATTAATGTCTATAACCCTAAACGATTGATATTGGGTTACCATAACAATATCTATTGCTTTAATTATAGTATTTAGCGCGTAACTATCCGAACTCGAATCAATTATTTCATTTTTAATAAAGTTATTATTATTTTCATCGCTTGGTTTAAAGTAAACCGAATAATATTTATTAATAAAGGTTTTAAATTTACCACATAAATCTTTATACTCTTGATTATTTTCTAAGCTTAAAGAATTATTAAATTTTGATTTAAAATCGTTAAACCCACTATTTTCAAATTCGCTTTTTAGTTTATAACTTCTATGCATTTGCATCTTTAAATAGAATTGCTTTGTTTGCCTATTCTCAGATGTTAATCTCAACATATAACTTCTTGTTGCTTCATCATATGTTTGCGTTAATTTAATATCATCGGCTTCAATTCTCTCTTCGTTGCCTTCACTTCTCAAAACTAATGAAAATAAAATAGGGTTATATAAAGTTGAGATTCCTCCATCATCGCCTTGTGCTGGAAACGCAGTACCTGTGTCTGGATCAACGGCATTTAAGAAATTTGATTTAACCCAAAGCACTCTGCCACCTTTATTTGAGTCTTCTTCATTTTTCATCATACTTGAACTATTCATCAAATATGTTGGGCCCAAAGTGCTATTATCTTGAATTGCCAATCCTGGAATTTCTTTTCCATTTTCATCTATGCTTGTGTTAATATCAAAACAATCAACTGTTCTCCCATCTTCTTCCACTTTTGTGTTAGAAATAGTTTGATCAATAGCAATATGCAAATAACATTCAGTTGAGCAATATGGATTATCAAACTTTAAAAGAAGTGAACCCGTTTTGTTATAGCCATCGCCAAACTTTGCTGGAGTTAATGTGAAAGGTGCACCGCCAGTTATTGTGCTTGGAACATTTTCAAATATGCTTTTGTTTCCACCTGCGATCGTAACATTAATAACTCGATTTGTTGCATTTGAAGGAAGATAGCTCACAACAAAAGTTGTTGCCTCCTCAATAACTGCATATTTATGTAAGGCTTTGGTATTTTCATCCCCACTAACGCTTTCCTCTGCAAAATAGATTTCAGTTAGTTGAATTGGTTTTTGATTAAACTTTCCCCCAATCGCTGCAAACCCTATAGCTATTCCAGCAAAACCAAGTAATATTGCAATGCTTATGGCAACAATTTTTAAATATCTCATTTTTTTCTCCATTAACGCATATTTTTTGAAAAAATCGATTTAAAGAACAATTATAAATATAACTAAATTTTAATATAGCACTACTTTTTTGTCAAATAAATGCACATATTTAATATATAATAATATATTTTGTAATATAAAGAAAAATATGACATCAAACGCATAATCTGGTTTAACGCCATATTGTAATTAATTTATTAAGTAATTTTGTGTCTAATAATAGCTACTCTATGTAACAACACTTCAAGCAACTTTAATTTCATAAAGTTTGTAGTTTAATTCATCATCAAAACATATTTTTAAAAAGTATTTTCCAACTTTTGAAATTGAAAAACAATTTAATCCAGAACTTGAATAGGCTGAAATATAAACATCTTTACTTACGCTCATATCCTCATTCAATATTATAATTTTCACATCGAACTCATTATTTAATAGCAATGTTGATTTAGAATAAAAATTCAAACTATAGAATATAAGTTCTGAAACTTTAAAATTTGAAACAACATTATCTTTCATAAGCCCAACATCATCAATTGAAACTTTAACATCTGTTAACGCATAACCAGTTTTTATTTCAATTTCTTTTGTTATTGAGCCGATTTTGAATTTAACATAACACTTATCGCTTTTCACATCTTTGATTGTTATTGTTTTATTATTTAAGTCAATCTCCAAAGAGTTTTCAATATCACAACTCACATCAATGTTTTTAAGCAACCTTGAGTAATATTGTGTACTTTCAATCTCAAATCTTGTTTTAAATGCATTTTCAGAATTTAGTAGTAACTCACCACTCCATCCAATCACATTAAAATCTATTATTGGAACTTCCGAAACTTTAACTTTGATTTCAAATTCACAACCATATGCTAAAACTTTAATATTAAACGAACCCAACTCTTTAGCATAAAGCCAACCATTTTCAAGTGTAAAATCTTCTGCGATTATATTACTTAAATTCACCAAATTATCATTCTCAAACAATTCAATTTTAAAAGAATAATTAACTAAGTTATTAGCATCTGAATAAAACTCATCTTCAATTATAAACAACAAGCGCTCACCCGTGTTTTCATCAAATTCCAATTCATTAGCATTTCCAATTGCAACCAGTTTAATTTCATCTTTACTAAAAACTCTAATATCATTCAAATCAATTGAAAGCTTGCTAATATTTCCAAACCCATCGATATATTTCAATTCTACCTTTCTATCATCTTTAGCATTTTTGAAACTAACATCTGCCTTAAGTAAACTATTTTTATATTCCACATCAAAAACATTAAAAACTTCAGAAAATTCAGCCTTATTTAATGTTTGCATATTAGTTATTTCTAACTCTAATCTAACCACAACATCTTCATCTGCAACAACACTTTGAATCTTATTGTTTTCTTTATCATAGAGTGTGATACCTTTCAAACTAGCATTTTCAATAATATCAACCCTAAACGATTTAGTTTTTATTTCACTAAGTTTATCGGTTTTATATTGAACTGTTAATTCAATATTGTCCATAGCAGATTTTGCAACAAACTTTCCATCTTTGCTAACGCTCAAATTTTCACTATTGCTCTTAATCTCAAACACATTTGCATTCATAGGAACAATTCCAAAATTTATGAACCCTTCACTATTTTCATACACTTTAAATATGCCAAGATTATTTAACTTAACATCTTCAACATACACATTATTTTGAACAATTATTTTATAACTAACACATTTCAGTTCATCATCATTGATAGCTTTCCTAACACTTGCATACACCAGAAATTCGCCAGCAACATCAGAACAAAATATTTCATCATCAGTTATTTTAGTGATATCATCACACGAGAATTTAACTTCATCTGCAATATTTAATGGTTTAATTGCAATATTATTTTTCAAAGTATAATTTTCACCACAATCCAAATATACAACGCCTTCAATTGGTTCAAATTTAGTCACCTCAAGATTATCAACAATATTTATTTTTATGTTGCTTGATATTACTTCATTATTAACACCCATCGCATAAACATTTAAAATTGTTTTACCAACATTTTTAAAGTAAAACTTATCATCTTCAAAACTAATATACTTTTCATCTATTCCAAAATCAAAGTATTCCACTTTATCAACCATCGGTTCAGTTTTAAACTTTAAATCAAACAAATTTAAGTGGTCATTTTTAGTTACGAAAATTTCACTATCTAAAAACGTTATGCTATTAAAATTTAAAGTTGTTGAATCGCACCCAACAAAATAGAAAACACTTAAAAATAAGATCGCAAAAACAATAACTAGCTTTTTCATATTACCTTCTAGCATTTTAAAGATTTTAAATATTCTTTTGTTTCTCCATTAATTCTAAAGCTCTCCATGCATTTTTGAATTGCTTTATTTCTCACCCATTTAGTTTGCTTTATTAAATATGGTAGTGTGTTTTTATAGTCTTTGATAATCCCCTCACACAAACACCAACCAATCGCCATATTTATATAGTAAATATCACAATCAATATCGGCCAAAATTTCAAAGACTTGCTTTGTTTTGCTTGGCAAAAACCATCTTAGAAAAGCAACAATTGAAAATCTAATAATGAACTCGTTTTCCTTACATACTTTGTGGGTTACTATATTCTCACATAAAAAGTTGAAAAAATCATCATCTTTTTTTAATTTCAACTCACTCACAAAGCAATCGCAAATCGACCAATTATCAATTAGCGAAATAAAATTTGAAATCTCATCAAACTTTAAATCTTTTTTCTTTGCTAAAACAAGTCCGTATATTAAAACTTCCTCATAGCTTGGATTTTCACTTAAATCAAATGAATCAATTCCTTTTGCAATGCTTTTTAAAACCGGAATTCTAACTCCAAGCATTTCATATTTTGAACTAACTATTTTCGCATTGAATTTTAAATACTCTTTATCGACATTTTTTTGTAAAATATCTAAAACATCATCATTTTTCACAAAAATATGATATTCTTTTTTGCCAAAATTGTAAAGTTATTTTACCCATTTTAAACAATATTAAAAAAACAATTTATCGCATAACAATCCTTTTTCGTTGTTTACTTATAAAACCCATTAATAAAGCCAAATAATAATTTATATTTTAGTTAAAAAATGTTTGGTAAATTCTTTATCTTTTTTAAAATTCAGTATTGACATCACTTTAAACTGATGCTAAAATAATTAACGATAAAAGATATAGATAAGGAGAATGATTATATGGCAAACAACAAACTTGTTAATTATTTAAATGCAAAGGCTAGTGAACAAACATACTCAATGGCTATCAACCCAAATAAAAAATTTGAGTTAGTTAAAAAAGATATTCAAAACGATCCAAATTTTAAATTCCTTCCACAAACAATAAAAAAAGAATTAGTTAGCGGAGAAATGATTTCAGCTTTCGGGCTTGCAATGAAATACAAAAACAATGTTAGAAATCAAGTTTTCAATTTTGGATTAAACAATGCTCACGATCAAATTATTGCAAACAAAGATTTTAGTCAACTTCCTGAAAAAATGCAAGAATCAGTTTTAAATTATGGAAAGGAATATGAAAAATTTGCTAAAGCTCAAATTTTTGCAGATTCAGCTCAAGGAAATATTAAAATGCCAACCTTTAATATTAAATTAGGCCAAACAAATATTATTGCAGACCTTGGCGAACAATATTGCAAAGAAATTAACACAACCGAAGAATCAATCACTTTAAGTTCTGAATCATCAATAGATTTGGAGAAATAGTTTTTAATCAACAAATAAAAAACAATTACAAGCCCACTTTAAATGAAGTGAGCTTTTTATTTATTAAAATAAAATTTTTGTAACTATTTAAAATAATTTGCCACATTAAAAAATTATTAGGATAATTAAAATGTATTAAAAATACAATATATTATTAAACTTATAAAGGAGTGCAATATGGCAGGTTCTAAAGATTATTTTGGTTTATCTTATATCGTTAGCGTTATCTTAGCTATTATTCCAGTAACAGCTTGGATTTGCGGAGCTATCACAAGATTCCAAGAAGGTAAAATCGTTGCTGGATTAATTCGTTTAATCTTCGGTTTCACAATCGTTTGGATCTTAGACTTAATCTTTATGATTATGAGCAAAAGCATCTGCAGAATTTTAAATATCTAGCAGAAAAAAACTAAGTTAAGTGATATTAACTTAGTTTTTTTATAGATAATAAATTTTAAAACCCTTAATTATGGAACAAACAAGCCTCATAATTAAGGGCTTTTTTAATCTTTATTTTTCTTATGTTTTGCACCACAACTAGAGCATTTTAGCGTTTTAGGATCAACAATTGAACCACAATACTCGCAAATAATAGTGTCTTCTTTTTGTGGAGTTTTATTTGAGAGTTCATTAAACATTTGTTTTTGACTTTCACTCAACACATGATATTCACCATTAAACAATTTAATTCTCTTATAAATCCTTATTAAAATATATCCAACAAGAATTAACACAGCTCCTGCAAAGGTGAATGCGTTATTTCTCATAGCAGTAGCAGTTGTGTTTTCAACTCTGCTTTCTCCCCAACCCATAGTATCGTTAAGAGAATCACCAGCAAAACGCACAATCCCCACTACTCCAATAGGAGCAAAGATAACCCCCGCCACAATGAAAACTATTCCTAAAATTAGCAAAATCTTACTCGCCTTCTTGTTTTGCATTTTTATCTCCTAATTAATAAATTTATAGTTATTATATCATCATATTTTTAAATTAAAAAATAAAAAGCTTATATTCTTTTAATATTTAACATTAAAACTAAAATACTTTTTATTTTTTATCATTATTAAAAAAACTTATTCAGTTTCTTCAACCTTATCTTTAGTATGTTCTTCTTTCTCTACGTTCTTATCACTTGCCATTTGAGCTTTTAATAGTTCGCGGATATCCTTTAAGATATCTTCTTGGCTCTCAAACGCAGATTTTGCCAATTCTTCTTGTTTTTTCTTTTCTTCTGCTAATTTTGCTTTTTCTTCTAAATGCTCTTTCCAAGCAATTTTAAAATCTTTTCCTTCAGCCTTTGCTTTTTCTTTAACAACTTTTCTTTCTTCTCTTAGTTCTTTACTATTATATTTTTCGATGTTATTTGTCATAAGTTTTGCTTGCATCATCGCTTTTAGTATTAAGAACAACACAAATGCAATTAAAAAGAAGTTTATAATTGCGGTTATGAATGCACCCCAGTCGATATAAATACTTTTTGCTAGATCTATTTCACCAGTTAGCGGATCCTTAACTGTTTTTAAGAATGTGTAAGCTTTTTCTAATCCATTTTCACCACCTATAGATAGCAATAAGTTAATAAGTGGCATAATAATTTTGTTTGTTAAAGCAGTAACAATTGCACTAAATGCACTACCGATAATAACACCGACAGCCATATCAACAATGTTTCCACGGCTTATAAACTTTTTAAAGTCGGTAAAAAAATTTCTAAAACCTTTAGTAAATTTATTTTCTTTTTTACTCATTTTGTTTCTCCTATATAATTTCCGCTAACATTATATCAAAGTGTATTACATTTTTCAACAATTTAACGAAATTAATATCTAACATTATATAAATTAAATAATATTTTTTAAATAATCTCTAATTTCAAGACAAATTTTAATGTTTGTGATATAATGTTGCCGATTTTAAAATAAGAAGGTATTAAATGAAAAGTATAAAATTTGGAACAGGCGGATTTAGAGGAATTATTGGCGATGATTTCACTAAAGAAAACATTCAAAGAATATGCCAAGCTATTTGCAATATTTCAAGCCAAAAAAAGCTTAAAAAAGAGATATGCATTGGCTATGATAACAGGTTTGAATCTGAAGATTTTGCAAGATGGTGTGCAGAAGTTTTTGCTAGCAACGGGTTTAAAGTTGAATATTTTAATAAGGCTTGCACAACCCCTGTGGTTATGTTCGCATCAAAAGAGAACAATAATCCTTATGGAGTTATGATAACGGCCAGCCATAACCCATATATGTTTAACGGAATAAAGGTGTTTGTTAAAGAAGGAAAAGATGCTTCAATTGAAGAAACAAACGAGATTGAAAAAGAGTTTAATAGAATCCAAAACATTAACACTTGCGAGTTCAATGAACAAATTAATAAAAGCATATTTATTGTAAGTTATATTGATAAATACATTAACTATTTAATTAAAAATCAAAATTTAGAAAATAGCGGAAAAGGATTAAAAGTCATCTACGATGCTAAATTCGGCTCATCGGTTGAAGAACTTCAAAAATATTCAAAAGGTGTTGGTTTAAATAACTTTGATATTATAAACGGATATAGAGATGCATTTTTCAACTTTATTCCACCAGCTCCAAACTCAAACAACATAGAAAAATTAAAAGAAAGCGTTTTGCTTAGCAAAGCGGATATCGGTTTCGCTCTTGATGCCGATGGTGATAGGCTAGCTGTTATTGATGAAAAAGGAAATTATATCGATAACAATTACCTACTTGCTATGATTTACTATTATAAAGTTAAATATTTAGGCGAAAAAGGCGGAATAGTTAAAAATTGTTGCACAAGTTCCCTTTGCGATGATGTTGCAAAAAATCTTGGTTTCCCTTGTTATGAAGTTCCAGTTGGCTTTAAATATATATCAAGCAAACTAATAGAAACAAAATCATTAGTTGGAGGCGAAAGCAGTGGCGGACTTGCAGTTGAAAACCATATTTGGGGAAAAGATAGCCTTTTAACAATTGGATTGATTATAAAGATGCTATCAGATTTGAAAAAACCATTTAGTGAAATTTTAAATGAAGTTTTAGTTTTCGCCGATAATTTTAAGAAAAGCACATATGATAAAGCTTACACTTATTCATCTTTGCAAGAAATGAATATTAAAAACAAAGTTTTTGAAAATAATAACTACCCTATAATAAATGAAGATGTTGAAAAAATTGTTAAAACTGATTATTTAAAGATTTTTTATAAAAACGGCGACTGGGTTAATATTAGATTCTCTGGCACAGAGCCAATTTTAAGAATATTTGTTGAAACTGAATCTGATGAAAAATCTCTTAAATATTTTTCAACTTGGGAAAAATTTTTAGAGTTAATAAGATAACCTAAATTTATTGCCAATAAAACAATCAATTTAAAATTTAGTTTTATGATTAATTAATATAAGTTTAAAAAAATAGTTGTTCTTTATCAAACAACTATTTTTTTATAACCTGTCATTTTTTATCACAAAAATAACTCCACATTATTCGCTTATTCCAAGAATATTTCTTGCAACATAAACCCCGCTAGCCGAAGCGTGAGATAGTGAATGAGTTACTCCACTGCCATCGCCAATTATGTATAATCCTTTATGTTTTGTTTCCAAATTCTTATCCACATCAACTTGCATATTATAAAACTTAACTTCCACTCCATAAAGTAAAGTATCATCATTTGCTGTTCCTGGTGCTATTTTATCCAAAGCATAAATCATTTCAATAATTCCATCAAGAATTCTTTTTGGCAATACTAAACTTAAGTCACCCGGGGTTGCCTTCAATGTTGGGCAAACAAGCCCTTCTTCAATCCTCTTTTCGGTGCTTCTCCTGCCCCTAACCAAATCACCAAATCTTTGAACAATAACTCCACCACCAAGCATATTTGATAATCTTGCAATACTTTCTCCATAGCCATTACTATCTTTAAAAGGCTCAGAAAAGTGTTTAGCCACTAGTAACGCAAAGTTAGTATTATTTGTTTTCTTATCATCACCTTCAAAACTATGCCCATTAACAGTAACAATTCCATTCGTGTTTTCATTAACAACGATTCCATGCGGATTCATACAAAATGTTCTAACATTATCCTCAAACTTTTCTGTTCTATAAACAATCTTGCTTTCATAAAGTTCACTTGTTAAATGCTCAAAAATCTCAGAATTAAGTTCAACCCTAACGCCTATATCAACCCTATTTGATAAAGTTTTAATTTCAAGTTCTTTGCAAACTTGCTCAATCCACTTACTTCCGCTTCTACCGCCAGAAATTATGCATTTATCACATAAATATCTTCCACTTTTAGTAATAACTGCATAACTCTCACCTTCTTTTTCAACCGTGATCACAGGAGTATCAAAATAAAAATCAACCTTACTTTTCAAATCGTTATATAAATTTTCAAGAACCACATAATTTTTATCTGTCCCTAAATGCCTAACTTGTGCGTTTAGCAAACATAGTTTATTCTGCAAACAAAGTCTCGAAAATTTAGTCCCCGCAGTTGAGTACATTTTTGTTCCTTCACCACCATTTTCCATATTGATTTTATCAACATAATTCATAAGTTTAATTGCTTCCTGCTTACCAATATATTCGTGAAGGTTCCCACCAAAATCGTTTGTTATGTTATATTTACCATCTGAAAAAGCTCCAGCGCCTCCAAAACCTTGCATTATCGAACAACATTTACATTTAATACAAGTTTTTATTTTTTTACCATCTATTGGGCATTTTCTTTTACTCAACTCGTGACCAGCCTCAAAAACGGCTATAGTTTTATTGCTATTTTTAACAAGTTCATACGATGCAAAAATACCACCTGGCCCTGCACCAATAATTATAACATCATACTTTTTCTCATTATCCATACAAACACTCCCCCATTATAACTATTTTAAGTTTAGCAAAAATCAATTCAATTAGCAAACAAAATCTAACAAACTCAACTTAAAGATACACTCAATGATTACTAACTATTTTAGATGCCATATAATATCTTTTTTATATTTTTAATAAATTTAATAGATTAACTTGCGAACAAAAAACTCCGCATAAACGGAGTTAAATGATATAATCATTAAAAATTAAAGTTCAGGAGCACTTAAATTTTTTCCTTAACTTGCCATAATGCTTTCTTGAGTTGATTATTTATCTAAAAAATGACTTTATTCAATCAACATACTCATATGTTGTGCGCATTGATAGTCGAAAAGCTTATTAGTTGCATTAATAATGTTGTAGTTATCTTCAAATAAAAATGCAATTTCACCTTCTTTCAAGATACTTTTTATTTTATTTGGTTTTAGATTATGTTTGGTTTCTTGTGTGTATTTTTCTTCAGTTAGAACTATAACATTAATGTTCTCATCCTTAATGAATGGTGCATATTTCTTAAGCCACGCAATTTTATCTTGTTTTTGTTCGTTATAGTAGCAATTAGTTAAAATGCAAACTTCAACATTATCTAATTTTGAGATTTTTTCCATAACACTTAACACGGTCTTTAATGGTCTCTTCCCCAAAAAATATCCCTTTTCATTATCTAAAATTCGCTTTTTTTCGCCTGTTTTTAACTCAGCACAAGTGCCATCCATATCAAAAAAGCAATAAACTTTATGGTTTTTTGCTAATTCTCTAATTTCTTCAATTATTCTCATATTTTCTCCTTTGCTACTATATTTTTAATAAACATATTATTAAACAACAACACTAATATTTCTATTAATTATCTTAACAAAACACAATGGAATTATTCCTCATCTTTAGTTTTGTTTTCAATCGATTTTTCATCTTTAACATTTTCATCTTCAATAATTGTGTTATCAGATTCCAAAAGTTCAGAATTATCACTAATATTATTCTTCTTCTTTTTCCTTGAGCTTAGTAACAAGTTAACAATGATCCCAAGCACTAAAGCACAAGCAATATTTGTTATTTTAACTGCTCCAAACCTTAATTCAAGCCCACCAATTCCAGCAATGAAAATTGCAGACACAATGAACAAGTTTTTAGTGTCATTTAAGTCAACATCTTTAAACATTCTAAAGCCAGAAACTGAAATAAAGCCATATAACGCAACACAAATTCCACCAATAACACAAGTAGGGATTGTTTCAAAAAATGCAATTGCAGGATAGAAAAATGCTATAATAACACACATAATAGATGCAGTTAAAATTGTTTTAGTTGATGCATTCTTAGAAAGTGCCACACACCCTATTGATTCACCATAAGTTGTGTTTGGGCAACCACCAAAGAATGCACCAATTATTGAACCAAGCCCATCACCAATTAATGTTCTATGAAGTCCAGGGTTAATAAATAAGTCATTATTAATAATTGAGCTAATATTCTTATGGTCCGCAATATGCTCCGCAAACGAAACTAAAGCAATTGGAGTGAAGGCAATGAATATGCTAACAACATCACCAACCCCACCAATCTTAGCAAACCCTTCTTTAATGGCTCCAATAAACGTGAAATTTGGTAACCAATTCTTAAAATCACCTATCTTTGAAAATGCCGAAAAATCAACCAACTTTAATATTTCACAATTAGTCAAATTCCCAATGATAGTGAAAACACAAGCGATTAGATATCCACTTAACATTCCAATGATAAATGGGAACATTTTTATTTTTTTATTTCCTTTAACCGATATCAAAACAACAACTAAAAATGTTACCACACCCACAAGTATTCCCACGATATTATATCCAGTTGAAACACTCATAAGGTTATTAATTGCCGACTCCGATAAATCAAACCCAATTAATGCAACGATAGGTCCAATTATAACAGGTGGCATAATTTTATTAATCCAATTTGATCCAGCAAATTTTATAACTAATGCTAAAATCAAATAAACAGCACCAGCAAAAATTGATCCTAATAATATTCCAAAGTAGCCATAAGCAACTGAGGCTGTTAATGGAGTTATAAAAGCAAACGAACTACCCAAAAAAACTGGACTTTTAAATTTTGTGCATAATAAGTAGATTAAAGTACCAACACCAGCACCAATCAATGCTGCCGATTGACCCAAATAAACACCCGTTTTATCCGCAATAATTGGCACCAATATTGTTGCAGTAATTATAGCCAAAACTTGCTGAAGAGCAAACGCAATATTTTTCCAAAATGGCGGAGTTTGGTCAACTTGATATAATAAATCGTTTTTCATATTTTCCTCACTTAATTACGTAATTATAACAAATTGTTTCAATAAAATCAAACAATAAAGCTCTTAGTTTATTTTGAAATAATTTATCATATGTGCAAATTTGATTATGCACATATGATAATTCTTTGTTATAATAATTTCAGGAACGTAAAGAATGAAATATTATATTATTCTATCCATTTTAATAATAATTTTAATTAGCTTAATCGTGTTTAGATTAAAAATTTTTTCAAAGTTAAAGCAGAATGTGCTAAAACGAAATCTTAAAAATGTTTCAATCGATGCGATTGATGCTCTAAAAGGTTACGATTTTGAACTTTTTATTTCCACCCTACTTCAAAGTTTTGGATTTACCACATTCACCACTTCTAAGTCTGGGGATAAAGGCGCAGATATTATTGCAAAAAACAAATCAATAACAATCGCAATTCAAGCAAAACTTTACTACAACAATAAAGTTGGCACCCACGCGGTTCAAGAAATTTATACCGCTAGAGAATACTATAAGTGTGGCATTGCGATGCTAATAACAAACAGTTCATTCACAAACCAAGCAATAGATATTGCTAAAAGGTTAAATGTTTTGATTATAGATAGAGATGAACTAATTAACTTAATGAAACCAAATGGTAAAATATATTTTGAAAATTATTTAAAAAGTTGGAAAGAAGCCAACAAAAGATAACATAACCTTAAGCCATAATTTTAGAGATTATTGCTTTTATTCTTTTTCACATGACCAATAGTTGATGACATTTATTTATAATTATGATATAATATACTTGCGTTATCTAACCAATAAATGCTAACGCAAAAGGACATTATACTACATTAATATGGATAATAAACGTAAATTGCATATTTCACCAATGCTAAAAATAGTGTTGTGTTTTATTTGCATTATTATAATTGGCGGTTTAATTTTAAAATTACCAATATCAATTCAAAAGGGGCAAAAACTGGCTTGGGTTGATGCATTCTTCACTTCAACTTCAGCGGTATGTGTAACAGGTTTGTCACCAATAAATGTTGGAGTGGTACTTTCGAAATTTGGTCAAGTTGTTTTAGCTCTTCTTATTCAAATAGGTGGAATTGGCTTTGTAACTTTCGCAGTGTTCGTCATGATCATGCTCGGAATGAAAATTGGTATTTCAGAGAGAACACTTTTAAAAGAAGCCCTAAATCAAAACTCGCACCAAGGTTTAGTTAAGTTAGTTATAAGAATTATAATAACCTCTTTAGTAATTGAACTATTAGGCGCGATAATTAATTTTATAGTATTTATTCAAGAATTTTCATTCTGGGATGCTGTGCACCAAAGCTTGTTTTTGTCTATATCAGCCTTTAACAACGCTGGCTTTGATATTTTCGTAACGGGCAATAGCTTAATGAACTATTCCGGCAATATTCTTTTAAACATAAACATATGCTTGCTTATCACTCTTGGTGGGCTAGGTTTTATAGTTATAAATGATATCATAACAAATAAACGATGGAAAAATCTTTCGATGCATTCAAAAATTGTGTTGATAATGACATTTTGTTTAATAATTTCTGGCACATTATTTATTTTTATTTCTCAAGCATTTTCAGATTACAAAATAACATTTCTTGAGGCCATTTTCCAATGTATCACTTGCAGAACTGCAGGGTTCTACACAATAGATCTAAAATCACTCACAATGTTCAGTATGATAATATCACTAGCTTTAATGTTCATTGGCGCTTCACCTTGTTCAACTGGCGGAGGCATCAAAACAACAACTTTATTTGTTATGCTAAAAAGTGTTAAGGGTTTCGCAAGCGGAAAAACCAGTGTTGCCTTTCATAGAAAGATTGGTTCTCAAACAAAAATTAAAGCATTCACTCTAACAACAATCGCAATTGCTTCAATCGGTTTCTTCTCGCTTATAATTTCATTTATAGAACAATTTAACACAACACACACACCAACATTTATTCAAATTATATTTGAAACAGTTTCAGCATTTGGAACTGTCGGTTTATCTTTAGGATTAACATCACAACTTCTCCCTTTGAGCAAAATATTCCTTTGCTTGCTTATGTTTTTAGGAAGGGTTGGTGCACTAACACTATTTAGTTTATGGAATAAAAACTGGAATAATCCAAACAACGAAACAGTTAAATATGTTGAAGAAAAGTTTATAATAGGATAGGTAAAATATGAAAAAAAGTATTGGAATAATCGGTTGCAGTAGATTTGGAACCGGATTAATTAATAGTTTAAAAAAGTTTAACGACATTGATATTTTAGCAATTGATAATAATATTGATATCATAACAAAAACAGCCACAATGGTTGAGAATGCGTTTCTTTGTGATTCAACAAAAGAAGAAGCTTTAAGAGAAGTTGGCATGCAAAATGTTGATGAAGCGATAATCGCAATTGGGCAAACAACTCCAGATGGACTAGTTAACACAATTATAACAACCATTATGCTAAAACGAATTGGCGTTGAAAAAATAACAGTAAGATTAGATAACCCAAGCTATGAAACTATATTAAAAACAATTGGTGCCACAGGTTTTATAAACCCAATGAAAATAGCTTGTGAAAAGATTGCAAACACTATTGCATACGAAAACATAGTTGACTATTTCGATGTCGCTGGGCAATACACCATCTATGAAATAAAATTACAACCAAACTTTAAGCCAATAATCATAAAAGATTTAGCACTTCGCTCAAAATATGATATGAATATTTTGCTTATTAACAGAAACAAAAAATCAATCACCCCAAACGCCTACATTGAATTAGAACCAAATGATGAAATATATATCTTTGGAGAAAAATCAAAAATAAACAAAATTGTTAATTTCTTCAATAACTATGTTCAAGATTAACAAAAACAACAAAGGCCACAAATTATTGTTTGTGGCCTTTAAATTAACTAATTATAATACTACAATATCTAACTTTCACATTTTAAAACAAATTGCAAGCACTATTATGAAAAAAATTACCATATGCACACCTTCCCACATTTAAACAAGCAGTTATAAATGCAAATATCTTCATATATTTTTATATATGATAAATTAAATATAAAAATATGTAAAACATATTAAAATAAAATATTTAAATTAACGTAAAAAACATTCACAAAAGTTTTAATTTATGCTAATATGTTAATGCGTGCATATATAATAAAAGCACTTGTTATTAAACAAAATTTTGGGGTATCGCCAAGCGGTAAGGCACGGGCCTCTGACTCCCGCATTCGCAGGTTCGAATCCTGCTACCCCAGCCAAAACAAAAAAATATCTTTTATCCCCTATTCAACTAATGGATTTTAAAATAAAAAAGCCTTTTTTCAAAAGGCTTTTTTATTTTAAATCATTTATTACTATTTTTTATAATTAATTATTTAAAATTATTAAAACTATTCTTAATTAATTATCAGCAACTTCACTTTCCTCGTTTCTAATCGCATGATTAATAACAACCACATTATCAGCTCTATCAATCATTCTTTTATCGTGAGTAACAACCATAACAATTGCATTTTCTTTTAGTTTATTTATTTCATTTAAAACCGCATTAGTATTTTCAGCATCAAGTTCATTCGTTGGCTCATCAAAAATATAAATCTCTTTTTCTTGAAGCAATCCTCTCAAAATACATATTCTCTTTTTCTCACCACCACTAAGCTTTTGCTCCATATCTTGTTCGCTATCTTCATTAAAGCGTTTTCTTAGAATCCCGCTCATATTTAAGTGGTCTATAACTTCTTTACTATTATCACTTGATTTCAAACCTGGATAATAAACATTGGTCTTAACATCTCTATTTAATATATATGGCGATTGCATCACAACTGACATTCTATCAACAAAAGAATACATGCTGTTAACTTTATATTCATCGTTTAATATTATATCACCATTCAATCTTTCAGCAATGCCAACTATAGCTCTAAGTGAAGTTGTTTTTCCACCACCACTTTCACCAGTTACAACTGTTAACTTGCCTTTTTCAATTGAATAATTTAAACCTTCAACAATTGTGTTATCATCATTTAGCACAGAAACATCTTTTAATGTTACTTTCTCAATTTTCTTTGCGTAATTATCGTGAGTTATGTCTATTTCAGTTTTAGAAGTTGGGCGAAGTTCTTCAAGACGTTCAATTTTGGTCATTAATTGAGTGCTAGTGTTTATAAACCAACCAAAATTCTGAATTGGGCTAAACACCTTATCAACGTAGCTTATAATCAAAACAATTGTGCTTGCACTAATAAGCCCTGAAGCCACCTTTTTAGCGCAAATAAGTATAATTGAATAAGTTGCCAACACACTAATCAAGGCCATAACAATCCAATAAAACTCCCAAATTCTGAACCTTTTAGCACTAACCTTTTGATAATCCTCAACTTTCTTTTCGAGATTCTTACTTTCTAGTTTTTGTGACCTAAATAAGTTTATTAAAGTTAAATTATGTAATGTGTTAACCAAAAAGTTTGTTACCCTTGAATTGTTTTTTTCCATTTCTTTTGTTATAGGATTCTCTATTTTTTGCCTTAACATAAAGACTAATGTTGTTAAAAGAAGCCCAGCAACTAAAATAGGAATTGCGGTAACTTCAAGCAAACAAATATAAACTGCAGACATTATTGAAGAAAAAATGCAAGGTAGAATAGTGTCGTAATAGGCATTTAAGCACCACTCAAAATCAGCAATACTATCATTAATCCTATATGTTGCATCGCCTAAAGTCATTCCAAGATTTAAATTTTTTCTAGGTGTTGTTGCCCAACCAAAAGCAACTTGCTTAGCCTTCATATGCAATTTCAAGCTAAATTTATTTTTTGAAAAAGATAAAACATTTAAAACAATTTCTTTCAGAAACACTAACCCACCACAAATAACAACAAGTGCTGTTATACTAAAATCCGTTGGTATTTTAATGCCAAAAAATTGTGCATTTTCACCACTAATTATTGAAACCAACATAGAAACAACTTGAGCAGGAATTAGCAATAATAACCCTGAAAAAGCACATAAAATTGTTAATAAAACGAAAAACATTTTTTCTTTTTTTGTCATTATGCTGAATGCAAATTGCAAAACACCAATTATGCTTTTGTTTCTTTTCTTTTTCATTTTTCACCCCTTAAACAATCAAAAATATATTATTGAAGTAATATTATAAAATATAGTAAAATTTTTATAATAAAATTCATTAAATAACTCAAATAAAGCCCAAAAGTTAATCATTAGACCAACTCTTACTGGCAGATTATAATAATATATACCAAAGTATTAGTG
>JBNMHL010000021.1:0-21157 GCA_050872745.1 Clostridiales bacterium | reverse complement strand
TAGGAAGTAAATTTTGAAACAGGTTCAAAATTTGTGCTAAAGCACTTGCAAAGCTATGCTTTGTGCTTCCAGTTTGAATAACCATCAGTTGCTGGCAAGTATCCCTTCGGGCTGTTTGCCGACAACTTCCGGTAATATAAAAAAATTCGAACACTATTTCAGAGTTCGGATTTTTTATATTTTCCTCTTGCATCTTCTTAACACATCTTATCTAAATCATCAAACTTAGTTTGCGTAATTTAATAGTATGAGGACTTTTGTTTAATCTAGTTTTAAATTTTCTGCAAGAAAAGCAGGATCATCAATAAATTCGCTTGGTTTTATATTTAACCCATCTGAAAGCATAATTATTGTTTTTAGTGTAATACCTTTTGTTCTTCTTTGCATATGGTATTTATTATCATTATTTCAATTTTCTTAATATTAAAATTAGTCAATTTATCTAACATTAGAAAACAGCAAGAAGCACTAAACACTCAATCAAAAGAAAAAATACAAGAGCTGAATTTAAATCTAAATAAAGTATTTTATTTAGACGATTACGCAACTTACAATCAACCCGCCTCATGTAAACAATATATTTCAGCAGATACTGAAAACAAAAAATTTTGTTTAATCGATTACGATAATGGTAATTTAATTGTCATTGGCTTTGAAGAATTTTTAAATTATGAAATTTAAGAAAACGGCAGTCAGCAAACAGTTGGCGCTAACATTGGCGGCTTATATACTGGTCTTTTTGGTGCAGAAACAAATGGTATGTGCAAAGATTTAAAACTTATTATCCGTTTGAATAACTATGATAACCCACAACTTGTTTATAATATTATATCCAACACCACCTTCAATATTGGCATAAATAAGTCTTCACATATTTATAAACAATGCATCGAAACACTTCAAGAGGTTGTCTCATTTTTAGAAGTTGTTAAAAACGATAATATTAAAAAATAAAAACGTCTATATAAAAAATGAAGTGATTCCACTTGGATTCACTTCATTTTTTTTTAGTGTATTCTCGTTATTCATTTATTATCGTTTATTGTTTTTTTCTTTTTATTTTTTCTTTATTCATTTATTGTTTTTTTATTTGCTTATTATTTTTATTGTTGTATTTTTTAGTTTTTTTATTTGTTGTGTTTTTATTCAGCCACCCTATTTTTTTCTTGCAACATTAATGTTATCACATTTTCTATCTTGCAATTCTTTGCAAAAATTCTTCTTTGTTTCAAATCTATAATCTTTTCCAAACTTCTCTATATGGTTTTTAATAACAATATGACTAGGTAATGTATTTGGTTTTTTGATGTTCATTTTTTGGTACTTAAAATAATTCGCCGTGTTTGGTAAATCTTTTAAGAGTGTGTAGTTATCCCCAAGGCGAGTATAGTTTAAAGTTTTCTCTAAAACACCGCGTATATAGTCAATATTCCCGCAAAATTGCAACAATTCAGGGAAATCACCTCCACACGGATAAAGAGCTTGCCAAGGTTTCCCTTCATATTTCTCCAATAATTTTGCCACATATTGCAAGTGTCCACATTCTTCTAAATAGCGTTTATGGAAAATTTCCTTAATATAACTATCTGTTTCATCAACATAACAAGAATAGTATAGATAACACTCAGTGTACTCATGGATTAACCAATTTTCTAGCCATGTGCAATTTGTGTCCATCAAACTACCATATTCAGTTACATGTTGCTCTTCTATCATAGCAATTTCAGAATAAAGCTTTCGCCCTATTTCTGTTGGGTGAAATCCAGCAATATTCATATAGTAATTCATTGTTTGCTGTTCGCCAGCTGTTATAATCGACACAACAAGTTTTGTGAATGGATCAGCTAACTCCTTAGTGATATGGTTATTAATTTCATCAAATGGATGCCTTGGTTCTGCTATTGTTGGTCTTCCTGGAGTTATTTCAGTGTAACCACCAGTTAATTTGTTTGTGTCGATTCCCTGCTCTGTTTCCAATAAATTCGCAAATCTATATAAGTGATCAAAGTCTTCAAGTAACGCAAAATTTAGTGCGTTCTTAACCGATTCATCTTTAACATGCTTTGCCAAAATGGCCGTTAAATCTATTGCAAGTTGTTCATAGGCTATAGTTGTTTCCAAGTCTGTTTCATTCACCGGTTTTAAACCAGAAATTATTTTTTGCTGATGTTGCTCGTGCCTTCGAATAAGTGCAATTTCTCTACGCAAATCATTATTCGGACAGTTTCTGCTAAATTGATGCAAAAACCAATTTTGCTCAAATTCTGTTCCGTTTAGAAGAATTATTCTTGTTTTTGTGTATGGCGATGTTGTATTTTTATTATATGGTTTTGGGCTATATTCATCAACACTAACAAACTTTTCAACTGGGATTGCTTCTTTTTCGTAAAATGGATTAATTTTATTCATATTGTGCTCCTTATTTTATATAATTCTTAACAAAAATTGCCTCCAATATACTTACACACAAAAAAAAGATTAATAATTGAAACTAACTAATATTTTGTTCAATTATTAACCTTTATAATCTGGGATTTTGGAATATCACAACCCCATTTCATCAAAACTATTTTTTTCGTGGTTTTCATCGCTTAAAGACATTATATCTTCCAATTCACCCTTCAATTGTTCAAGTGAAACCTGAGGAACATAAACACCAGACTCGTTGTTTACGATTCCATTTGCGGCAGCTCTTGCTAAGGAATAACCTAACATTTTAGAAACGGTATCAGATGTAACATGGTCTTCGATTGCATTCCAGTTTTCATCACGAGACAACACGCTAACAAAGTGGTCATCATGTTTTGGTTTTGTTGTTAGTTTATCAACATAGATTGCAAGTTCACTTTCAAACTTATCAGATAATTCTCTTGGTTTTATCTCTTCTATTGCAATTCTTTTGTTAGTGAAATCATAATCATACAACTCACCACCATTAACTCTATCCATTGAACTTAAAGCCGAAATCATTGGTGTTAGAGATGCGTGAGTCATTGGGGAATACGAAACATGCAACATAGACTCCATAACCTTAGTTGCATCTTCTTTTGAAAAGCCCAAATCATTTTTCAAGTGTTGGTTAATTTTTCGGCAAAACTTAAATGTTTCCAGTGCTCCATGGCAAAATGAAAAGAATGTGACTTTTGAGAAATTTCTACAAACATCATCAACAGGTAATGCGTTACCCTTTTCATCACTGCAAAGCGGATAAAATAACTTACTTGAAATTTCATCAATATCACCAGGCTGAATCGCCCCAATTTGCTTGCCAAAATAATCCCTATCTTCATACACAACGCCCAACAATTCAACAGATTCATACACCTGCTCAGCGCTTTGGTGGGCCAACTTAGCACTCATCATTCGTTCAACTAATTTGCATGTTCCATTTGCTTCCATATCGTTATAGGTTGCGTTTCCACCCAAGCAAAAAATGATAGGTTTCTCACCAATTTTATACTTATCTAAATCCAAAATTTCCCAATGGTCGTTATCACACTTTGGATTTCTTCTTCCAACATATGATTTTTCTGCCATAATTTAATCCTCCTATCACATTCCCATTTCATCATTCATATTTACTTTTTCACTACTATCTTTTTCGAAACCATGCATAATATCAGCTATCTCTGTTTCTAATTTATCTAGTGGCATCTTAGGAATAAAACTATTTGAGTTTTTATTCTCAATGCTATTAACAACTGATGTGGCAAGTGCATAACCCAACATTTGAGACACACAGTCAGCATTATCTCTTCTCATGACTGCTTTCCAATCATCGTCTCTTGATATCATCGTTATGAAATGCTCATCAATCAAAATATTGGTCAGTTGAGTTGCATAAATCGCTAAACCATCTGCAGTTTCATCCTTGTTTTCACTTGCCTTCACCTTTTCTATGGTTATATCTTTTCCCTTGAAGTCGTAAGACTCAATCAAATTACCTTGATAAAAATCTTTTCCACTAAGTGCGAAAACCATAGGGACTAAAGACTCACCCTTTTTAATATCTGGCGAATAAGATATGTGCATCATAGAGCCCAATATTTTTTTAACATCGCTTTTACTAACACTCAAGTCTTTTTCTAAGTGGTTTGCCAAAATCCCGCACATTTCATTTAATTCTTTTGCACCTCTGCAATAACTGAAAAGCGTTATTTGTGATAAATTCTTACAAATATCATCAGTTGGCAACTTGTCTCCATTTTTATCAACTAAAAGATTATAAAAAACAGATTGAGTGAAATTAGATAATTCATCTTTGGAAAACTCGCCTGTTCTTTCTTCCAACCAACTTGTTTTATGAACAGCACCAAGAAAATCCACATATTCAAAAATACCATTTTCGTTTTGAGACAACTTTTCACCCATTAGATTTTGTGCTATTTTGCACATTCCATTAGCATCTTCATCTGTTACACAACTATTTCCACCAAAACATAAAACAATTGGTTTTTTAATCTTATAAGAGTTTAAATCTTCTAATCTTTCCCAATGTGTTTTATTTATTTTAGGATTTCTTCTTCCAATAAACGCCTTCTCAGCCATAACTTAAATTCTCCTTTTTATATTGTAACACAAATATACTTAATATGCAAGAGGTGTTAAAGTGAGAATTAAAGTGACTATGGCTGTTGCGGTTTAAAATAAAACTGGCCCACGCACCTTTGCGGTAGTGTGGGCTAGTTTTTATTTTAATGCATAAAGAAATATAAAATCTGATTTAAAACGAAAAATAATTATATTGGGATGATTTATTATCTATAACCTTTTGCTCATCATTTTCCCAAATCTCGACCGCTGAATTTCAGCAACATGATGACTATGGCTGTTGCGGTTTAAAATAAAACTAGCCCACGCACCTTTGCGGTAGTGTGGGCTAGTTCTATTTTAATGCATAAAGCAATATCATCATGTTGCACTAAACTGACTATTATATAGCGCATGATAAAATCCTTTTTTGCTTAGCAATTCTTCATGCGTTCCTTGCTCTATGATATTCCCTTTGTTCATTACTAAAATCAAATCGGAATTAACAATTGTGCTCAATCTATGAGCAACAATAAAACTTGTTCTTCCCTTCATCATTTCATTGAACGCTTCTTGAATATACATTTCTGTACGAGTATCGATATTACTTGTTGCTTCATCAAGAATTAACATTGGTGGTTCAACAAGCATAATCCTTGCTATACATAAAAGTTGCTTTTGCCCTTGAGATAGGTTATCACCACTTTCAGAAATCATTGTGTTATATCCTTCTGGCAAAGTTTGAATAAAATCATGAACGTGTGCGCGTTTTGCAGCTTTTATAACCTCATCAATTGTTGCATCTGGTTTGCCATAGGCAATATTATCACGGATTGTTGAGTTAAATAACCAAGTATCTTGCAAAACCATTCCATATTTACTTCTCATACTCTCACGCGTTATTTCGTAAATTGATTTTCCGCTTAATTTTATATCCCCTGAGTTAACATCGTAGAATCTCATAAGCAAATTAATCATTGTACTTTTACCGCAACCAGTTGGTCCAACAATTGCAACTTTCTGCCCCGGCCTAACTTTAACATTTAGGTTTTGAATTAGTTTTTTATTTTCCGTGTAAGAGAAATCAACATTTTCAATTTCCACACTGCCATCACATTTTGTTAAAACCATATTCTCAGCATCACTTGGCTCATCTTCAATTTCTATAACATTTTTAACACGCCTTGCTGATGCGTAGGCAGCTTGCAAGTCTGAAATTATATCGCTTATGTCGTTAAATGGTTTTATATATTTATTGGCATACGATAACAAAACAGAAATGCTACCAACTGTCATAAACCCATCGAGCGCATACACACAACCAATTATTGCAACGATTGCATAAATTATTCCATTTATAAATCTTGAACTAGGACCGGTCATCGTGCTATAAAAGTTAGCCTTCTCACTTTGAAATTCCAACTCTTTATTGTATTTTTCAAAACTTTCAATACTTTCTTTTTGATGATTGAATGCCAAAACTACTTTTTGATTTCCAAGCATCTCAACAACTTGACCAGACAAATCTCCTAATGATTTAGCTTGCTTTCTAAAATATTTATCAGATTTATACACAATAATTGCCGTTACTAAAAGTGACACTGGCGTTAAGCCAACAACCACACCTGCAATTGTTGTGTTTACTTTAAACATATAGAACACAACTAAGAAAATTGAAATAATCGCATCAATAGATGTTGTTAAACCTTCTAAGAAACCCGAAGTGATTGTTTCAACATCATTTATCATACGACTTTGCAAATCACCATGGCTTGAGCCATCAATATATTTTAATGGCACGTGATTCAATTTTTTAAACAAAGCATCACGCATACTTTTATCAGTTCGATATGCCAAAATATCATCGAAAAAGTTTGTTAGCCATTTAAACACCGCATAGCCTATAGCACACACTATTAAAAATACCACCGACTTTTTTAAACCAACAAAATCCACTGCTCCAGTTCCAACAAGGCAGTCGATTGCTTTACCAGAAAAAATTGGCACCATAAGTTCACAAAAACTATTCACAAATGCACTTAATATTGAAAGCATTAAAAACGGCCAATGCGGTTTTGCATATTTAAAAACTGCTTTAGCAATTCCTTTGTTTTTGCTTTTTCTAGAAATTCTCTCAATTCTTTGTGAGGTTTTATCAAGAATTATTTCAGGATCAGATAACCTTGCTCTTTTGCCATCCTCAGCATTGAATGTTGCTTTTTCACCAGTTAATTGGCTTGCTATTGGCTTTTCAACAACTGGAGTTGGTTGCACTTTTTCGGGGTTATTAAATGACTTTGGAATATTTTTGATTTCTTCTTTAATTTCTGCTTTCGTTAGTTTGTTTTCATTTTCTTCCATATAATACCCCCTTTTTATTTTGTTTGAGAAGTGTAGATTTCATTATACACTTTACAATTTTCTAATAGTTCTTTATGTGTTCCGATTCCAACAATCTCACCTTTATCTAACACAACTATTTGGTCCGCATTTTTAATTGTGTTAACACGTTGTGAGATTATAAAAACGGTCATATTATTTGTGTTATTTTTTATTGCTTTACGCAAATTATAATCAGTTGCAAAGTCTAGCGCACTCGCACTATCATCCATAATCAAAATTTCAGGCTTTCCAACTAAAGCACGAGCAATTGTTAATCTTTGGCGTTGACCACCCGAAAAGTTTTTTCCACCAGCCAAAACTTTAAAATTCAACCCGTTATCAAGTTCCGAAACAAATTCTTCCGCTTGAGCAATTTTAATTGCTTCCATGATTTCTTCATCAGTGGCATCAGGCTTTTGCCATCGCATATTTTCCCTTAAACTTCCTGTGAATAGCACTGCCTTTTGAGGGACTATTCCTATTCTACTTCTAAGGTCTTGCAAATCGTAGTCCTTAACATTAACTCCATCAACTTTAACTTCACCTTTTGTGGCGTCATAGAATCTTGGGATTAAATAGCAAACAGAACTTTTTCCGCTTCCCGTTCCCCCTATGATTCCCACAGTTTGACCGCTTTTAACTTTGAGTGTTAAATCTTTAAAAGCGGGTTTTTCAGCATCTTCATATGTGAATGTAACGCGATTATATTCAACGGCAAACTCACCCGCAACTCCATCTTCCTTTCTGCTAATTTCTATTTTGTCTGGGTTCTCGATTTTTGGCTTGATATCCATAATTTCGCAAATTCTTTTACCGCAATTAACTGCTTTAATAAATTCAATTATAACATTAGCAATTGTGATAAGTGAAGCACTAATTTGCGTTAAATAATTTATGAAAGCAATTATTTGGCCAGTTTTTAAGCCACCAACGTTGACCTGAAAACCACCATACCATAGCACAACAACAATTGCAAAGTTAATAACAATTGTGTTCAATGGAGTTAAGAGCGTTGAAACAGTTGAAACCTTTATTCTAGATTTTCTTAAGTTTTTTGTTGCAACATCAAATCTGTTTTCCTCAAATTCTTGCTTGTTAAAAGCTCTAATAATTCTACTTCCTTGCAAGTTTTCACGAGTCAAGTTGCTAACTTTATCTAAATTTTTTTGAGTTTTATCATAAAGTGGAGTTGTGATTTTCATAACTAAAATCACAAGCCCAATAACAAGTGGCGCAATAACCAAGAAAATAAGTGAAAGCTTTAAATCAATTGTCATTGCCATAATAATAGAACCGATAAGCAAGAATGGTGCTCTCATCACAAGACGCAAAAATCTTCCTAAAGCTCCCGAAACTCTTTCAACATCATGGGTGATACGATTATTTATGGTTGCAGTTGTAAATTTATCTAATTCGTTATGAGAAAAAGTGTTTATTTTCCCATAGATATTCGAGCGCAAGTCTTTACCTACCCCGCAACTCGCTTTAGCAGCCAACTTTTGGCAAATAACCGCAGAAATTATTCCTACAACATTTAACGCAATAACTATTGCACCATAAGTGAAGATATATCTCTTATCATGATTAGCCACACCCACATCAATCATACTAGCAATTAGTAGTGGAATAATCAATTCCGTTACCGTTTCAAAAAGTTTTGCAATTGGCGCAACTATTATTTCTTTTTTATAATTACTTAAATATCTTCCTAATCTCTTTAACATCTTTATCTCTCTAATTAAATATATTAAAATATAATATACAAAAAAAAGTTTTTATGCAACTAATTAAAATATGCAAATTAAAATAATTCGAAATAGTTGAATTAAGTACGAGAATATTATTCAAACCTTAAAAATTGATTTAAAATGAAAAAAGCCAGGTTTTCATAATTAAACTTGGCTTTTTACTTAAAGTTATTATTTTTCAGACTCATCATCAACTTCAATTGCATCTGTGTATATTGTTTTGATGCTATTTTTAATGTTTTTCTCTGTTTTCTTTATATAAGTGCTAAATTTCAAAGTTGTGATAATATTGCATATACCCTCAATTATAAGCGAAATTCCGCAAACCATCATAATGTAATCAAATGTGCCAAAAGCAACAATACATCCAAATAGAATTGAAATAATTGCAAGAATAAATAACCACCAAGCACCTTTTACCTTTTGATTAACGCAATTCACGCCATCTTGAAGTTGACTAAATCCATCAATTATCAAATATCCACCAAAAATAACTGTTAGTATGCTTTTTGTTAGCTCAGGCTTTGCGAAACATAGAATTCCAGCAGTTATCATTAATGCACCCAAAACAAATAAATTAGAGAAGAACAACCAATCAACTATAAAATGGCGAACTAGAAGAAATGAACCAAGGCATATAAATATTGCACCCAACGCATAGCATACGCCATTTCCAGAGCTTTCAGGAAGAGCAACAAAAACTATTCCAAAAGCAATTGCAACGATTGAGACTAACAAACTTTCCCACTTTACTTTTTTAAAAAAATTTTTTAATGAACTCATAATTTCACCTTACGATATATAAAATTAAATAAATTTTAGCATCTACCATTTTATTTTCAAAACAATAATATCAATCACTTGTTTAATTTTAAACACTTTATTGAAAATTTGTATAGATTAGTATCTACATTTTCATACTTTATTTTAATCAATAATTAGATTTTTAAACAATCCAACTAGGTCATCTTCAATATTTTTTAGCACCCTAATTGATTGAGTTGTAATTATTAAAACTAGTGTGATATAATTATAAAAAATTGGAGAAATTAATGGGGAAAAAACGAATACTTATTACTTATGTTGAAGCAGGAATGGGACATATAATGACAGCAAAGGCAATAGCTGATGCTCTAAAAAAAAATTATGGCGGTTTTGAAATTATAGAAGAAAACTTATTTCATAAATCTGAATTATTAAAGAAACAGGAAAGGTTTTTTGTCAATGAGGTAAAAAAAGCATCAAAGTATAGATTTTACAGTTACTCTCAATTTATTGCAATGAAAATTTTTGGGCCACAAACTTCATTGAAATTTGTGTATTCAACAATATATAGAAAGCAACGAAACGCTTATATTGATGAAATTAAAAGAATAAACCCCGATATAATTATTGATACCCATTATTTTTGCTCACATTGTTCAGTTTTATATAGAGAAAAATACAACAAGAATTGTAAAGTTATAACATACAACCCCGACAACAATGTGCATGGCTGGTGGGACAGAAGAGTAGATTCATTTATAGTTAATAACGAATTAGCAAAAAATGAAGCAATTAAAATGAAATTTCCTTCAAACAAAGTTAAGCAAGTATATTTTATAACCCGCCAAGCCGTTGTTGAGTGCAATAACTCAAAAGAATTCTACCGAGAAAAGTATAATATTCCTCAGGACAAATTTGCCGTTAAACTGGCTGATGGGGTTTATGCCGAGGCAAAAATGAAAGACTATGTTTATGAGTTAATTAAAACACAAAAACCATTAACGATAGTTGCTATAGCAGGTAAAAATAAAAAATTATATGAGCAATTGACATATTTAAAAGACATGCTCCCTTCCAACATTACACTCCTCCCTTTTGAATTTGTACCAGAAGTTTATGAGATCTGTAGGGCTTGCGATCTTTTTATCACGAAAGGTGGACCGAACGCAATCTTAGATAGCGTTTTTGTGCAAACTCCAATTGTTGTTAACTATTACGCTTCGTTAATAGAAAAGAAAACTACGCAATTATTTGTCGATCAATTAAAGTGCGGCCTATATATTCCACAAAAGAAAAAAGCTTTTGCCTTTGTGGAAAGTTGCATTGATAATCCATCTCAATTAAACAAGTTTATCAATAATGAAAAAATGTTAGATAAGAACAAAAATGGTGCTGAAGAAATTGCAAAAATAGTGGTAGATATGCTTTAATAAAAAATTGGAGAAATTAATGGAAAAACAAGTTAAATTAAATGAAAGAAAACTAAAAGTTGCCCTCTTTATTGATACTTTCTATCCTATGATAGATGGAGTTATTCAGGTCGTTGATAACTACGCCAAAAGGCTTTGCAAAACTCACGATGTAACGGTGTTTACCATAAAACCAAGAAAAAACGGATTTGATGACTCAACTTTACCATATAAAGTTGTTAGATGCAAAAGAATCAAACTTCCTTTTTTAGAATACGACATGCCAACGCCAAAATTTGATTCGAAATTTAAAAAAGCAATTTTTGGTAATAATTTTGACATTGCTCATATTCACTCACCTTTTGGAATTGGCAAACTTGGAGTTAAATATGCAAAGAAAAATAATGTTCCAGTTGTTGCCACTTTGCATAGCCAATACTATAAAGATTTCTTAAAGGAAAGCCATAGCAAAGTGATTGCTAAACTACTTTTAAAAAATATAATAAAGGTTTTCAATAGGTGCGATGAGTGTTGGGCTGTGAATAAAGGTATTTCCGAATTATATAAAAATGAATATAGATTAAAGGCACCTGTTTATGTTCAACATAATGCCACTGACTTGATTAACCCAAATTTTTCTACAAAAGAATTAACTTGTTTTAACAATAAGTACAATTTGAAATCAGATGAAATCGTATTGTTATTTGTTGGCAGATTAACATCATTGAAAAACATATTCTTCATTGCTAATGCATTAAAAATACTTAAACAAAAGAAAATTAATTTTAAAATGATATATGTGGGATCCGGTCCAGATGAAGATAAATTAAAAAAGACTATATCAAATTATGGCTTAGATAATAATGTTGTTTTCACTGGAAAAATTTTTGATAAAATTGAACTTAGCAAATTTTACAATAGAGCTAATTTATTTTTGTTCCCTTCACATTATGATACTGATGGATTAGTTAAATATGAAACCGCTTGCTTCAACACTCCTACCCTTTCACTAAAAGGCTTATATTGCTCTTCAAATATTAAGGACCAAGTTAATGGTTACTTGTCAGAAAATTCAGTGGAAGATTTTGCAAACACTATTATAAAAATATTTGACAATAAGAAGCAATATGTAGAAGTTTGCTTAAATTGCCATAAGGACTTGTATGTAACTTGGGATGATGCGGTTAAATTAGCAGAAAAAGATTACTTTCGCCTTATTGATGCAAAAAAATAACCAACAAACACCAAAAAAAACATATTATGTTTGGTTTTATCCAAATTATAATATGTTTTTTTTCAACTTTCAAATTCTATTTAAAGTTTTAAATCTTTCAACATTAGTTATCTTGATTTTCAGATTCTGATTCAGGAGTGTTTTCAAAAGTTTCCGTTTGCTCGGTTTGGATAACATTTTCTTCATTTGAGTTAATAGGTTCTTCTTTTGGTTCATCCATAACCTCGTTGTCACACGCAATTCCATCTAATTCTTTATTTAGTTTCTTTCTGTTTGATTTAATCGTTATAGTGTCTGTAAGTGTTACAATAAAGCCAACAATTATGAAGAAATAATATGTTAAAATTCTCCAGAAAAGCAACGCCCAGAAAACAGTTCCTTCTTTAAATAACAACGAAAACATTGCAACGAATGAAATTTCTGCAAAACCACTTCCACCTGGAATTGGAATAATAGACATTGCGAATTCACAAAGAATTGCCATACTCATAATTTGAATCCAAGAAATAGTTCCAAACGGATTAAAAGCTTTATAAACGCAACAAGCCACCAATGATTGGCAAGTTAATGTTATCATAGAATAAAGAACCCCAGTGATAACTTGAAGCGGAGACTTTGCAAATGATTTAATGCAAGTTTGATAGCTATTTATAAACTTAACAACTTTTTCTAAGGCTTTTTCGTAGTTCTTAACAATTTTCATTTTGTGAAGAAGTTTCAATCCACCGATAATTAATCCCGATCCCACTTTTTTATTAATAGATACCAAGAAAACTATTAAGAATAACAAAACATTTAAAATAACTGCAACTAACGCAACATATTTAACTATGTTACCACCAGTATACAAGTTCGATGGAATGCATAATGCAATAATTCCAATTAGAATATATGCGATTTGGAAAAACATATATTTGGCTAATGGGACACCCGTTGCTATATCTCCAGAACAACCGTTTTTCTTTAAATACATTATTTGAAATGGTTGACCACCACTCCCAAATGGAGTGATGTTATCCCAATATCTTCCAATTGAAGCAATTTTAAAACTTAAAATTGGGCGGAATTTTCCAGTTGACCTTTTTAAGAGTTGTGAAAATTTTAGTGTTTCAATAATTAACCCAAAACATTGAATTCCAAGCCCTAGAAATAAATATCTATAATATGGCTTTTCAGCAAATAATTGATAAATTGATTTAGACTCGCCGTTTGTAAATTGATATATAAAAATTCCAGCAACAATTCCAACATTGAGCAAGAAAAACAACCAACCCCATAGTTTGGATCTTTTTTTCTTTTTTATTGGTTCAGCTGGTTGATTTTTGATTATTTCTTCAGCCTTTTCATATTCATCAACACTTTTCTGAAATTTTAAATTTGGCTTAACATCTTTATTAGGTTTAAGGTGTGAATCGTTTTTTCTTTTCAATCGCCTTTCTTTAATTTTTTTAATCAGCACAATATCACCTACTAATTAGTAGTATACTAATTTTTTAAGTTTTTTCAAAATGAATTAGTTAGTTTTTATTATATAATATTAAAATCTATCAATTAAATTCATTTCTAGCGATTATATAAACTTAAAATTATTTGAATTGCATTATTTTTTTGCATTAATCGTTATTTTTTGCTATAATTTGGAAAATACTTAATAAAAGGAATGAAAATATGGCAGGAAAAATTATTGTGTTGTGTTTAACTGTGTGCATTGGCAGAATTATCGATGTTTCACTTGGAACACTTAGAACTTTATCAACCGTTAGAGGGAAAAAATTTGTTTCAGCTGGAATCGGATTCGTGGAGGCTTTCATTTGGTTTATGGTTGTTAAAGATGCTTTAAAGGACACCAGTGCTGGAATATGGATCGTTTTGGCATATTCTTTAGGTTATGCAACAGGAGTTTTTGTTGGAATGACTATAGGAAATCTATTAATCAAAACCAATGTTCATGTTCAAATTGTAACATCTGGCAAAGATCCTGAAGTTTTGAAAAAAATTCGTGAAGCTGGTTATGCCATTATCGTTTTAAATGTTAACGGCTCTGAGTTTGGTGATGATAAATATATGATTTTGGCTGAAGTTCCGGGTAAAAAGAAAATGGATTTTAAAAATTTAGTTCATTCTTTAGATGAAAAAGCATTTATAACTTTCCAAGAGAATAAAAGTGTGTTTAACGGCTATTTCACAAATGTTAATTAGTTTTTATTATTATAATACTAAGCACATAGTGAGTAATTAATAACACATTTTGCAAAAAAGTTTGTTGAGGTTTCAACAAACTTTTTTATTTAAATCACATTTTTATTGAGTCTTCTGCTATCAACTCGTTTGATTCTTTCATGCCTTTCATAAATTGTTCATATGAAATTGGACTTAATTTGAAAAGCATATTCATTAGCTCGCCAACATGAATTTTTTCTTCATCTGCAATGCTTTGGTAGATTTTTTTAACATTTTCGTTGCTTGTTTGCGTGATGTGTTGTTCATATTGGCTTATCGCATCTAATTCACCTATGATATCAGCTCTTAAGTTGTTTAAAGTTGTTAAATCACTCGCTCCGTAATTCTTAGTTTTATTTAATTCGTTTTGAATTCTATTAATAAATCTTTGCATATATTTTACCCCTTTGAAAATATATGCTAACGTTGAAAAGATTGTGTTATTAATTTTGTCAATTTATTAACAAAGCGATAATACTAAACTAATCACAAAGCTCATATCATCCATCTTTTAATTAAAAATACAAATCATTAATTATCACCATACATTCCACCGTTTATAGTTATAACCTGATTATTTATAAAATTAGACTTGTCACTAGCTAAAAAGTCAACAAGGTTTGCCACATCTTGCGCCTCTCCCACTCTTTTAACTAAGATTTTTTCAACTTCACTTTCGATATACTCTTCATCCATAAAATCTGTTTCATTTTTGGTGGCAATAAATCCAGGTGCTATGCAATTCACAATTATATTTGGAGCAAATTGAACTGCCAAATTATGAGTTAAAGAGATAACTCCCGCCTTAGATGCATCATAATCCAAACACATAGGAAAGTAAGTATTCAAGCCATTTGTTGAGGAAATATTAATAATCTTTCCACTCTTTTGCTTTAACATTTGCTCGCCAACATATTTTGAAACTAAAAATGTGCCAACTAGGTTAATATTTAATGTGTTTCTAAAAATTTCAGCTGTTTTCTCTTGAAATATATGGTCACTTGATATACCAGCATTATTCACCAAAACATCTATATGCCCTGCGATTTCAATGGCATTTTGCACCATATCTTTTATCTCTTCTTCGCTTTGCAAATCGCATTTTAGGCTCACGCATTTTGCCCCAAGTGAGCGTATTTCATTTTCGATTTTGTTTGCTAAATCTATGTTTTTGTTATATGTGCCTATAATATCGAAACCCGATTTTGCTAGCGTTTTTGCTATTATTTCACCTATCCCGCCACTAATTCCAGTGATTAGTGCAACTTTCTTACTCATTTTAATATCCTTATTGATTTTTTTGATTTACTAACAAGAAAAAGAGCATAGATTTACGCTCTTAAAACTTATGCTCTTGAAACATATTTACCATCTGCAGTTGAAACGATAATTTTTTCATCTTGCTCAATGAATAATGGAACTCTAACCATTAAGCCAGTTTCAACCCACGCTTCTTTGGTTGCATTTGTTTGTGTGCCACCACGAACTGCTGGATCTGTTCTAACAACTGTGAATGTCATTTTTTCAGGAAGAGTGATACCTAAAAGTTCACCTTCATATTGAGTGATATCAACATTCATATTTTCAAGTAAGTAATCTTTATTATCACCAACTTGCTCTGCAGTTAATTCGAATTGTTCAAATGTGGTCATATCCATAAAGTAATATGTTGCACCATCATTATATAGATATTGAACAGTTTTTCTTTCAATTCTAGCTTCTTCAAACTTAACGTTTGTGTTGAAGGTTCTTTCAATTGTTGTACCTGTTCTTAAGTTTTTTATCTTAGTTTTCATAAATGCTGAACCCTTACCTGGTTTAACATGCAAAAATTCAACTATTTGATAAATATTACCATCAATTAGTAATGTCATTCCATTTTTAATGCTATTAACGTCTATCATAAATAATCTTCCTTTTTTTTATATATTTATTTTATATATTTTTGGTAGTTGTGTCAATGTGTTTGAATATATTTGTTTAAAAAAAGTTAAAAACCACACATATAATAGGATTTAGCCATCCTCAACTTAATTTAAAATCAAACAAAATTATTTACATTTTCTTTTATAAATAGTAAAATATTGAGGTAATTTAGATAACTAAAACATTTTAATTGTTTTTAAACATTGGAGAAAAATATGTTTTATAATTTTGATATTGATGAAAACATCGTTAAACTTGCAAAAGAGTGCGAAGAAGAACTAGCACCAACTTTCAAAAAATTTGAAGAAAATGCACTTTTAAATTCAGCAAAAATATTAAAGGCTTTTCAAAATAATAAAGTTTCAACAAGCGATTTTTGTGAAGTTACTGGCTATGGTTACACCGATGAAGGAAGAGAAAAACTTGAAAAAATTTATGCGGAGGTTTTTGGAGCAGAAGATGCTTTAGTTCGCCCACAAATTATGAGCGGAACTCACGCCCTTTCATTAACTCTTTTTGGACTTTTAAACTATGGCGACACTTTCATTTCAATTTCAGGCGAACCATACGATTCTCTTAAAACAGTAATTGGAATTGAAGGCGATAGCAGAAATTCATTAATCAAGAAAGGCGTGAAATATGAGCAAATTGAGTTAATTAATGATGATTTTGATATTTTATCAATCACCAATAGATTGAAGAAATCTCCCGTTAAATTGGTGGAAATTCAAAGGTCTAGAGGCTATTCAGCAAGAAAAAGCTTAACAATAGAAAAGATTGAAAAAGTTTGCAAGGCTATTCGTGAGGTGAATAAAGATGTTATCATAATGGTTGATAACTGCTATGGTGATTTCGTGGAAGATAGAGAGCCAACTCAAGTGGGAGCAGATATATTAGTTGGCTCATCACTTAAAAATCTTGGTGGTGGCGAAGCCAAAACTGGCGGTTATATCGTTGGTAAAAAAGATCTAGTTTTAGATATCGCCGAACACTTTTCAGCCCCAGGCCTTGGAAAAGACATTGGAGCAAATATGAATCAACTTTTGAGCTTTTATAAAGGATTTTTCAATGCACCAAGCGTTGTGTGTTCAAGCCTTAAAACAATGGCATTTGCTAGCATAATGCTTGAAAAATTAGGCTATAAAGTGAGCCCTAGTGCTAAGGAATATAGAACCGATATAATTCAAACAATAGAGCTTGGTTCTAAAGAAAATTTGGTAAACTTTTGCAAAGGAATTCAATTTGCATCACCCGTTGAAAGTTATGTAACACCCGTGCCATCTGCGATGCCTGGCTACCCTAACGATGAAGTTAGTGCTGGAGGAAGCTTTATAAGTGGTTCAACGATTGAACTTAGTTGCGATGCGCCACTCACCCCACCTTTTACCGCTTTTATGCAAGGTGGATTAACTTACGAATATGGCAAACTTGGAATTATGATTGGTTTAAATGAAATATTGAAAAATATAAAGTAATATTTGTTAAAAAAGGAAGTAGTTTTCTACTTCCTTTTTCGATTTTAAAATAATCAATTAGGCATTAATTAGTTTGCTTTCAACACCTAGTATCGCACCCATACCATTAAACATATACAATGAAGCATACTCATCTGTTTGCATTAAAGTTTGAATGAATGCCTTCATTGTTTCTGTATTAGTTTGATCTGGATATAACCATCCTTCGGTGCTAGGAACACCAATGGCATTACTATCAGTTTGCATAATTACAATTTGAGCTAGAATATCAGCAGCACTATTTCCATACTTATTAATTATTTGTTGCATAATATTTTGCTTTATTTGACCAATACTTTCATTACTAAAATCCAAAATAGATTTAGCATCTTCTTCAGTGGTTGTTGTTTTTTTGAATGATCCACGAATAATACTCGTAGACATTCCTTCGGTATCCCCTGACTTATAAACAGCAACTAAATTTAATTTGCTTCCAGTTGAATCTAAAATTGTTTTATACGCATTAAGCCCAGCACTTTGGCAAGTTTGCAATAAAATTTGATCAATAGCTTTTAAGCTACCAACAACAGCAGTGGCGCCATAGGTTACAAACCAACCTTCTGTTCCTTCAACCCAGCTTTCTAAGGTTGAATTTTTGTTTGTTACATTTGAAATATAACCACCCTCACCAGTGTTTTCATTATTATCAACGTGGTCAACAATCATAACTGGGCCACCAGCACCGATGAAGTTACATTCTTCTAAAACAACATTTCTTCCTGCCCAAACATATAGTAGAGTGTTATAAGCATCATATGCGTTGGTTTTATAGAATTTTGCTTGAATATTATCTGCATAATCATTGTCTCCTTCAATCATAAAACCAATAAACCATGCTTGAGATAAGCAGTTAGAAAGATTTAGATTTGTTGAATCTACTTTCATACACATCATTCCGCCTGATAAAGCTGGAATTTCTGATTTTTTGCTGTTTCCATAGAAGGCAACGTTATTGATGTTTGTGGTTGTGTAGTCACCAGCAAAATCACCATTTTGATTCTTTTCAGGGATAAATCTAAATAGAGTTGTGTGTGTTGTGATAGCTTTATCTAGAGTTTCACTAACCTTGCCATCACCACGAACTATTAGTGGCATATCTTGGATTGAAATTGTGAAATAATTTCCTTCCATTGTGAATGTTTCGCCAGCTTTTAGAGTTCTTGTGTAGATAGCACCAATAGGATCTTTTACTGATCCAGAATCCTTTAATGAGCCCAACGCTCTATCGTAATCAATATCGTTTTTATTTAATGCGATATCGTTAACAAGATCACCCTCTTTATAGAAATGAATTTCAGGCAAGTTTTCTTTTCTTATTGAAATATCATTATGCAAAATTACTGCGCTAACATTCAAATCAGTTGAAATTCCATTATTGCTTTTTAGTGTGCTCCATTTATCACCTAAATTAGTGTTATCCACAACACTTAAATCATCTGCATTATAAACGTTGTAACCATTAATAACTTTGAATTCAAATGTTACAAGAAAACCTATTGAATCGTTTTTAGGTGCAACTTCAATTTTAAATTCATTTCCGTTAGCCAATTCTGTGAATTGGAAAGTTTTGCTTGTTTCATTAATTGAAACATAATTTGCTAAATTTGTTGTAAGCTCAGTATAATCTGTGCCATTTTTAATATAAACTTTTGCACTTATAGAATAATCTGAAACTATAATTGACTTTTCCTCGCCTTCAGGTTTTGCAAGCATAATTGGAGCAAAAATAAATGGATTTGCTGAGCCCACAGTGTATATTTTGTTAGTTTCAGTGAAACCTTTGATTCCTGATGAACCAGTTTTATCGTAAGTATTTTCTTTTGCTTTATTTGTGTTGTAGACATTCATAAAACTTGGAGCTGTGAAACTTGTGGTAGTGTAACCAGAAATAACTTGGATTTTAACAACTTTGTTGATGGTATTATCACTTATTTTGGTAAATGTGATTGTTTTTTCGCCTAATGTTGCTGTGTCTAGGGTTGTAACCTCGTAGTCAACATCTTTATATAAACGAACCATTTTACCGCTTTTAAATTCTTCATAAACTTCAACAGAGTCGAAATCTAAAGATTTATTTTGAACAACAGAATAAATATTATCTTCATCACCCAAACCTACTATTTTTAAGCCTTGAGAAACATCTTTAATTGTTATAGTAACTTGTTTGCTTATCACAAATTTTCTTTCTTCTAAAGTATCATTATTATAATTTAGTTCTTGGTTATCTTTGTATGGTGTTTCGTAAGATGTTGTGTAAGTATATTTCAAGTATTGACCGCCAACAACTTCCGTGTAAATATTGTTAGTAGTTGAACCATCCAATTCTTCAGCAGTTGGTTTTTTAACATCGCCATTTAAGAAATGAACATTAACGCCAGGATATGTGAAAGGTTCACCATATTCTAAATTGGTAGTTAAGTCAACAAGTTCAATTTCCGATGGCAAGTTCCAAACAACGAATTCCATCTTTGCTTCTTTACCGCGGAATTTATATGTGATTGAACTATTGAAACTATTTTGACCAGCTGGCACTTTATTGAAGTTTTCATCGCATATGATTGATACCTTTGATGAAACATCTTCAGTGGAGTTATCATCATATGTTGCAGTAATAGTTGGAGTTGAAACGGCTCTTCCGTGAATTAAGTTTTCAATAGCACCTTCAGTTATTTCAATTTTAGATATAACTTTTTGACCTTCAGCTGTGTAATCTTCTGTTAGGTAAATCTTAATAGTGCAAGATTTGGTTATGCCATTTTCAGCGTATTTTAATTGAACTTCTTGTGTTTCGCCTTTCACATCATAATCAATTGTGTAGTCTGATAAATCATCAAAAGAAATTTCTTTTTCAGAGTTATCATTAAATTTTGCAGTTAATTTAATAGCTTTAATTTGGTTGTGTGAAGAAACTTTGTAAGCACCTTCCATCTCTGTTCCAAGCCCTGATTCATATTTAACACTCACAAGCTTTGCTAAAACTTCAACTTCTTTTTCATTGGTTATTTCAGCATAAGTTACTTTCAATGCTTGCTTACCAGCTTTATTTGTGTTGATTTCAACAATAAAATCTTTTGAATTATAATTGATTACTTCTTCAGTATTATCAGAATATTTAACTTTTATAGCTATTGATGAATAACTATAGCTCTCACCATAGAACACACTTGGTGCAAAGTTTGTTATCTCAAAACTATCAACATAATGTTCAACATTAAAAGAATGAGTGAACACTTTGCCTTTGTATGTTATTTTTAATTCTTTATTAACACCAACTGTTGCTGTTGAACCTGAAACTTCAAATCCTGCTAATATAGTTTCAGTTGAGTTATCTGAATAAGTTACTTTTAAAGCAATGTCACCAAAAGACTCATTTTGTTTGTAAGTTGATTTTAACTCTGTTATTGGTTCTATTTTAACAATAGTTTTAAC
>JBNMHL010000020.1:0-21515 GCA_050872745.1 Clostridiales bacterium | reverse complement strand
TTTATTTAGTTATTATTTAATTTTATAGTATCTTCATTTTCAATTTGCTTAGTCAATTCTTTAATTTTTTTATGTTCTCTAATATGTTCAAGCATCTTTTCTTGGATTTTATTATTTTCTTTTTTATTAAACTCAGGAGTTAACATAAAGCATGTATGCTCATTTATATGAAGATCATGATCATCTATTTCTTTAGGCAAATCTAATTTTCCAGTTTCCATAAGAATCAAATTTTCTCTTTCGGCGTTAGCAATTTGCAAAGCCTTAACATCTTTAGAGCTATCCCACACACCAAATCCAAGTTGCTCTAAAACTTTTTGCCTCATTGCGTTTGATAACCTTCCATCTTCATCGTGAAGTAAACCATAATTCAATAAGTCATATATCATAGAGCGCCTTTGAGCGAGGGTTTCATTTATTTCATTTTCAGTTTCAAAAATAACATCTTCACTTCTAATATCTGAACTATTCCAATAGAACACTTCCACATCTCCATTCTCCCCAACAATTCTGCTAGTATGAGAAATTTGAGCAAATTGCTTAAACAATCTTAAAATATGCTTTGCCATTTCTTTAGCACAAATTCTAATATTTTCCGCACTTGACAAAAGTCTAACTTCATCTTGTTCAATAAGAAGTTGCAAAGCAACACCACTTATGTTACTTGTTATACTAGAAGCATTAACCAAGTCACTAACGCCACTAACTTTCAAAAATTCATTTTGAAGTTGGTTTTCTTCGTATTGAAAATCTAATGGCACTGAACCGCTAGATAATAAGTGTGGTGCGCTAGCACCTTGCCTATAAACCAAAACTTTTCCCGGCGACAATCCTTCCTCTTCAAGGTTCTCGGTATCGATAGAACCATCTTCAATAGCCAACACACCCATTGATAGCCTATTCAAAAATTCATGTTTTCTATTTTTAATTGCATTAAATGATCTTTGGATAGGAATACACCTTTCTATAACACTCATACCCCAAAAAGAATTTAGAACTGTTATAGATGTTTGTTTTATGAATGGAAAACCTCTTTTTCCATCTTCCATATTTATATATGGTAATTCACCAATATAAACTAATTTATCCCCAGCGATAATTATCAATCTACCGTTTGGATACTCTATCGTTGGAGCCTCATATTTTTCAAGCACCAACACATGATTCTTCTTAACTACTTTTCCAACACTAGATGCTGTTCCTAAATAACCCAATCCGCCCATATTATCAATAGAATCTAAAGTGAAAACATTAATATCTTGCCCATCAACATCAACACCCCAAATATTTTTAATTGTATCTTTATGGACAGCTTTTGCGTAGATAATACTATTGCAATCATCAATATTTGCATAGGCATTACTATCTGGGTATATCTCAAATGGGCTAACAACGCTTATATCAACATCACCTTCTCTAATTATTCGCCCATTTTCATTTTTACCAATTATTCTTCCTTTGTTTGTATCCCAACCAACTTTATAAAAAGCTGTTCCACAAATCTCACTCCACAAAGTAGCTTGCTGAATTAAATTACTTATGTTTAATGAATGGCTAACACTCGTTAAAATATTTTTGCTTACTTTTGCACAGTTAACATCAATTTGGTCATCACTAAAAGGCACAACAGTGAGTGATGGTCTAACCCTGCTAAGTTTACTAAGCCTTAATTCAACTATCGGTGCAATATGATTATAAACTTCCCTTTCTTCCCAAAAATACTGCTTATAGTTATCAACTATTTCACCTTTTGGTGTTAAATTGCAATATTGATTTCCTATAAAGAAATTAATATTCATCTGCCACTTTCCTTCAAAAGACTTTCTTTCGTTTTGTCTTGATTTAAAATCATCTAGGATTTCACTTACTAATTGTTTTTCATAGTCTTCAGTTAACTTATTTTTTTTACCAGAACTTAATAAATTATTAATCATTTTTCCTCCTTATTTTAGTTAGTCGTTTTTATATTTCGTTTTCTTACACCAGTTCTATTGAGCATATTAACTGGGCTTTTAGGTGTTGTTTTCTTTGCGTACCATTCATAGATTTCTTTAACGCAATCTTCACACAAATTGAGTTGATTATTAAAGAAAAATGTTTTATTCTCCACAACATAATTGGCTTTATTTTTACACCCTGGAACATCACATTTAATTTTTTGTTGTTGGCTCTTTATTTCCATTTATTATTTCCTCCTTTACTTCATTTTTTATATTTTGGTATATCTGGTCACGAATTTCTTTCAATTCATCTAACGATAATTTTTCTAAATCATCACTATCTTCCTGCTTTTCTAACAATATTTGCAATGCATTTAAATCTGGTGGGCTTTGCTTTTTATTTACCTTTCTTTTTACCAACTCTAAGTCGCCTTCTGAATTTTTAACAAATTCTTCAACCGTTTCAATGGTTTCAAAGCCCACAGCTTTTTGATATAAAAGCTCATCAAAATTCAAACTTGATGAACCTATTTGCACTTTTTTACTTTTTTTTATTAACTTTTTTTTATCTTTACTAACCATATCCGTTAACTCTATTATTTCTTAAAATTCTATACAATCTCTCTTTATCTTTCTGAATTTCATTTTTTATAGGCTTTGGTTCTTTGTTTTCTGGTCTACTCATTATGTAATATCTCAATTCATCCATTGAGTGGTCATCTTTTTTAACTGGTGCATCGTTGTTTCCCCAAAAATAACCTTTTATTTCCCTGATCATATTCACACAATTTTTGAATATAAATAACTTGCTTTTACCATTAGCATTTTTTATGTAGCTTTTAACCCTGTTGATTCCCGTGAACATATCTTTGTTAACATTTGTGTTTACTAAAATACCGTTTTCATAGAAAAGTTGACTAACACTTTTCTCGCTCGCCAACACTTTTTGATTTGCAGCACTATCTATCAATGCACCATACATTCCGTTACTTTGTTTTTTCCAACCCAGCATTTCACATATTTCTTTAATTTTGTTTGCGTGATGCTCAACAGGTTTGCCCGACTCATAATGTTCGGCTATAACATAAATATTGTTATCATAATCAACAGCATACCAATGGCAACTGGTTGGGTTATTTAGCCCAGGATCAATCGATATATTGTCAAACCACTCTGGTGGAACATCAAAGGGTTCAACCACATTAATGTTCTCATCAAATTCGGAATAAACTTTACCGCTGGCATTTCTGAAATTTCCATATCTTCTTGAATCCAATTCATCTTTGGATAAACTTGCTGATATTTTTTCTATTTCTACCTTATTTAAAAACGGATTATCAGCCCATTCCATTTGCTCATACCATATATCAGGATCATTATTCTCGTTTAAGTAAACCATATCATAAACCCATGTTAAGCCTTTAAGTGGCGTCATAGTTCCAAACACATCACCATTTTTATCTAACACCCTCATTCTGCATTCCATATATATGTCCAGTGGAGGTTCTTCATCGAACCACACAAAATCCAAACTCGTTCCTTGAAATTTTTCCCTACCCTGGTCACAACTTTTGAAGCCGATTTTTGATAGTCCACCAAAAACATTTTTTATTATGATGCTATCGATAATACCATACTCACACGCATCCTTTTTCCCCGTGTTCATAACAATATCATAAATCCACTCTTTGTTTAAATAATGTAAAATCTTACTTTGAGCAACATCTCTCTGCACTTGCGTACTAAGCGAAACAACCCAACCTTCAACATTTTTTCTATTTTCACGATAAGGGTGGATTCCCCTTGCCATCCAAATTGCCTCCACCGCCCCACACTCAGTTTTTCCACTTCTGTTCCCGCCAAAAACCCACCTGTTTTTGTGTTGATTCTTATGAAACTCAAGCTGTTTTTTATGCACTTTCTCACCAGTGTTATATTTGCTTAAATAATCACTTTCACTTTTTCGGTCGATTAATCTATTAAGTTTATATAGCTTTAAAAAATCATCATCACAAATCAAAACCAATACTCCAAAAAAATTATTTTTTTTACCTTTTAAAACATTTATTTTTTATGTTATTAATGAAATATTAAATATAATATAGTTATGAAAAATAGAATTTTGTTTTTTATTATGCTCGCATTAATCGTGCTTAATTCGTGCCCTAATAACACAGTTATTGCTGAAGTTTCTCAATTTGCAAGAATTAAATCCAACAATGCTAGGCTTTATGCAACTGCAGAAGAAAACAATAACATATCAAACACGATATGCTATTTAGAACCAACCTATTTCGTTGAAATATCATTAGATTTTAATGATAGTTTTTATAAGGTAATATACAACAACACTTCCGGTTATGTGCTAAAATCAGCTATTGAATTAGTTAATGGAACGCCAAGTTTACCATACCCAAAAGCAAACATTACTAGCATAAACTCTAAATGCTACCTTCGGTCATCTCCAATGGTCACAAATAACAACTCAAACACTATTGCTATAATTCCACCCAATTGTTCTAAAATAAACTATATTGGCAAAATGCAAGGCAACGAAGTTGTGGATTATAAAGGAACACTTTGGTATTATGTTGAATACCTAGGCGAATATGGATATATTTACAATAATTATGTTGCAAACATTTCACTAATTCCGCAAAATCTTGAAGAACTTGAACCTCTATCAATAAGAGATGAAATTCTAAATCCTCTTTCGAATTCTTCATGCGTGATCATAATAACATTAATTTTAATTCCCACATTGTTTATAATAATTATGTTATATAAGAAGCCTAAAGTTAAAGTAAAGACAATGCAATCTCAACAAAAAATTGTTTCAAAATCTCCTAAGAGAAAACTGCATGATAATATAGAAAATCTTTAACCAGCAACACTTGAAACAGATGAAAACGATTTCTTTATTTGCTTTAATAACGAACCAATTATTCTTCCTTTCGCAACCGAATCTTCATAAGATTCTTGTTCATCATCAGATTCATTTTCAATTAATGAATAGGTGAATTCATTATCCTTCATTTCTTTAGCAGTAAAACCTTTCGATGTGAAGTGATAATAATCCATCAACCATTTTTCACTTGAATAATTTTCTTTAAAGTAATTAATATCGTAACCTTCTTTTCTAAGTAAAAATTCAAAATTAGTTAGTGCAATTTCCTTTCTTCTAAACACAGTTCTAATGCTTATGTTTAAAATTTTGCTAATCATTGTGCTTTTAACACCTTCAAAATAAATCAAATAAAGTATCTTTTTATCTTGATCATCAAGTTGATTAACACATTTTTCACAAATGACTTTTAGATTTATCATTTTTTGTTTCTTATCTAATAGATCCAAAAGTTTTGTAGACAAATCAAATGTTGTTAAATTTTTTTGTTGGGATAAATACATTGAATTCATCGTTGTTTTATCTACTAAATTTTCTATGGCATTAGTTATTGTTTCTAAATAACGATAAACGCTCAAAAGTGTTTTCCCAAATATTTTTAAATTCATATTACCTCCCCGAATCAATCCACAACTTGAGTATAAGGTACGATTTTAACAATAGTCAAAATTGTGTGTCAAATTTTGTACAAAATTCCGATATTTTGTACAAAATAACCAAGCACATGTGGAAAAGTTCAAATTTATCGAACATATGTTCTATTATAAATTAAGATTGTGCCATTATCAAGTGATTATGTCAAAAAAACGATGTGCATTTTGCACAAAAAAGTTTTTTGATAATTTTTGCTTTTTAAACTACTCATCAATATGTTTTTAATTAAGTTGGTATTTTTATTTGAATTTATATGATAAAAAATATATAATAATATATAATAAATATTAGAAATAGAAAGTTACATATGAAAAAAAAAGTTTTGTCTATTTTATCTTTAATTATTTTAATTACAGCGTTGTTCACACAAACGCTTGTTTTTGCAGACACTAATATTAGTTCAAACATAATTACATACACTCAACGAAATGAATTCTCTGGCGAGTATTTAGATTTATCGAACATTAGTGTTTTTGATATATATAAAAACAAATTGATTTATTCTGATGGCTCAAGTTTATTTTACTATAATTTAAAAACACACACTCAAATTGCAAAATATGATAGTTTTGAAAACATTTCATATATTAAGCTTTCAAAAGATTATGTCTTTATTTTAAAAAATTCCGAATTGAAAATTTATAACTTAACTGACTTTTCTTTAGTTAACATCAAAGACAAATTAAACGCTAACCTTACTTTACCAAACAATATTTCAAGTATAGCAATTAATCCAACAAGTTCTCAAATTACTATTTGTTATGTATCTAATAATATATTAACTAGAATGTGTCTTTCCACTAGCCTATCAATAATTGGTGATATAACAAATTCTGAAGATGTGTTTAAAAACACCGGGCAAATCACACTATCAAATAGTGATGTGTATGTGATATGTGGAGATACCGAAACTAATTTAAATAAACTTTGTAAAATAGATCTAAACTCATTAAAAAGTTTCTCATATTCTTACTTTCCTTTGCTAGACTGCATTCACCTTGCCGTTATATCGAGCAATTCAGTTGATTATTTAGTTGCTGTATTTAAAAAAGACTTACAAAAAGTTGCTGTAATTAACAGCACTCTTCAAGAAGGTGTTAATTCGAAAGCCGACTTTGAGACCGGAAATAATGCTAAAAACAAAAACGATGTTTTTGAATTAGGGCTTGAGAAACTTCCTATTAGCACTCCAACCGATGTTAAAATAATAAATTCAGATATTTATTTATCGGATTCAACAACAAAAACAATTCAAAAATTTAATATTGATTTCGAAAATGAAAAAGCAAAATTAATTGGTAATTCAATTGTTTGCGCGAGCGAATTTGCTAACAAAGGTTGGTTCAGCACTGGCACAACTTTAGCTGTTAAAAGTGGCACAGAATTCTATGTTGCTGATCGAAAAAACAATAGAGTTCAAATTGTTAAAAATAATGTTTTAACAAATATCATTGATTGCGAATCACCTTCTAATATCACCTACACAAATAACACTCTATTCTTCACCTCATCAAACTTAAGCGGTTCAAAACTTATAAAGATTAAGAATAATAACACTGAAACTATTGATAGTGTATTAAATAATAGTTCAAAAATTACAAATATATATTCTGGCATTTCCGATTATTTAGGCAATTATTATGCCCTAACAAACCTAGGAATTTTAAAATACGAGGCAAATTTTTCATATTTTAAAGTTATAGAATCACTTATTTCTCCAATTATTAACTCCGATTCTAAAATTGTTTGTTTGGATTACTATAACTCATTTGCTGTTTTAACTAACAATACTTTGTATTTATTAAATAAAGATTTCAATGTTAGTGATTCAATAGAACTAAGTAATATTTCTTCAATTTGTTCAAGTTTAAACACAATTTACGCGTTACACAATGATGGTAAAATTATTAAAATTAATGTAGAAAATAAAAATTACTCACTAAATTTTGTTCAGAATAAAGATTCAATTTCTGATTCAAGATTTAATAGTTTATCTTTCTTAACAATAAATAGTGAAACAGGCGTACTTTACGGTTTCGATTATAAAAAATGTTCAATTGAAACAATACTTGATTGTGATTTTAATTTAATTGATATGAACAAAAAGGCTATAACCTTAAACAAGAATGTTTATGTTTATAGCAAACCAACTAACCTTCCACTAACAGAACAGAATTCAAGCGTTGTTATCGGAAATATTAATATTATTGGTTCAACAATTGATTTATACTCAACTGAAGAGATAATTTTTGAAGGAAATAAATTCTACGCAATAAAATATAGAAATAAAGTATGCTTTATAAATGTTAATGATGTTGATTTATTCACCAGTAATAAAATAATTTATTATGAGCCTGCAAATGCCTGTGTTAAAGGCAAAAATAACGTTAATGTATATAGTTCACCGGAATTGGATGATAAGAATATCATACACACACTAACTCCAAAGTCAACATTTATTACCATTAACTACAACGAATCTGATGAGTTCACCAAAATTAAATTCTACGATGAAAATAATCAATTAAAAGAAGGCTATATAGAAACAAAATCAATTGATCCTTATAGTTTAACTCGTGCAGAAATAACCGCAATAACCTTAATTGCTGTTAGCATTCCGATGGTTATTATTCTAATTTGCTTATATGTTAAAATATCAAAATCGAAAACAAAGAAAAGCTTAAAATAATCAAAAATGTTATAACGAAATAAAATCGTTATAACATTTTTATTTACGCACCAACTCCACTATAAATTGGCTTGTTTAAAACACTTTCAAAGCTTTCTTTAGTTGTCTGCTTTGGCTTATTTATTGAATTATTCTCTTTTTGTATTATAATCTTGTTCAAAGAAACTTCATAAGCAGTTTTGGTTATCATTTCAGTTGAATTCTCAATTTTCTTTTGGTATTCTCTGCTTTGGATTCTTCCAACAACTTTTATTTTTTCACCAACTTCGCAGTTTTTAATAAATCTTGCATTTCTTCCCCAAGCAATACAAGGAATATAGTCACTTTTATTGTAACTTCTGTTAACCGCTAGCAAAATGTCGCATATTTCACGATTAAAAGGTGTTGTTCTATAAATAGGTTCTTTACACAAATATCCCGTTATTTCAATGTAATTAGGCTCAATTTTTTGAGAAATATCAAGAAACTCCCTAACAAATATCGTTAACATTAATCTGCTTTTATTATTCTCAAGTTTGTTATAGCTTCTAAATTGCCCTGAAACTGCAATTGTTTTACCGATTGACAAATCTACATTTTCCATTAGCCTTTCGCTAATTGTTACAGGAATAGTGTCAAAACTATCTGATAGTCTTTTTATTTTTATCATAAATTCATAGAAACTTTCTCCAAAAATTTCATGGCTAAACTCTGGTTTAGAAAGGATTTCTCCGCAAACACTTACTTTATTATTTTCAAACATAATTTTCTCCCTAACTATTTTTTATTTGTTTTCCTGCGTGATCTATATAGTAATTGTCCCAGTAAATCAAATCACCAACTGAAACAACTTCATACCCTGCATTCAATAATCTTTCTAAAATTAATGGTAGTGCATCTAAAATATGGTCCGAATTGTTATGGCATAAAATTATTGAACCATTTTGCACCTTATTCATCACTCTTTCGCAAATTTGAACGCCAGATAAGCCTTTCCAATCTAATGTGTCAACATCCCATTGAATTGTTTTAAGATTTTGTTTTTCAGCAATTTCAATTAAAGTGTTGTTATAAGCACCAAATGGAGGCCTAAATAATTGCACATCTTTGCTAGTGATGTTCGTTATTAAATCGCAACTGGTTTTAAGCTCATTCTCAATGTCTTTTTCTGATAATTTTGTTAAATCAGGATGTGTGTTGCTATGAGTTCCAATTTCTATTCCATTTTCATCTATTAATTTAACCATATCTGGATATTCTTCCACCCAAAATCCGCATAAGAAGAATGTTCCATTAACTTTATAATCTTTTAATGTTTGAACTATTTTAGAAGTTTTATCAGCACCCCACGCAGAATCAAAAGTAATGGCCACTCTTTTATCATCTGTTGAAACATTATAAATAGGAATTAACCTTGGCATATTCCCAAAATATATGCTCGCAACTGGGGTTCCATAGTATGTGGTTGTGAGCAAACACATCATAAGAATTATTAGCAAACACAAACCCACATAAGTTTTTTTAAGCACTAAAAATTTCATCAAACATTACCTCACTATTTTAATTTAAATAATTATGTTTGTTAAATTATTTACACCGAGAAATTTGTTGGAAAAATGTAATAAATTTACCTTTTTGTTTAAAAACTAAGTATTTAATCATATTTTTGTTTAACACTTTTAAGCACCCAATTTTTAAGCGAAAACTAGCAAATTATAGTAAAAATTAATCTCCACTAGAATATATTATAAAAAAGTATTAAATATGCAAAAAAAGCGATAACTAATAAAAATTATCGCTTTAAAATTTATAATATGTTTTTAATTTAAATTGTGTTCATCCTTGTTAATCTTTGAACATCAAAACTGCTCCAAGGAGTAATGTCTGGCGGACATGACTTAAAGGTCATTTTTTGCTTTGTTATTGGGTGATTAAACGATAACTCATATGCCCATAAAGCCAAGTTATGCCCTTTTGCTAAAATATCACCACCATATCTAACATCGCCATAAACTGGGTGACCAATATGTTTCATTTGCACTCTTATTTGATGACTTCTTCCAGTAAATAAATCAACTGAAACTAGCGAAACTTTTTCCTTCCTTTCCAAAACTTCATATTGCAATTCAGCCAATTTTGCACCAGTTGTTAATGGTGGAACAACAGCAACCATATTCGTTTTTGGATTCTTTTTCAAATAATTAACTAATTTTTCGCTATTATTTTGAACAACGCCATTCACAACAGCCAAATATTTCTTGTGCATTTCTCCACTTTGCAATTGTTCAGTGAGCCTTGAGGCACACTTCCCAGTTTTAGCAAAAACCATCAAACCACCAGTTGGTCTATCTAACCTATGAACAAGCCCAACATAAACATTTCCAGGTTTGTTATATTTTTCTTTTATATATTTTTTGACCATTGAAAGCATATCAAGGTCGTTGCTATCATCTAATTGTGTTGGCACATTTTGCGGCTTAACAACAACAATCAAATGATTATCCTCATAAACAATATCCATATAAATCACCTATAAAATTAACTAAAAAAAAATATTTTAACAAAATATATGCATTAAAATTGATTAAATAAACCTGCAACTTTTTATATGATATATTCTTTTATTTGCTAGTTTAAAACGAATTGACCTTTTTAAACATAATTATCAAGTATTTTGTTAATATCCATAATATCACCAACAGAAATAATTCCTATTGGACTTTCTAGCAAACTACCGGTTTTTGTTATTATAATGATTAATAACTTTCTATTTTCCGTAAATAGACTTAATACTTTATCAAGCGTTATTTTTGAATCAGCAATTGTGTAATAATTATCAAACATCATTTCTTTTAATGATTCTTCAATCGTAGTTTCAATAACATAATTATTTATATCAACCTTCTCATAGATTTTTTTACCCATTAACTTTGTTAGTTTATTTGCATTAGCAACGCCAATAAGCATTTGGTTTTTATAAATCGGTAAATTACTAACTCCGTTTTGATACATTAATTTCATAACATCAGCAATTTTTTCGTTATACTCAATCTTATAAAAGTTCTTATTACAAACGGTATCAATTGCAAGAGGTGGCGTACAAATCAAATTTGTTATTCTCTCATAATTCTCAACCACTTCTGTTTTAGGTTCAGCAATTACTTCGTTATCATCTGAATTATGAACAATCGCATTTCTTAATCTACCATAATCTATTAAATCATCTTCATATTTCCTAACAAGTTCATTGGTTCTTGCAGCACGTTTAACCGCTTCTGTGTAACTAATCGAACGTTTCATGTCACCTTGTGTTCTTAGTGCACTATCAATCTTATTGTAGCAATTAATAAATCTAATCGCATTACCAGTATTATCTTTAACTAGAGCCATAATTTCTCCCAAAATCTCAAATATATAATATGATAACAAATTTAATAAAAATAAACAAATAATTACAAACAATTAATCACAAGTTAGCCATCAATTTTAAAAATTGACAATTAAACAAACTTGCAAAACATTAAAATAAAAAAATGCTACTTTTATAATTAACCAATTACTAATTTAGTTGCATCATCTAAACAATACTTTATATTAAACTGTAATGTTATAATGATTTTTGCCAAATTTTATCTTAATATTAAATAATTACACATATTGTTAATGAAAACAATTTGTTTTTATTAAATCATTGCAAAATTATTTTAAATATGCTATAATATAATATCGTGCTAAGTGGGGAGCTAGTTGTGCCCTGTAACCCGAAACCAACTATAGCGGGGCTGATGATTGCTCGAGGTATGTTAGTTTATAAGTTTTTTGCATATTAGTTAGTGTTGATTTTAAAGTCTTATGCAATAGTTAACCATGAACCATGTCAGGTTCGGAAGAAAGCAGCATTAAGTGGACCTAATTATGTGCCATAAGGTAGCTTTGAATGAGCTAGTTATTATGTAAATGCTTATGTAACAGTATCGGAAGCAATTGCACGATTTTTTTTGTAAAATAAAGAGCCCATAGGATTAAAAACATTTTAATTCGCGGACTATTTTATTTATTAGAAAAAGTATCTAATTGATATTTCTAAATAATCAATTCGTTCTAATTCGTTCAAAGAAATGAAAAAAGAGCAAAATGCAAGCTAGACCAGGCTCAAAAACCCAAAATCATAGGAGTTTATTTGCATAAATGACTATTGGTTTTGGGTTTTCAGTAACGCAGTATAGCAAATAAATTAAAATCAACTAAATAGATTCAATGAAATGAAAAAAGAGCAAAATGCAAGCTAGACCAGGCTCGAAAACCCAAAATCATAGGAGTTTATTTGCATAAATGACTATTGGTTTTGGGTTTTCAGTAACGCAGTATAGCGCAGTATTTTGCTCTTTTTTCTATGAGTTTATTCTAAACCAGCTTATAGAATTCTTAACACTAGCAATGTCATCATTTAATCTTTTGATGTGTTTCTTTATTAGTTTGTTGTTTTTTTCTAATTCTGGAAACCTATCACGATTTGAACGAATGATTTGTTCGCTTGTGAAAACAGTATCTTTTAATTGCTCAAGAACTTTCATATCGTTATCTAATTTTTCTTTCTTTGCTTCAGATAAGTTTGCATTGTTTCTAACGCCGTAAAGTGCAACTTTTTGGCGTGCTATGCTCATTTCTTTAGCTTGAAGTTTTTGATAATTTCTTTCATAGCTATTTTTGATTCTAACTAATGGAAGATACTCTTTGTTATTATCTTTTAGATCTTTTTCAGCTTCTGCAAGTTCTTTTTCTAAAACTTCTAGCCTTTCAACGTAGAAATCTTTACTTTGAGTTGGTTTTTCGTAAGCAGGCTTTGTTGATGATTTATCTTCAATAACTATTGTTGGTTCAGTTGTTGTTGATTTAATTTCAATTGGAGTAATCTTTGATTTTGATTCTGAACCATTTGTGGTTGTTGATTCAAAAGTTTCTTCAGTTTTAGTTTCAACAATTATTCTTTTGTTTGGTGCAAAGTCAATTGTTGCATTATTTTGATTTGGAGCATTAGCAATTGGAGTTGTAACAGCTTTTAGATCCAAAGCTTTGATATTTCTATTCAATCTTTCTAACTGCTTTTTCTTTTGATCGTTAATTCTTTTCTTTTCAGCTAATTCTTTTTTCTTACTATTCTCAACAGATTCAACCTTTTTGATATAGTTTTCTTTTTCGATTTTAGCTGTGTTATTCATAATCTTAACGATTCTTGAATTCATTTTTGCAATTTTCGCATAAATTGATTCTTTATTGTCGTTTTCAGCTGGAACAACAATTGTTTCCACTCTATTAGCATTTTGACTTTCTCTAATTGCTCTTAATTCTTCAGCTCTTAATTTTAAATCTTCTTTTAAGCCTTGAACTTCTTCTTCTAAATCAGAATAATCTGAATTGCTATTCTTTAATTGCCTTATTTCTTCTTCTTTTTCAGCAATTTCTCTTTTAGCATCGTTTAATTCTTTATTAATTTTTTCCAATAAGTCAGCTCTTTCAATTTCAGCTTGAGATTGATAATCAATCAATTCTTCTTCTTTATTCTTCAATTCCTCTTTAAGTTGAATTAATTGGTCTTTTTCTTTGCTTGAATCTTCTTGTTTTTTAAGTAGATCTTGAATTTGAGCTTCTTTATCTTCAATTTCTTTTTGCTTATCTTCAATTTCTTTTTGATGGCTTTCAATTATATCTTTTAATTCTTCCAATTGATTAGCCATTTTATTAACCTGCTTTCTTTCATCTTCTTTTAGTTGATTTTGAGCAGATATTAATTCTTTTTCTTTTAAATCCCAAGCAAGTTTTAAGTTTTCAAGTTCTTCAATTTCTTTTGAAAAGTCTTCTTTTTGTTTCTTTAACTCAAGAATCTCTTGTTCTTTAGCTTCCATTTCAGCCATTGAAGATTCTAACTCACTTGTTAATTTTTCAATATTTTGTTTGTTTTCTTCTTGTTGTTGCTCTTGAATCGCTAAAAGCTCAGCTTCTTTGTCTTCCCATTGTTGTTTCAATGCTTCTAGTTCTTCATTTTCTTTAGAATAATCTTCATTTATTTTCTTTAAATTCTCAATTTCTTGTTGGCGAGCCTTGATGTCTTGTTTGAATACTTCCAAATTTCTTTCAAGTTTTTCAATCGTTCTTCTATCTTCATCTTTTTGTTCTGCTTGAATTTTTTGAAGTTCTTCCTCTCTTGCCTTCCACTCTTGCCTTAAGTTATCTAGCTCTTCTTTTTCTTTAGTTGTATCTTCATTTTGTTTTCTAAGAGCAATAATTTCAGCTTCCCTTTCTTCAATTTCTTGCTTTGATTTTTCTTGCTCTTGTGCAAGCTTATCAGCTAATGCTTGATTTTCTTTTCTTTGTTCTGCTTGAATTTCGTTAAGTTCTTCTTCTTTTCTAGCCCATTCCATCTTTAACTTTTCAAGTTCTTCTTTTTCTTTTGAATAATCTTCTTTGATGCTAATTAAGTCATCAATTTCTTTTTGCTTAGCCTTAATTTCTTCTTTAGATAATTCCAAGTTGTTGTTCATAGCTTCAACAATTTTCTTATTCTCTTCTTGTTGTTGCTTTTGCATAACAAGCAATTCATTCTCTCTGTTTGTTAGTTCTTCATTTAATTGTTCTAATTCTTGTTTTTCTTTAGAATAATCTTCTTTTTGCTTTGTTAATTTTTCTATTTGTTCTTGCTTTTCTTGAATATCACGCTTATATGCATAAAGTTCACGATTAATCTCATCCATTCTTGCAAGATCTTCACGCCTTTGCTTTCTTTGAGTTTCAACAAGTTCTTCTTCTCTTGCTTTCCATTCTTGTTTTAAAGCATCAAGTTCTTCTTTTTCTTTGTTGTAGTTTTCTTTGTATTGTTTTAATTCTTCAATTTCTTTTTCTCTTTCTTTTAGTTGTTTCTTAGAAACTGATAAATCACGAACAATTGAATCAATAACTTTTTTATCATTATTATTTTGAGCTTGAGCTTGTTGATTCTTTTGCTCTCTTTCGATCCACTCTTTTTTAAGTTCAGCAAAGTCTTTCAAATCCTTAGCATATTGGTCTTGGATTTCTTGCAAAGCACGCAATTGCTTTTGATTTTGTTCTTCAAGTTCTTTTTCGCGTCTTGATTTTCTATCAGAATAACCATAACCATAATAATCTTCTTCATCATCATAGCGAGAATACCTTGAACGAGGTTTTTCATTTCTATAATCTTGCCTCTAATCGTTATTTGGTGCACCATGATAAACAACTTTAGATTTTCTATTATTTTCTGCTTGTTGACGTTTAAGGTCTTCGATTTCTCTATCTCTATCTTCAAGCATTTTATTTTTAAGATTTTCGATTTCTCTTTCTTTTTCTTTAATTTGAGATTTATACTCATTAATTTCAGCTTGTTTCTTTTCTTCTTCAACATTCTTAGCAGGTTTCTTAACCATAAATTTAATAGGTTTATGCTCTTCCTTGCTTTGAACTGTTTTTTCTTCTTTTACTTGTGACTCAGCTAAACCTTTCTTTAAAGCCTCAAGTTCTTCTTTTTGCTTTTCAATTTCTTCCTTCAATTTTGAAATCTCTTCAGAATCTTCAGATTCGCTTGATTTAGCAACAACTTCTTCTTTAACTGGTTTAACCTCTTCAACAACTCTCGCTTCTTGAACAGAATCCTTTTTAGATTTATTATATTCCTTTAAAGCTTTCTCAGTAACTTCATCTAAGATATCTTCAAATTCATCATCTGTTAAGCCATCACTATTAACATCTTTCTTAGGTTGTTGCGCTGATGCTTGAGCTGGTGCTGGTGCATTAACACTTGAAAATGAATTAGCTTGAGCTGGTGCATTATCTTGCTTTGCTAATTTTTCTTGTAATTCGCGTTGCTCTTGAACAGCTTTATCAAAGTCTATTTGAGAAACATTATCATCTTCGTTTTTTGGTTCAACTTCTGATAAATTCTCTTCATACTTATAATCCTTTGGAGCATCTGAATTTAACACAACAACTTCATCTTCATTTTTATTTTTAACTTTAGTTGTTGTTGTTTTTGTTGTGGTTGATTTGCTCCTTCTATTGCTCTCAACGTTTTCTCTCCAGTCCATACGATTGAAATAAACACCTTTATGGGTGTCAAATAATGAAACAATAAGATCCATTAAAAAACTCAATAAAAATGTTCCGACTAAAATAATGCCTACCAAAATTGTGATTTCTAATAAAATTTTTAAAAATACCATATCCTACCTCTTATAAATCTGGTGTGAGTAAAGCGGTCCGAATTCTATTCGTACATAAACCCCTTGCATTAAAAAATTTAAAGTTTTCCATTTTGACTAACACTCATTATATTTTTTGACAATAACCGCATACTTACTGCCAGAAACTACCATACTCGAGATATTTTCAATATAATTAGTGTTAAAATCGACTTTTAATCCAACAAACAAGCCAAAACATAGTGCTTATATAATACCACAATTAAATCATTTTTGCAATAGCTAATAATAATTTTTTTGCCAAAAAATGATGTTTTGATAAAAATAAAAAAATCCTCAAAACCCGATTAAACATTTGGAGTTTTAAGGATTTAAATTTTAATGATTATTTTTTCTTTGATTGAAGTTCTGCAACGATTTCGTTAATTTCTTGTTTTGCTTGCGTAACCGCCTCAGGGCTAGTTATTTTAAGTTCAAGATTATTGAATCTTGCAATAAGTGTGTTGTATTTAACAAACATACGAATATAATCTGTGTTACCAACACCAATAGCAACATCATATTTATTTGGTTTTAATCTTGCTTTAGGTTGATCTAGAGCATAGTTTTGCAAAATATTGAAATATTTCTTTTCAACTACTGATAGTCCTCCAAACGCACTTTTAAAATCTTTTTTAATTAATGAACTAAGTCCCGTTTGTAAATTTAAATTTGGAGCATTTAAATTCGGCATACTATTTAAATTGCCCCTATTTGATAAATTATTCTCAGGTTTATTCTCAATTTCATGTAGTATTTTAATATATATTATCATATTTTGGCATATTCTCAAACTAAATATAACAATAATTATAAAAAAACACTTAAAAAGCATCAAAAATTGCATTAAAAATCATACTTTTAATTCATAACGCAAACATTTTAATAATCAAACACTAAACACACAGTTTTCATAGTATTCATGCAATCAAAAATGCCTTTATACTTTATTTTTTAAATAATAAATTCTTTTATTCGTGATATATAAAAAAAGAACTACTCATCATAGCTCATTTTTATATTTAATTACTTAATCTGCGTCTAAGTTTTCAAGATTAAAAACTGAATCATTAAAGAATTCATCTAGTGTTATATCCAATGCTTCCACCACTTTTACTATGGTTGAAAACTTTACATCTGTGTTTACTTCATTGAAAATGTATCTAAGTGCAGAGTGCGATATGCCTGATTTCTTTTCTAGTTGATACTTAGGCATATTTTTCTTTACCAGAATGTCGCTAATTCTAAGGGCAAACGCTTTATTTAGAGTCAATTACACACCTCCATTCTTTAATTTATTTTCAAATATAAATATTAATCCACACGGGTAAAGCACACTGCATTTTTAAAACTAATGAAAATGTGTGCCGTTGCAAAAATCACAGAAAAGCAAATCAGAGGAATATTAAGAATCATTATTCCGCTAAATAAAAAGAGAATTGAAGGCAATATTGATAATGTCAAAGCTTTAAAAATAGTGGTTTTATTCCAAAGTACAATCCAAAATAAAAGATAAAAAAACACCATAGATGCATTCACAACAATGTATATAATTTTTGCATTATTAAACCAAAAATTGAAATACATGAATGGCAAGTTTACTATCATAAAGATAAAACAACCAAACCTGCCAACTTGCTCAAATATTTCCACTACTTTGTTAGAATATAGATTAACAAATCCATTTTTATTTCTTAAACCATAAATTACATTCGGTATCATAATTGTTATTATCAATATGAAACCAATAGTATTAAATATTCCCATAAAATCCATCCCTCACTTTCTCATTCCCTTTATGGTATCTAAAACTAAATTTTCCAAATATTCTCTATCATCAATATTTTCAACCAAAAACATAGGTTTAGCATTTTTATATGGCAACTCTTCAGCCATCTTATATTTTTTGTTCGTATCCGTGATCTTAACTAAAAATCTATCATCAAAAACCCCACCAAAATATACCCCATCAACATAAATCAAAAACTCTCCCATCATTGATTTATATGTGGGATTTAATTGAGATAATTGTTCTAAAATATAATCTCTAAATTCTCTAGATGAAGCCATAATCAACTCTCTTTTCATAAATAAATTTTAATACTATCACATATATTTAGTCGAAATTGCAATAAGCATTAACTCTTCCACCAATGCATTTTTCTTATATTGTTATGTTAGCATAAGTTATTGAAAAAATAAACAAAAATAGCCATTATCCATTAAACAAACAAAGATTTTTAAACCCCATCAAATGGTATTATTTTGCAGTTTGTGATGCAATCAACTAACCCCCACAACAATATTGATTATACTCACTTAAATAAATAATTTTATTCAACCTTAAATCCTCATTTTTGAGATATAAATCAATCTATTACTTTAAATAAGCAAAAATATCATTGCATAGCAATATCGCTCGCTTTAGCGAATATCTTTGAACCATAAGGTTCAAATTCATTGTAAAATAAAAGAGAAGTTCATTAACTTCTCTTTTATTTTACTTGTGTGTGTACAACCAAAAGTCTTTTTTTGATTATTTTTCTTTGATTTTGCGATTACTTTTGATTATTTTATAATTTCTTCCAAGCCATTGTGCTCTTAAACCATTCCATGACTTATCTGTTAGTCGGGTTCATAAAAACTAAAGCCACTTGAGGATTATAATCCTCTCCACAACCATAAACAGAATTTAATTCCTTTGAGCCATAAATGTTTTGTAATTCATTATATTGTTTAATTAAATTTTTCATAAGTTAATACGTTTTATACTATATTATTTAAGTTTTCACCCACAATTGTAGGATTGAAGCCAATCAATTCATCTTTTAACATATTGTTGGGAATATCATTAACAAAATAAATCTTTTTGTTCATTCTAAAAGCGTCATAAATCTCTAAAAATGTTGCTCCACCTATATAGTTCTCTTGTCCATTTTTATTAAAATTAAGAACCAAGACCGCGTCCACATTTTTAATAGCTTCTTCGGACTGCCTATACATTTTTGCTTTAAAAAGGTGATGCTCGGGCGTTCCTCTGTATTTTGCTTCAGTTTCTGGCGCGTCCCAACAATTTGGCATAAAAACTTCATGCCCCAAATTTTCCAACTTTTGTCTATAACAAGATAATTTATCATAAAAGGCTTTACTACAAATCAAGGAAATTTTCATATCTCTACTCCCAAACTAATTTTATAATTGTTGTAAGGAAATATCTACGATATTAACTGCTTTCACTCACTAATGTTCTAAATAAGTTTAACATTGTTCGCTCATTTGTTAATAAGACTTTTCTTACAACACACTTGGAGCAAGTAGCGGGAATCGAACCCGCAACTAATGCTTGGGAAGCACTCGTTTTGCCACTAAACTATACCTGCTTGGTGGAAGCGGTGGGAGTTGAACCCACTTCCAAAATAGATTCCACTAATTTTTCTACGCGTTTAGTTGAATGAAAATTTTAATTTTTAAATCGCCACCCAACAGCAATTTAAAAACGGTTTTGCTAAATTTCTTCTGCATTCCCGCAAACTAGAATGCAAAATATTCTATTTATATGACGTTTAAATCTCAGCCAATAGAAGAAGCTAAGTTAAACGGCTGTTAAGCACTTAGGCAACAGCTTTTAATTCGCTATTTTCAGCATTTAAATTTAAGTTTTTCGTTTTAAGGTAGACGAAACCTACCACGCGCTAAATTAGCCTAACCCTATTCTGTCGAAACCATTACGCCCCCATAGTGATATAATTAAAACAAGAGAATAAAACAAAATTTAATTACTTTAAAAAGGATTGTCTTACTAATTTTACAATCAAAAAACCGTTTATTCTCACATTTATATTATATCATAAATTGGCTATAAATGCAATACATAATAACATTAAACTAATAGTTTGAGTTATATCTTTTAACTTCCCTCTCCGTTTCGCGTTTTATATCTTTTTCTTTTAAAGATTCTTTTTTATCATAAGTGTGTTTTCCGCGAACTAAGCCAACTTCAACCTTCACATATTTTCCATTGAAATATAACTTTAACGGAACAAGTGTTATACCTTTTTCTTTTACTTTTGCAAGCAACTTTAAAATTTCAGACTTTTTTAGCAATAATTTACGCTCTTTTTTCTCATCGCTAACATCTAGTGAATCATACTCAAATCTTTTGATAAACATATTTTTAAGAATTACTTCGTTATTTTGAGTGATAGATATGAACGAATCTTTTAAGTTGCAGTTACCCGCTTTAACAGATTTTATTTCCGAACCAACTAAAGCGATCCCCGCTTCAATTGTGTCAAGAACTTCATAATCAAAAAACGCTTTTCTATTATTAACAATTACTTTTATATTTCCCATAAGGATATGTTATCACCTTTGAAATTTATTTGCAAATAAAAAGCGGTTATATAAATTACCAACCGCTTTAATTTTTTAAAAATCAAACACTATGCCAATGTGAAATTAATCCTTCTTGTTTGTGTGTCCACACTAATCACTTTAACCCTAACTTTTTTACCAAGATAAAATTTATCCGTTGCACCTTTTAGTTGCTGATGTTCTTCTTCAAACACATAACCGCCACCTGGTAAATCGTAAATATCAATCATACCTTCCACGGTGTTATCAAGTGCCACAAAACATCCAAAAGATGTAACTCCACTAACCACCGCATCATACTCTTCCAATATTTTATCTTTCATGTAAAATGCTTTATATAAGTCATCAACATCTCTTTCAACTTTATCGGCAATAACCTCTCTTGCTGATGACTGATTTGCACTAGCACTCACAAAGTGCTTTGTTTCTATCATCTTATTTCCACTCAACTCACCACGCAAATAATCCTTAATTATTCTATGAATTGTTAAGTCTGGGTATCTTCTAATCGTAGAAGTGAAATGGCAATAGAATGTGCTCGCAAGCCCAAAGTGACCTAGGCAAATAGGGCTATATTTAGCCTTTTGCATAGAACGCAAACATATTTTATTAACCGCATATTCACAATCTTTTCCCTCAATATCTTTTAAAATCGTTTGAATATCTTTTGGAGTCACCTTGTTTGGATTAACATGAGTAACAACCCCTAATGTGTTAGCATATTT
>JBNMHL010000019.1:0-21998 GCA_050872745.1 Clostridiales bacterium | reverse complement strand
TTTGCAAAAGAATTGCTTGAAGAAATTAAGTCTAGAAGAATAAAATAACTTTAATTAGGGAGTGTGTATGGAAGAATTTTTAGAAAAAAACTATGTTTGGTTGATTATCGTTTGTGGTCTTGTTTTCGTTTTTCTTTTAGGTTTAATTCTAAGCTCAATCATTAGGCATAATCAAACAAAGAAGGATAAAACAAAAAAGATTGAACAAAATGATGGTTTTCAAAAATATGTTGTGAAAAATATCAAGGTTGAAGATGTTGATATTAGTTCACTTAAAGATGATAATGATTCAAATAACAATGATAGCACCAACCCCACTTATTAATATTAGACTAAATGTATAGTTTTATTTGATATAAAAATTAAGCAAATTTAAATTTAAAAAGCTCCTTATATTATAAAGGAGCTTTTTTATTATTGTTGATATAGATTTGGTGAAAATAATCAACCACAACAACCCTTCAGCCACTTTACTCACGCTCACGCCAGTTTCCTTGTGCCTTAATACACTTAAAATATTGATATATTAATTATGATAGGTGGAAATTAAAAAAAACGAGTGATTACAATAACTATAACATACCTAATTATTATTTCTTTTGCTTAAAATACTAAATATAATCAAAAAATAATAACTCAACATTAACCATGATTTCATATTAATCGAATTAATAATCAAAAAATGCAAAATATACTAATAAAGAATTTCTATTTAACACTCTATATTTAAAACCTTTCTCACTCGACTAATTTTCAAACACTAGTTAATTTGTTTACAATTTGCTTAAGTTATTGTATACTTTAAATAGTTAGTTGCTTAGATTTCACTCTAATTATAGGAGAAAATATGAAGAAAAACACAAACAAAATCGTTGAAGAAAAAGATGAAATCATCGATTTAAGAGAAAAACTTGATGAATCAAACTCATCAAACAAAGCAAAACTTTCTAATGAAATCAATATGGAAAACGAAATCCCAAACGTGGAAATTAAAGATGATAAAATTAAAATAGAAGAAGATAATTCAACTGAAAAGCCTATTAAGGTTTTATCTAAGAAAGAGAAATTTGCAAAGTTTTTGAATCTAAAAGAAAAAACAGAAAAGCCTGAAATCACTGAAGATGCCAAAAAATCTAGAAAATATGCTTGGCTTGCTTATGTGTTGTTTTTCATTCCTCTATGCATTAATAGCAAAAATTCATTTGTTAGATTTCATGCAAACGAGGGCTTGGAACTAAACATTGTGGATACTGTTGCCTTAATCCTTGTTTTGATAGGTTCATTAATCAGACCATCAACCGTGTTGACTGTTTTGTGTGTGGTTATTGGAATTGGGCTTTGGGTTTTAACTTTACTTACAAAAATTATTATGATCGTTAAAACTGCAAAAGGCATTCAACAAGAAACTCCTTGGTTTTTTAGATGGAAAATTATTAGCTAATAGAACCACAACAAGAAGCTACGAAAATTGGTTTTATTATCTAAAAAATTATTGATAAAATCATAATAAAAAATATATCGATTTTTTTCGACAAAATTCTTTTGGCAAATTTCACCAAAAAATAACAAATAGGCTAAAAATCTATCAAAAAATAAATAAAAGTACTTGAAAATTTTTTATTGTTTGGTTATAATACTCTGTGTTGGAAGGTTAAAGAATTTTTCTTTAACTGGAAAATCTCTTTAAACTTTTCAATTACTTAACACACAAAAAAGCACTCCATTCGGAGTGTTTTTTTACACTCTCTTAACTGATAAAAGAAACAAATATTACTGATATTGTCAAGGATTGTTGCGAATAGCGACATACGCTTTAACCTTGATAACAAATAGTATTTGTTTACCATAATAAAAAGAGAAGAAAAAATAATAACAAAAAGCGAAAGTGTGTTACGTTTCCCAACACTTTCGCTTTTTGTCTGCTTAAATTTTGTTTGTAAGAGTGTGTTTGTCTTCAGTGGAGTGTAGCGATACCGACTTGTATCAAGACAAGCACACGTTTAAATGCCATTTAATATATTAAACAACAACCATTTATATTTATGATTATAAATGGAAATTCTTTAAAGACAGGATTTCTTTTCCACCTAAATATAATTCGTATCGCCAACCATTTTCAATATTTGGTGTAATAATTTTAGAATTTGTTTTATTATTCAACGACTGTTTGACTTCTTCTTTAAAATCAATTTCCAGAGAATCTATTTTTATAAATGTATTAGATTTTGATTTTTAAAAGTCAATCCAAAGCACCCTGGATTTTTTCGTTGTTTCCATACAATATCTATGTAATTATAAATATTACTTTCATTTAATATAATTTCTTCTATTTCTAATTCTTTTTGTAAAGATCTACAACTATAAATGTCCTTATTGTGATGCTTAATACAAATTGGGCAATATTTTAAAGTGGACTAATCTAGTTTTTTTCACTAGTTTCAAATGACTTAATTTCAAATGCAAATTATTATTTAAGTTTTATAAATATTGATACAAATTGCTCTTTTCTATGATATAATTTATTCAAAGGAGAAAAATATGTCTAACATTAAAGTCTTTGAAAATAAAAAAATTAGAACTGAGTGGAACGAACAAGAAGAAGATTGGTATTTTTCGTTAGTGGATGTTGTTGCTGTATTGACAGATACTTCAAATCCTACTGATTATCTTAAAAAAATGAGAAAAAGAGATGTGGAACTAGGTGTTTACCTAGGGACAAATTGTCCCCAGGTAGAAATGGTTGGACAAAATGGTTTAAAACGTAAAGTTTTGGCTGGGAATACAAAAGCGGTATTGCGTCTTATTCAATCAATTCCAAGCAGAAAAGCAGAACCATTTAAAATTTGGCTAGCTCAAGTTGGAAGCGACAAATTAGATGAAATTGCAGATCCACAAAAAGCAATAGATAGGGCTATTTCTACATATAGAGAAAAAGGTTATTCAGAAGAATGGATAACTCAAAGAATGATGACAATTAAAATGCGTAAGGAACTTACTACTGAATGGCAAGAAAGAGGAATTACACAAGAAAAAGATTATGCAATTTTAACGAACGAAATGACAAAAGCTTGGAGCGGATTGTCTGTTCAAGAATACAAAAAATATAAGGGCTTGAAAAAAGAAAACTTACGAGATAATATGACAAATATTGAACTTGTCCTTAATATGCTTGCTGAAATTACCACGACAGAATTATCTCAAAAGGAAAAACCTGTTACATTTAAAGAAAATAAAGAAATTGCGAAACGTGGCGGGAAATTTGCCGGTGAAACAAGAGAAAGATACGAAAAAGAAATGGGTAGAAAGATTATATCCACGGCAAATTCAAATGATAAAAAATTACTAGATGATAAAAAGAATAATGATTAAAAACATTAAATTAATTCTTTATCTAATACAAAAAAGAATCTAACTAAAATTTGTTAGATTCTTTTTCTTTTATTTCGCTAGTTTCAAAAGTGCTGGACTTTGGAGTGTTTTTTACTTTTAAATTGATATAACAAATTGAATAATTATACTCTTCTTATAGATTGTGCTTAAGGAAGTTTAAACAAGCGACACGGAGTGGCATTTGATATAAACTGACGCCGAATCAAAACTGTGATACCTTGATTTATCAATGAGTTGCGTTTAATAACTTAAAATTTGACTTGTTCAAATTTTACATCACATTGTTTTTTAAATTAAACATATTTTTTTAAAACTAATAATTTAAACTTAATAATTAATTTTTCTTTCCACAGCAACAAACTTCAAAATAAGCTTGTGGGTGATTACAAACTGGACAAACTGCTGGAGCTTTCTTTCCAACGTGAATGTGTCCGCAATTTCTGCATTTCCAGAACACTTCTTCATCTTTTTCAAACACTTTGCCTTCATCTAATTCTTTCAAAAGTTTTCTATATCTTTCCTCGTGATGTTTTTCAATTTTTGCAACGCCTTCAAATTTGAAAGCAATATCGTTGTAACCTTCAGCTCTTGCCTCTTCCGCCATTCTTTTATACATATTTGTCCATTCTTCATTTTCGCCAGTGGCAGCTAAAAGCAAACATTCAGCTGTTGTTGGAATATCTCCACCATTCATTGCTTTAAACCACATTTTTGCGTGTTCTTTTTCGTTATCAGCTGTTTCTAAAAATATAGCTGATATTTTTTCATAGCCTTCTTTTTTTGCTTTAGATGCAAAATATGTGTACTTATTTCTTGCTTGACTTTCTCCAGCAAAAGCTTCTTGTAAATTTTTGTATGTTTTTGTATCTTTAAATTCCATAATTTTTCTCCTAGTTTTTTTTTGTTTGTTTTTGATTGTGAATATTATTTAAACATTATTTTAATTTTTTGTTTGCTTTAATCATTTTTGATAGGTAATCTTCAAAGAAATTTCCAATATCTCCTTTTGATAAAAAGTCTAGGAAATTCTTTGGCCCCATATGATTTAAATCTACTAGATACTCAACCGCAATAGCACCAAACACGCTCGACTCAAACAAGCCTAAGTATTGAGTGATATTTACAAGCAATTGAATTGCGTTGTTTTTACTATTAAAACTAAGTAAGTGAGTGTAGATATTGTCAATATTTTTTTGGTTATATTTCTTATTAATCAAATATTTGCAAACTTTACAATTTTGATATTTCACGTTGCGAGTATATGTGCAAGGCTTAAAATGTGTGCCCGCAAAATAACTCCAGCCATTTATTAAAAACGAAGCACCATTATCAAAATGGTTAGTTTTTTCTAACTTCAAAACTTTGCTATAAAAATGAGCTGAACCGGGGTACACATTTAAAAATGTGGAATATTCTAAATCACACTCTTTAGCTGTGAACATATTCGAATTAAGGTAGAAAGCGTTATTTAAATAACTCACCTTTTCATCACACCACTTGCCGTAACCAAAATCAGTGTTTTCAATCACATCAAACTTTTTGATATCATACTTTCCCCAAAGCGTTTGAACAGAGAAATCTTTTTTAAGTTCTTCCACTAAGTTTTGAACGAAATATTTTGAGCCGCCCGCTTGAACGCGTTTTGATGTGACTAATTCGCAATTTCTTTTGGCGTATTTATTGCATTTTTTCTTAACAATTGCATAAATTTTTTTACCAAATATGTTTTTATATAATGCACTTGGTTTAACAATAAATCCAAATTTATTTGCGTTATTAAGTAGTTTTAAAAGGAACTCTTTATGTTTTTCAAACTTTGTTTGGATTAGAGATTTATAGTAAGGAACAAGTTGGTCAGGGCAATATAGCAAACAATTGATTCTCTTTTCAACGGCATATTTAAATTTTTCAAGTTGGGTGTCGGTTTTTATTTTTGATATGCAATCTAACACTTGCGCGATAGAAAAAAATGTGCGGTAGAAATCTATTTCAAAGGCCATTTTTTCTTGTGTTTTTTTAGGCAAATCAAAACTATATCGTTTAACTTGTTTGTATAATGTGTTGTCGAACGGAAGCTTGTACTTCCATTGAGAGTCTTTTAATACTTCCATATTTTTTCCTTTAAAATGAAAATTTTAATAATTGTTTAGCTTTGTATGAGTGTAAGTTAAATTATGCAAGCGCGGAATTAGTAGTAAGTGATATCATCAGCAGTAACAAAGCTTCAGTCTTAATCGAATTAAAATATCGATATTTAATTATGCTAAGTGGAAATAATAGGCTGAAAGGTAGTATCAGTCATAACAACCCTTCAGTCACTCCGCATTTGCTCGTGACAGCTTCCCTTGTGCACTGTGGACGCCTTGTTTATTGGATTGAGGGTTATATATTTGAGGAAATAACAGGCGGAGTGAGTATATAAATCTAAAACGGAAATTTATTATATTTGTTAAGATTTATTATCTATCATCAAATATTGCTTATTTTCTCAAATCCTCGACCGCTAACTTATGGAAGTGAGTTAATACTTTTTGCGTATTCTGCAGGCTTTCAGCCGAAGCCCAAGCAAAAAGTTTTATCGAACGAACCCTTCAGTCACTCCGCATTCGCTCGTGACAGCTTCCTTGTGCACTGTGGACGCCTTGTTTATTGGATTGAGAGTTGTATATTTGGGGAAATAATAAATGTTGAACTATGAATAATAAACTTAAAAAGATATAATAAAAATTTTTTTTTGATTTATTTATTGATTGTGTGTTTAAGAAAATAATAAGCGGAGTGGATATACAAAATATAATATAAAATCTAAAACGGAAATTTATTATATTTGTTAAGATTTATTATCTATCATTAAATATTTACTTATTTCCTCAAATTCTCGACCGCTAAATAAAGCGAGTGAGTTAAATAAATTTTACGAATTCTGCAGACCGCTAGGCCGAAAATAATATTTTAAAACGGGAAATTATTGTATCTATAAAATCTATTATCTATTACCAACCATTTATTATTTCCTCAAATTCTCGACCGCAGAATCTTAGGAGAATGATGAATGCAAAAACTTGCGGTTAAAAAACAAGAAACTTACGCATTATGAAATAATCGTGTGAGTTTTGAAGTTTTTTATGCAATACTTTGCATCATCATTCGACCTCTAGTAAAATTTATTTAACGAACGAGCCCATACATCTTATTTAAAACGAAAACTTGTTATATCATTTAACTTTAGTATCTATAACAAAATAATGATTATATCCTCAAGTTCTCGACCGCTAAATAAAGCGAGTGAGTTAATGCTTTTTGCGTATTCTGCAGGCTTTCAGCCGAAGCCCAAGCAAAAAGTATTAACGAACGAGCCCTTTAATATACTCAAGAATTTCATCTTTCATATTTGGATCTCTTAGGGCTTTAGATATATTTGCTTTAATAAATCCAACCTTATTTCCTAAATCCATTCTATCACCAATTAATTCGCACGCAACCAACCTGCCATCTGTTAGGTATTGGTAACTATCGGTTAAGCAAATTTCGAAGTTATTTTCAGGTGTTTTTTCAATACACTCAAAAATATCGCTAGTTAGAATTGCTGGGCCAACAGTTGTGATATCGCTAAACGCATCTTCTGGTCTTGGTTTTTCAACTATTTTTTCAACTTCAAAAACGTGAGGTTCAAGTTCTTTAGGTTTGATATTTCCATATTTAACAACTTCTTTCATATCAGCAACTCTCTGAACTGCTATAACGCTTTTATGATACTTTTCATAAACTTCAATCATTTGTTTTGCACGGCTCTTCTCTGGGTTATCAAACACTTCATCACCATAAACCATAAAGAATGGCTCATCACCAACCCAATCTTTAGCAAGCATAACTGCGTGGCCAGTTCCTCTTGGGGTTATTTGGCGTGTGTATGTAATTTTTGCTAAGTTTTCAGGTTTTTTGATATCTTGCAAATATTGAACTTTGTTTCTTTCAATTAAGTTTTGTTCTAATTCAATGTTTCTATCGAAGTGGTTTATTATGCATTCTTTATTTCTTCCCACAATAACCAAAATATCAGTAACACCCGCTTCACTTAATTCTTCAACAAGATATTGCATAATTGGCTTATCTAAAAGTGGGAGCATCTCCTTTGGAACACTTTTGCAATAAGGTAACATTCTGGTGGCTAATCCACCGCATAAAATAATCGCTTTTTTAACCATATTCTTCTCCTATATTTTTATACTTATAATATATTCTAAAATGAAAAATAAAGCAACTTTATTAAAGTCACTTTGCGATTATTGATTCTGTTATGTTTAAATTGATATAATTAACAATTTTTATTTTAACTCAAAAACTAACTACTTTTGATGTTATATGATATCAGCAGTTAACTGTTATTTAAATCGATATGGAATTTAATTTTTGTTTATTAAATTGCAATAACAGTTTTTAAAAAAAATTAATAGAGTAACTAATTTTGATTCAAAATAGTTAATAATCAGTTTTTATTATAGGAAGTTTTTAGCAGGTGGTTTTAAAGGGAAACTTTCTAGAAACTGATGGATATTTAAACTATAGCCTTGATTCATCATAGGATTGCGTTTGGCAACTCAAATTTTTCACTTGTTTAAAAATTGACATCACATAGTTTTTTTAAGCAAACATAATATTCATCTTTCAACACACAAAAAAACACTCTAGAAACTCTAGAGTGTTTATCTTCAATTAATTAAGTGTGTTAAGTTTAATTAAATTGGAAGCAAATTAAATTATCTAGTTAAATCAGAATCGCCTGCTACCATATCTTCAACTCTACCGATTTGTTCGTAGATAACAGTGTCGTTTTCTTTAACTCTTTGAACATCAGCAATCATAATTACTGAACCTTGATCTGCAGCTTTAACAGTTTGCTCAACATCAATCCAACCTGAAGCAAATTCAGCACCAACATAATTTCCTTTAGCATCTTTAGCTTTTGGATCAACTGTGTTGTTCTTTGTTGCTTTCATATAGTCATCATAATATTCAGGTTTAACAAATAATGCACCAGCGATAGCATTTGATAAATCAATACCTTTAGATTCAAGCATAGAAGCAGCTTCTCCAACTGAACGAGCGAATGTTGTTCCGTTTTCGATGATTTTGCCAGTTTTCTTATCTTTGAATGTGAATTTACCAACGCTAACATATGGTTGACCTTTCTTGAATGCTCTTGTGTTTGCATTTGCAGAACCTGTTAGTTGTTCGAAACCATCAGCATATGAAACTGCGCCTTGTTGTTCTGCAATAACGCCAGTTTTTTGAGCAACTTTAACGCATTCAGCAACATATTTAATAACATCTTTCATTTTTTCTAAACTTGCTCTTTCTTTAACGCCAGTAACATATGTTGTGCCAGCTTTGTCGTTAGCTAGTTTATCTTCAACTGACTCTCTATCTTTTTGAGTTACAGTGAATTCATATCCTTCAGTTACGAATGTTTTACCATCATCAGTTTTTGTGGTTACTTTAACTGGTTTTGGTTCATCGTTTGTGATTGAAGGATTTGGATTTGGGTTTGGATTTGGAGTTGGGTTATCTGGATTATCATTTCCCATTAAGTTAAATGCAACAGCACCAGCAACACCTATAACAGCAGCTGTTCCTAAAACTTTAGCAGCAGTTTTACCTGGTTCTCTGTGTTTCGCATTCCAAAGTTTATCCAACTCTTCGCCATTAACCATATTTTTCTTAGTGATTTTGTCGTTAAGAGCTTTGATGTCAGCATCGATTTTAGTATACTTCTTTTGAACTTTTGCTGCACCTGCATAGTCCTTAGCTTCCCATAAGCTAGCATACTCTTCTTTTAGTTGAGCACTTTTTGCTTTTTGTTCTTGAACATATTCGTAATTTGTCATATTCCCTTACCACCTTTATTTTTATACCTTGATTTTATCATCGCTTAAAATAATTGTCAATACCTATTTAAATATTTTTTTAAAAAATGTATAAAAATTCATTGGAATTTATTAATATTAGTTAAAACACCTTAAATTTACTAAAAAATGATAAAAAACTATTGACTTTTTATGCAAATCATTTATAATTAAGGTAACAATTATGGGCAAAATTTGTTGAGGTTTGAGTTTTTAGTTTTTATGTTTTTGAATTAAAAAAGTCATTTTATTTTACACAACTTGACCACAAAAAAAGCGTAAAATTTGCTTAAAGAATTAAGATATCAAGTTAATAATTAAGAGCGGTTAAGTAAACTAATTCAAGCAAATTAAACTGAATAGCTTATGCCAAAACAAATTTAGTTCAAATATATAATAAGGGGAAAAATATGAGTAGTAAATATGAAAAAGCTATTAAAGCTGAAAACACAAAAAAATACAATAAGGAAATGATTGGAAGAGTTGATGGAGAAATTGAAAGCCTAAATGAATCGTATTTCAAATTCAAATACGCTGCTGAAAACGCTGATTCTGCATTGACACGAATTAAAGCAAAAAGCGGAATGAAAAGAACTGCAAAAATGATTGAAGATGATTTGGCCGATAAAGCTAAATACGAAAAGAACATTGAAAAAGCTGACAAAAAACTTAATGATTATGCAACAAAAGGCGACTCTAAAAAAGGAAGTAAAATTGGTAAAGCTGTTGCTGCTGTTGCCCTATCTGCTCTTGCAGTTGGTGGTGCTGCTACTGCTATTGAAAATGTTCCAGAAGAATATGTTCGTGATACTTTCGGCCTTGTTGCTGGAGAATATCAAAGAGATGCTAAAAAGTTGATTGCAAACGCTAAGAATTTCGTCAGCGATGGCAAAAACTTCACTATTGATAACCTTAAAAAATTAGGTAAAAATGAAGTTAATGTTGGAATTGTTACAAGCGAAGAAAATTTAAGAGCATTTTTGCAATTAATGGGAATTATCCCTCCAACACAACAAACTCAAAAACCTCAACAAAATAACCAACAATCTCAAAATCAAGAAAAAGTTGTTAAAATGGGCGATAAGTTCACTTTGCCTGCTGGCTCTAGCTTAGCTCAAAGTGCTGAAGGTGGCGATAAAGTTCAATATAACAAAGACACAAACGTTAATGTTGTTAGCTTCGTTGTAACAAACGAAAAAGGTCAAGTTGTTGGAGAATATTTAACTGAATCTTCTAAAGAAGCTGAAACTTTGGCTAAAGCAGAAGGTTATAAAGTTGGCGATGTTTCTGCTAAACTTGTTAAAGATGAAAATCTTGCTAAATATAAAGAAATTTGGGCTGAATATGTTAAAAACACTGAAGCCAATGATAACGTTAAACCTATCACCGTTACTGACTACGCTAAAAGAGCTTCTGCATATGTTAGTGGTTTCGCTGATTGTGATAACTTACTATCTATGGACCTTGATAGTTCAATGGAAAGATAAAAATTTTTAAATGAATTAAATAGAATTTTATATAAAATAATAAATTTAATTTAAAGTTAATACAAAACCCACATAAAATTGTGGGTTTTTGTATTTTTGAATTAATATTATATTTTATAGTTTAAAATAATAGGCGGAGTGATAGTAACAGCCATAACAACCCTTCAGTCACTCCGCATTCACTCGTGACAGCTTCCTTGTGCACTGTGGACGCCTATATCAAAGATTAATAATTTTGTATTTGAGGAAATAATAGGAATAGTGAATATAACTACACTCAAGGAAGACTTATTTAATGATTATTTGTTGTGTATTAGTGGAAATAATAAGCGGAGTGGGTATTTAAGTCTAAAACGGAAATTTATTATATTTGTTAAGATTTATTATCTATCATCAAATATTGCTTATATCCTTAAATCCTCGACCGCTAACTTATGGAAGTGAGATAATACTTTTTGCGTATTCTGCAGGCCTTTAGCCGAAGCCCAAGCAAAAAGTTTTATCGAACGAACCCTTCAGTCGACTCTGTCGACAGCTTCCCTTACACAAGGACGCCTATATCAAAGATTAATTTATATTGCATTTAGTAAAAATAATAAGCTGAGTGGGTGTAATCAAATAGTGTTTGATGATTCGTTAGTAATTTGTTTAGCGGAAATAATAGGCGGAGTGAGTGTATCAATCTGAAACGAAAAAAAATTTTTATTAGAATAATTTATTATTCATTACTAATAAATTTAAAATAAATTTAATTTAAAGTTAATAAAAAAGGCTTATAAAATTATGAAGCGGACATTTATGGAAACACTTCAATTTATAAGCCTTTTTTTAAATTTGAAATTTGGTAATAAATTTGAAATTAATAATAAAGTTTAAAATTAATAATAAACTTTGAAATTAATAATAAAGTTTGAAATTGATAATAAAATTCTAATTTTCTTAGGTTTTAATGCGGTGCGGTTTTTTTAAATTTAAAGTGTGGTGCGATCTTTCAAAGCTTTCATCAAAGTAACTTCATCGGCATACTGAAGGTCGGAACCCATTTGTATCCCTTGAGCGATGCGGGTTACTTTTATATCCAACGGCTTTAAAATTTTTGCTATATATGATGCGGTCACTTCACCTTCAACATCAGGATTCGTTGCCATTATAACTTCATCAACTCCGCCTTTATTTACTCTTTCTAAAAGCTCTTTTATGCGGATATCGTTTGGACCTTTATTTTCGAGTGGATTAATTGTTCCATGGAGAACATGATAAACACCATTAAACGATTTCGATTTTTCAATTGCTAACACATCTTTTGGTTCTTTAACAACGCATATAACATTTGGTTTTCGTGTTTTGCAGATATAACATTCATCTTGGTCGGTGAAATTTCCACAAGTTTTGCAAAATTTAACATGTTCTTTTGCATCAATTAAGGCATCGGCAAAAAACTCAACTTTGTCTTTTGGCAAGTTGATAATTGCGTATGCGTATCTTTCTGCAGTTTTTCTTCCAACGCTTGGTAAAAATGTTAACGCGTTTATTAATTTTTCAATTGATTCTATTTTACTCATACTATATTTCGTTTGCGATTCGTTTTATTTTAATTTATTATAATTCATTTATTCGCAATTTATTTAACTTAAATACATTATAATCCTATTTCGTTCGCAACTCATTTTATTTCAATCTATTATAGCTCTATTTATTTGAAATTTGTTTTGATTAAATTAATTGTATCTCTATTTGTTTGTCATTTGTTTTGATTGAGTTTATTTTTGATTGAGTTTAAAAAAACTCTCAAAACATCTATATTCCAAGCAAATCTTATAGGCCTGGAATTGAAGGTTTAAGTTTTTTCTCTAAGTCGTTTGCTTTTTCAATTGCTTCATTTGTTGCAGCAACGATTAAATCTTCAAGCATTTCAACATCATCTGGATCAACAACATTTGGGTTAATCTTAACGCCAACAATCTTCTTTTTACCTGTGATAGAAACTTCAACCATTCCACCACCAGCGGTTGCAGAAAGAGTTGTGTTTTCTAATTCTTCCTCGGCTTTAGCATTTTGAGCTTGAAGTTCTTCTTGCATTTTTTGGGCTTGGCGCATTAAATTTTGCATATTTCCACCACCAAAGCCACCCATTCCTGGTCTAAACATATTTTTTTCTCCTTAAACTAAATATTAATGTTAGATATTATTATATCACTATTATTATTTATTACAAATTTATTTTTTTTGGTTTTTTAGATTTTTTAATATTATCTAAAGATTTTAAGACATTTTAATTTTAAGATATTTTTCGAAATTTTCTTTTAGAAACTTTAACACATCAATTTTATTTTCTTCATCTTTTGTGGCGTTAAAAATATTCACTTTCACGCCATAGTCACTAATAATTTCATTCATTAAATCAATGCAATGCTGATCGTTTGCAATTTTACTCCACATACTATTGCCAACGATACTTATTTTCAAGGTGTTTTCAACCAGTTCCACATTTGTGGCTTGACTTAAAATGGCATACTCAATATCGTGGTTATTTTTTCTAAAATTAACAAGGATTTTTCCAAACATCTGATTTGGTAAAAACGCGTTATCTTTATCAATTTCGTTTTTGCCACTTAGTTTTATATTTGTAGCGGTTTCATTATTTTGATTTTTTGTTTGATTTGGCTCATTTTGTGTGTTCTTTTCAACATTACCACAAATATCTATTTTCACATCGTTATTCTTTTTTATTTCTTCACTAACAACTTTAACATCATTAATAATCTCATCGGCTATTTTTTTCTTCTCTAACGAACTTAAGTTAGGGATTCACCAAAGTTTTTAATTTGTTTTCAATTTGCGTAACACGCTTTTCAAGTTTTGAATAGTCACTATCCGATAGCAAATTAAGAATTGTTACTTCAAATAAAGTTTTGGCGTTTTGAGTGAACCTAAACTCTTGCTCCAAACCACAAAGTTTGGTTAAAATATCAAGCAAATTTTCGTTCGACACATTTGCACTCAACTCTTTCATTTTATCAAACACATTTGTTGGCAACTTAAGTAAATCTTTTGCGTTGTCGGTTGATTTAACAATCATTAAATCTCTAAAATAATTCAACATATCTTTGCTAAGTTGGGCAATATTTTTTCCGCTCTTATAAACACCATCAACAACATTTATTAATTGTGATTGATTTTTATTTATTATATTTTCGGCAATTTGATTCAAAGTTTCTCTATCTGTGATACCAATTGCTTTAACACTATTTTCATAGGTTACTTTTCCGTTTGAATAAGCCACACACATTTCCGCAACAGACAACGCATCACGCACACTTCCTTCGCCTAAGCTTGCAATCAAATTCACTGCTTCTTTTTCATAGAAAATATTTTCTTTATCGAATATCTTTGCAATATGTTTTGCTAACTCTTCAGTTTCAACAAGTTTAAAATCAAACTTAACGCACCTACTTGCAATTGTTGCTGGAATTTTTTGTTCTTCAGTGGTTGCTAAAATAAAAATTGCGTGAGCTGGTGGCTCTTCTAAAGTTTTCAAAAGTGCATTAAATGCACTATCAGATAACATATGCACTTCATCGATTATATATATCTTATATTTGCAATTAACAGGAGTGTATTTTATTTTTTCACGAATATCTCTTATACTATCAACGCCGTTATTACTTGCAGCATCTATTTCCATAATATCAAGATTTGATGGGTTAGCTAAGGCAACGCAAGCCTCACACTTTCCGCAAACCTTTCCGCTTTCGCTTATATTTTCGCAGTTAATTGCCCTAGCAAAAATTTTGGCAATACTTGTTTTTCCAGTTCCTCTAGTTCCACAAAATAAATATGCGTGGCTTATGTTTCCAGTTTTTATTTGATTTAATAGCGTTTGAGTTATATGACTTTGACCAATAACTTCATCAAAATTTTGTGGTCTATATTTTCTATATAATGCTAAATGCTCCATATGTTATCCTTTTAAATTTAGTATTTTATTTTTAATTCTATTCAACGCGTTATCAACAACTTTATTTGGTAAATTAAGTTTTTTAGCAATTTCCGTGTAGGTTAGTTCTTGCAACTTTAATTGCAAAATTTGATTTTCAAGCGGACTTAAATTTTTAACAATGCTATCTATTAATAACTTTGCACTTTCCTCTTGCATATAAAATTCCTCAGTTGAATGCACACTTTTTATTGGCATTGGTTGAGAGTTTCGATCATTGAAATCGTTTAGGTCAAGTTCACCTTGGTTGTTTATATTGTATGCATTATTAAGTGGCATATTTTTACTATTGATTGATTTTTTCATAACATTAATTAAGTGATTTTCAATCACCTTTTTTGCATACACCGAAAAATTAACATCTTTGGTTTCATCAAAAGTGTTTAATGCTTTAAATAACGCTACTCTACCTTCTTGAATAATATCTTGATATTCCTCGCCTTCAATATAAAACTTTTTTTTGTTTATAATTGAAACTATTAGCGGTTCGTAGTTTTTTATTAAATTGTTTTTTTCCTCTTCATTAAACAATTTATTATTCCTTTATTCTTACATATTCTTATTTTTTAATTTAGTTAATGATTTATAATTGAATGATTATTTACCAAAATTTGACAATAAACTTTATATTTTTGACAAAATATTCCACATTTCTGACAAAAACTACATTATTATTGTTTAGCGTTTTTGAGATATTTCATATAACCCAATTCCAGCAGCAACGCTTGCATTTAGAGAATTAACCTTACCTTTCATATCTAGCGTGACAATTTTATCACATAACTTTTTAGTGAGTTCACTAGTTCCTTTTCCTTCGCTTCCAACCACAACTGCTATATTGCCACTAAAATCAGTTGTGTTTAGTGGTTCTCCACCTAGCTCTAATCCATACACCCAAAAGTTGTTTTTCTTTAAAGTTTCAATTGTTTGATTAATATTAGTTTCGCGTGTGATTTTAACATGCGATATTGCTCCAGCACTTGTTCGAATAACCGTTTCAGTAACAAGGCATGAGCGGTTTTTTCCAATAATCACACCATCAACACCAAAGCATTCTGCACTTCTTATTATGCTTCCAAAATTATGTGGATCTTCAATTCCATCAAGAATAAGTAAAAATTTATTTTCTTTAGGTTGATTTAAAATTTCTTGCAAATTTGAATATTTAAAATCTTCCGCAAAAGCAATACACCCTTGAGGCGTGTTTGTTTCACTTTCCTTTTTTATTAGATTGTTATCAACAAAATTGATTCTAATATTTTTTTGTTTTGCTTTTAAAAGCATTTCATTAATAGATTTTCTATTAATTGTGTTTGATATTAAAATTTTGTTTATTGTGCAATCGGAATTTAATGCTTCCATAATTGCGTTTTTGCCTTCATACTTAATCATTATTTTCACCTTTATTTAGCATTCTTAAAATTTCATTTAGTCTTTCATTTTTTCCGCAAAGGAATAAGTAGCCAAGTAGCGCTTCTAAACCTGTTGCACGTTTGTAATCATTTACCTTAGCATTTTTGGCAATATTTGCAGTTTTATAGTTTCGTGCTCTTTTATAAACTTCCATTTCAAACTCATTTAAGTTTGGTAGCAAACTTTCCATAAAGTCGCTTTGACCACTCGCTTTAACATAGTCAGTTGAAAGTTTATGGAGTTCGTTTGTTTTAACATTGTTTTTCAAACATATTTCAGTTCGAACGTATAGCGAAAAAACAGCATCACCAATAAATGCCAACATTTGTGGGTTTGATTTTCTTGCAGTTTTTTCATCTAATTTTTTTTCAAGTTTCAATATTTCATTTTCCATATTTAATTATTATATCAAATTTGCATTTTTTTTCAAAGGAATATAGATGATATGTTTTTAAGTTGATGATATTTTTTGATAAATAAAAAACTAATTAAAACAATCTCCTAGTTGATAAACCAACCACTTCCTTCTGTTGCAAAGATATTTTTTATAAATCAATATCAATGATTTCCCTGTTGAACAAGGATGCCTTGCTTATTTGATTATTAGTTGTGTATAAGCGAAAATAATAAATATAAACTATGTGATGTTAAAATTTGAGCAAGCCAAATTTTAAGTTGCTAAACACAACTCCTTGATAAATCAAGGTATCACAGTTTTGATTAACATCAGTTGCTGGCAAGTATCCCTTCGGGCTGTTTGCCGACAACTTCCGATAATATGATATAAAAGAATAAAGGTTTAAAATGCAATAATTAAGAAAATTATTTCGTGCAATTTTAAGAATGAATAGCGAGTAATAGGGAATAATAAATATGATATGAAAAAAATAAAAGTAGAAATAATTATTATAAAAAAATGAAAACTAAAAAAGATATGATATAAAAAATAAAAATATAAATAGATGTGGTATGAAAAAAATAAAAGTTAAAAATGCAATAATTAAAAAGGTTATTCCAAATAATAAAAATAAAAAGCCAATAGAGAGTAGTAAAAAATTTAAAATAGCAACCATTGTGTTGAGTGTGTTGTTGAGTTGTTTTATTGGTTTAAGCATCTTTATGATTGGCGTTAATCAAAATAGAAAAATTGACACAAATTTAGGAAAAACAATTAATTTTAATTTAAGTGGCGTTAATAATCAAGTTAACACTATTTATTTACCATCTGGAATTTTAAATGGTTCAAAATTAAAACAGTATGCATTCGCGAAAAACACGACCACCACTCCATATTTTATAAGATTTAAACTTGTGTTAACTTATTGCAACGATAAAGAGATGAAAAACATTGAAACGACTTGCGATATAGACCAAGATAAATGGATTAAGAATGGCGAGTATTATTATTTAAACTCATCAATTTTAAATCAAGAAACGTTAATGCTTTTTGATAACATCGTTTTTCCTAAGTTTGTTTCAAGATCTAAGACCGCTTGTGTGTCGGTTATGTTGGAGTGTTTAGATAGCTCGTTAACTGCCACCCAAATTTGGAATGTTCCAGATAACTGGCTTGAATGATTAATTGTGATTTAACGCAATTCTTAAATTTCTAATAAATCTAGTTTGTTAATTCTATATAAAAATGTTATTATATAATATATTAATTAATGTATCATTGTTATGAAATATGCTTGTTATGCAATGCTATCGTATAATTTATTAATTATACTTAGAAATTTTTATAACTATTTTAATAATAATTTACTATTTAATTGAATTTATGAAGATAAAACATATAAACAAAGGCTAAAAAATTAATAAAAAATAAATAGTGTGATAAGCGATAACTATGATTTTATATTGATAAAAAATTTAAGTAATTATTGTGATTAAGGAAAAATGGAAAGAGTGAAAGATAGAAAAAATTTTAAAAACTTAATAATGATGGCAGTTATTTTAATTTTTGGTTGCTTTATTTTAAGTGGATGTTTTTTATTTAACATCAACTTAAAAGCACCAACAATTAGTATTAACAAACAAACTAAAACAATTTCTTGGAAAAAAGTCTACGACTACACAACATATGAAATATACATAAACGATGAGTTAGCTGAAACTGTTTCAAGTGACTATCTAAACAGCCAAAACAATACTTACTACTATGATTTCTCTAGCAAAATTATAGATAATGGCGTTTATTATTTCAAGGTTAGAACAAAGTCTCAAGAAGATAAATATAGCGAATTTTCTAACAAACTTGCATTCACTAATGGCAGTGTGTTTAATGAAAATGATAAAAGCAACAAGTTAAACTACAAAGTTCAAGCGGGCTATGGCGTTGATTTAATTGAAAAATCTGATAGCATTATTGAATGGAACAAAAACGCAAGTGCTTCAAACTATGTGTTCACGGTGTTTTCTAATTCAACAGGTTTAAAACATTTCGAAACAAAAAATAATTTTTTTGATATCAGTAACATCACAATCACTGATTTAGTGGCGTATCGCGTTGGGGTTCAATATTCAAACTCAACTGATATTTACTACAACGATGAAACAATTAACTATTTTAACCCAAACACTTTTGCACCTTACACTTCAATTCACTATTATTTTGATGACCAATTAAACGATTACTATATTTGCAGTGAATCAGAACTTAGTAATGTTCTATATTATAACTTTGTGTTGAGAACAACCAACTATAAAATTTTACTATCTAATGAGTTTGCAAACTCTATTTCAAACTCAATTTTTGAGCAAGATAGAACTAACGATATTAAAAGATACATAACCGATGTTTTTGAAGAGAATTTCTTAGAAACCGCTTCTTATCTTCGTGGTCAATTCTATATTTGCGATAAAGTTGAAGGTAACGTGTATGAAATATCTTTAGGTTTCCACGATATCACCGAATGCAATTTAAACATTGATTATTCAAAAATTAAAGTAAACGGCTCACCTATTGACTACACAGAACTACAACAAATTCAAACAACTTTACCTTACTATGAAAGAACCGATTTAAATTTCACAAAACGCGATGAAGCTTTTAATAACTGGGCTAGTGATAAGCAATTTTTTAGTGTGGAAGTGAACACATCTGATGAACTTTATTGGGCGGTTGAATGTGGGCTAACACCAATTTGCAAGGAAGGAAGCCGAGCTGAGATTATATATAACCTTGCAAAAGATGTTTTGAAAAATATTATTTCCGATGATATGAATGATTTTGAAAAAATACTTTGCATTTACGATTGGATTTGTGTTAACACAACTTATTTTAATTTGAATTTAAACTATATTTCTTCATCTAGTTACTATCTAACTGAGTTTCCTTGTTTTTACTTGGAAGGTGTGTTTATACAAAAAGTGGCGGTGTGTGATGGATTCAGTAAAGCATTTTCACTTTTATGCAATATGGAAGGAATTAAAGCTGTTAGGATAACTGGCAAAGCTTCATCAAATATGGGAGTAACTAAAGATAACCACGCTTGGAACAAGGTTAATTTAGGTGGCAGTTGGTATTTGGTGGATACCACTTGGGCAGAACTTAGAGATAGCAGATCGCAAGGCACGGAAAGACTACAACATAGGTATTTTTTAACAACCGACTCACTTACTGAAAACTCTCACTACCCTTTAATTGGTAGAACAAAATACGAAAATTATAGAACAAACTCAGATGCTTGCAGTTACTATGAAAATATGGTTTTAACTTGCAATAAAAACGAATATGAAACCATTTATGAGGATTTGGTTATAAGCACGAAAAAAGAGTATGAAAACATTGTTGAGTATTGCATTTTGAATGGCATTGATAGTATTGACTTGCTTGTTGATGTTGAATATGCTAAAAAAGTTAACAACATTTCTTCATCAACATATTATTCTGCTAGTAAAGGAATGGATAAAGTTTTAAGCACATTCACATCTTCAACTTGGTTTATTGAAGTGAATTATGCTGGCGATATTCAAGTTTCAAACGAACTTTCTGGTTGTATTATTAATATAAAAATCACTAATCTTATTCAAACAACATCGAGTTTTTTAAATTTAGTTAATAAGCTTAGTGATTATCAAATTCAAACAAATTCAACTAAAACTATTTATGCCTACGTTTCAACTGATTGCTTTAATTCGCTATATCCCGCATATAAAAATGATTACGCAAAACAAATTGAACTTTATCAAAACCAACTAAAATCTGATGGCCACACAAACACCTATTTAACTTACTTAAATGATCCAATTTTAAAATATAACGATAATCAAAAATCAGCATATAGAATTAAAATTGTTGTGGGTTCGTTTGTTTGATAAATTTTACTACAGGTTCGTTCAATAAAACTTTTTTGCTTGGAAATCAAATGATGATGCAAAGTATTGCATCATCGAATCTCATTTTAAGTTTATATGCTTTAATACAACAAATTTTGTTTTATTTTAAGTATAAAAATGCCAAAAAATTTATTAATATACAGTAGGAAAAATGGGGAAATTCTGGGATATTTTTAAAATTGTGGGTAACTTTGGGTTTGTGTTGAATTCTTCCACAAGTTGGAGGTGAGTTATCCACATTAAAAAACACTAAATATTGATTTTGCGTGGCTTTATTACGTGCGAATTTTGCAATATCTTGTTTTTTTTAAAGTTATCCACTTTTCCACACTCCCTATTAATACTATTACTATTAATTAATATAAAAAATATATTTGCATTGGTTTGAATTCGTGAATATTTATTATTCCCACTTGTTTTTTATTCTATAAAAAATAAATCAATTCGTTTATGAAATAGTTTCAAAAGTGTTATTTCAATTCAATTTAAGAAAAAAAACTAAAAATAAACTAATTATTAATTGTTGTGTTTGAAAGGTGTTGTATTAGTAATTGTTTATATATTATATCTTAGATAGATATTTAAAGTATTAGATTTATATTTTTATTTTAATTATTGTTTAATACTAATAGTAACGTTAATAAATGTTTTAGTTATATATCCACCTTGCTCATTATTTTTACTAGTATACAATTATCAATCAAATAAACAAGGCGTCTTTGAGCTCTATAGACATCTATTTTATGAATTTATGAGTTATGTAAAGATGAATATAATGAGCAAAGTATATATATTAAATTATCTTCCGTTTTATTTTAAAGTTTTAAATTGATTAAGTAATAATATTAATTAATTATTATATTTAAATAAGTTAAAAAGCAAATAAATAATATTTTTATCTTGTGGTTTAATAACAAGTTTCTAGGCTTGTTATTCTTTGTGAAGTTTTTTTACAAAACTTGGGTATTGACAATTGATATAATGAAATGTATACTAATTATATTAATAAATTTAAAAGGTGGAAAATGATATGTTGAATTGCAATTATGATAGTGTTAATTTTTTCTTCTTACACAAAAATGAAAGAAAGGGTTTAGAACTTTTAATTAAAGATGAAGAACCGGCTGAATTTTTTAAAGATAGAAAAGAAAATCAACACACAAGCAATATGGATCGCATTGATGAAGTATTTAATGAAATTTGCGATGATGAAATGAGTTTATAATTTTACTATGTTTTTATAGATAATTGAATCGAATTTTTATTGCAACAAATATTTATTTCAAAGATAATTTGTTTTTATTTTTTCTTTTTATGTTTTTTATGTTTATATTACCGGAAGTTGTCGGCAAACAGCCCGAAGGGATACTTGCCAGCAACTGATGGTTATTCAAACTGGAAGCACAAAGCATAGCTTTGCAAGTGCTTTAGCACAAATTTTGAACCTGTTTCAAAATTTACTTCCTA
>JBNMHL010000018.1:0-22217 GCA_050872745.1 Clostridiales bacterium | reverse complement strand
TTCAAATAGTTATCGTTTAACTTATTTAAAGTGTAGTTAATAACACTATTTTTCTCCCAAACAACTAATTCCGCACCCGCTGAGGGAGTTGGAGCTCTAAGATCTGAAACAAAGTCACAAATTGTGTAATCAGTCTCATGCCCAACAGCACTCACAATTGGCTTTTTGCAGTTATATACTGCATCAGCAACAATTTCGGTGTTGAACGGTTGCAAATCTTCTAAACTTCCACCACCGCGAGCAACAATAACAACATCAACATTATTGTATTCACTGAAAAAATTAATTCCTTTAGCAATGTCATTTTCAGCGCCCACACCTTGAACTTTTACTGGAAATAAAACTATATCAACTCCATTGTTTCTTCTGCGGGTGATGTCAATTATATCTTGAATAACAGCGCCGGTTTCACTTGAAACAACACCTATCCTCTTTATGTAATTAGGAATTTGCTTCTTGTGCTCAATATCAAAATATCCTTTTTGTTCAAGTTTATTTTTCAATTCAAGAAATTTTTCATATAACATTCCCTTACCGTACTCTTGAATACTATATGCTTGAAAAGATAGCTTTCCACCTTTAGCGTAATAACTAACACTTCCTTTAACTAAAATCATATCACCTATTTTAGGTGTGAAAAACATTTTCGCATTAAACAAAACACACTGAATTAATCCGCTCTCATCTTTCAAATTAAAATATGCAATACCATTTGAAATACTATAATTTCCAACTTCTCCATATATAAAAATATTTTGAAGCAATTCTTCTGCATCAAAAATATTTTTTATATAACTATTAATTTGAGAAACCGAAATATAATTATCCATTAATTAAATTATTATCCTTAACAATGTTTGCTAACACACCATTAACAAACGCATAACTTTTATCTGTGGAGTACTTTTTAGCAAGCTTAACAGCTTCATTTATTGCAATTTTAGCATCAATGTTTTTATATATTAATTCATATGTTGCCAAAACAATAATAGCAAGGTCAGCTTTAAAAATCCTATCAATACTAAAATCTTCTTTCATTGATTTAGATATAATATTTAAGATATTTTCTTTTTCTTTAAGAATTTCAATGTATGAATTTTTAACATAATCTAAATTATCTCTATCTAATTCGGTTGATTCTAAAAAAGTTTCGTAACTAACACTATTTTCGGGCTCAACAAACATATTCTCAAATATTAATTTATATAAAACATCTCTTGCAACAACTCTTCCCATAACTAAAATCCTTACAATTAAAATTCTTCCTCTGTGGCAAAATCAACCCCCATAAAATGAACATTGATTTTATCAATATTGATGTCCATCATTGAGGCTATACTATTTTTGATATTTTCTTGCACTTTATATGCGATATCTGAAACATTATAACCATATGCGATATTAACATACACATCAACAATTAAAGAATTATTAACATAAGAAACTTTAACGCCATCTTTTATGTTTTTATCAAAGAAATCCCTAATTTTTGAACAAAAATTTGTTGCCATTGAACTAATGCCGGCAATCTCTTTTGTTGCTAGATTTATAACAGACAATATTATGTTACCATCAAATGTAACATTGCCTTTTGGTATTCTAATTTTTGAAGATTCTTTTGTTCTCATAATTTCACCTATTTAACAAAAATATAATATCATATCTAAAATTATTATGCAATAAATTTAAAATTATTATTAAAAGAAAAAACACAAATTCGACTCAAAAATCAAATTTGTGTTTAGATTGAATTCTATTCAACTGGAACAATTTTAATATTTTCTAATGTGTAATTGGTTTGTGATGTGATAATTTCAACTAGTTGAGCAACTTCACTTGATGTTAATTCTGCTTTTTTAACAATAACTGTGATATTAGAACTTAGAGCTGAGATAATAGCATCTTGAAAACCTTTTGCCTTGATTAAGCCTTCTAACACTAATTCTGATTCCATTAATTTTATTAAATCAGCTCTTTCAGTTTCTGCGTTTGCTTTTGCTTCTGCGCTTGATGTTGCACTAGCTAAAATAGCATCTAAGTACTCAATTTCTTGATTTCTTGTGCTTGTTCTATTGGTTCTATAACTATTGAAAAAACTAGTGTATGTTGTTGATGAAACAGGTGTTGGGTTTGTTTTTGCATCAACTGCATTATTTAAAACAACATTAACAATTCCAGTGGCAATTAATAACAAACAAAAGCAACCAATTAAAATAATTCTTTTCTTTTTACTCATTTTAAACTCCTTTATTTTAAGAAAATACTTGAATATTATTACTAGGTATATCTAACAAAGCTTTAACTGCTTGAACAATCTTTAGTTTTATATTAACATCTTTTGCACCCTCACACACCACAACAACGCCCTTAATTTCCGGCAAAATTTCCTTAACAACTAATGGTGAGTTAACACCATTATTTTTAACAATTATTGTGTTTGAGGTGGTGTTTTTAGTTGATGTTGAATTATTTGAGGACACGCTTGAGTTATTTTTTTCATCAACACTTTCAGCATAAACAATTTCTAATGAAGATGATAATGTTACCATAACTGATACTTTCCCAGAACCTGAAATATTGCTTAACACATTTTGCATTTTAGTTTCAAGTGCTTTGGCATAATCTAAACTACTAGTGTAATACGAGTTAGTTGCTTTACTTGCTGAAGTTGTTTTGGTGCTTGATTTTGATATAAAGAAGTAACCAACAACAACCGCAATGAGCAAAACCACCAACCCAACCAATTTAAAGTTTTTAATTTTAAAGAGTTTAGAATTCGTGAGCTTGTCCTTAAGTTTAGATGTGTATTTTTTTAACCCACTTTCCTTGTTTTCATTAAAATTAGAATCGGCATTTTTTTGTGATGAATTTGTGTTATTCATTAAATATAATCTTGTCCTCACTTATATCCAAATATTTTTTTACATGCTTTGTTATAACCTCATACTTATTTATATTCTTGCTATTTTCAGTTAGAACTAAATTAGCTAAATCTATAGTAATTTTATTAATTTGCATATTACTTTTTTCGACATCAAACTCAATATTAATTTTAACATTAAATATTTCATCATTTTCTAAACTTTTAGTTATTAAGGTTTCATATGTGTTTTTCCGCAAATCGGAAATTGTTTGAAATAATTCTTCATTAATTTCACTTGATACATTATCAATTTTAATCTTATTTATTTTTGATGATATGTTTACTAATGGTGATATTAAAGAAAAAACAATAAATATTGAAAAAATACATTTAATAAACTTATTTATTTTGTTATTTGGTAATATTATCTCAAAAATAATTCCAAGAAAAACAACGCCAATTAAGTTATATAACCAACTCATATACTCACCTTAAATTATATTTGCCGTGCACATTAATAAACCAACACTTAAAATATACATAAACGCAATTCCTAAAATAATAACAATAGGAAATATTAAAATTTTAGAGCAATTACTTAGAAATTCTGATATTTTATCATCGCCAGCAATCTCAATAATTGAACCCACTAATTGCAATAATAGTTTTAAAACTATTAAGGTTATAACTGGTGAAATAATTGTTATAAATAGAATAAATAGACCAGCAACTCCAACTGCATTTTTAATCAAAATAGAACTTAAAACAATTAGATCAAAACCATCACTAATATATCCACCGATTATTGGAATATAACTCTTAATTGCAAACTTTGTTGTTGTGATGCTTATTTTATCGTATTTGCCTGCACTAATGCCTTGTATTGTTAAAAATGCTCCAAAAATTGTGAATATTATTCCTACTCCCCATTTAAACAAACTGAAGATAAAGCCAATTATTTTGTTTAACTTTATTGTGTTTGATAAACTATTTAAAATAATTAAAACAAAAGTTACTATAAATAGTGGAAAGAAAATATTGGAAAAAATGTAATTAATTATAGTTGTTAGAAATGCAATTATGGGTTTGAATATGCCTAGAGACACAACGCTTCCGATGGAAGCTAACATGGTTAGTAAAATTGGGAATATGATTTCAGTTTGTTTTTCCATCGATGATATTGATGACTTTGTTATATCAAATACTCTATAAAACATAGTTAAACATGTTGTTATAATAATGATTAATGTAACAATTGTGACTATATTTGAAATACCAGAGTCAAAATTTTCACCTTTAAAATTTAACAACAAATGAGATACTATGCTAGCACCAAATATAACAAGGAAATAAGGTAGAAAATTAATAATTTGTTTGAATAATAATGATATAATTACAGAAAGCAATGAATCATAATTTGAATAGTATTCACCAGATAAAATATTTTTAACAATATCCTTAAATGAGTCACCTTTATTTAAATCACCTTTAGCGCCATCAATAATGGTATCCATATCATCTGTGTTAATAGAATCTAATTCTTTATCAATAGTTTCAATAAGTTCATTTTCAATGGTATCTGAAGCAGAGTTAACACGTGAAATAAAAAAGCTAGATAACAAATATAAAAACAATAGAATAAAAAAAGTAACTATCAAAATTTTTATTCTTTTGTTCTTTAAATTTTTGAATGGGAACATGCAGATTTTTTTAGAAGTGCTTATCATTCTAATAATTGAATTATAATATCAAATAAATCTGTAATAATTGGAATTGCTAAAATAAAAATAAAAACTTTACCACCAAGTATTACTTTATTTGCAATAGCGCTGTTACCACTATCGGAGCAAATATCTGCACAAAACTCCACTAGATAACCTATTCCAATTATTTTTAAAAGAATTGTAAATAAATTCGTGTTTAGACCTGTTGAGTTAATTATTTTATCGAAGATTTCAACTATTGGTGAGAAAAAAGATAGTATGTATAATAGTAATGAAATACTGCCTAAAATTGTTATACCAATTGCCAATTCAGGTTTGATTTGCTTAATTATGATAATAACAAATACTATTAAAATTGCTGAAATAACAACCTTTACAATTTCCAAATTAACCTCAACTAATATAACGAGAATAATGACTTAACTGTGTCGAACAAATTACTTATCATATTAACAATCATAAATAAAACAACTATAACACCTGCAAGCGTTATCAACGTTGCTATTTCATCTTTACCGGCATATTTTAGAATTTGATTGGCAACTGCAGTTAAAATTCCAATAGCTGCAATTTTAAAAATAATTTCTATTTCCATATAATTTACCTAAATTAATAATATTGAAACAGCCAATCCTAAAACGATTATAATTTTAAAAATTGGCTCAACTTTTGTTTTATAATTATCTTTTTGGATCATTAACTTATTTTCAAATTTACTTTTATAAAAATTGAACATTTTATCAGTTTCGGTTATATCATATTTCCCTATTGAATTTAAAAATTCGATAATTTCATCACATTCATTTTTATTTAAATAATCAATTGATGATAAAGATTTGCCATCAGCATAATTACTTAAAATATTTGAGAAATTTTTTGAATACGAGCTAATATTGTTTCTTATGATTTCAAAAATATTCGATTTAGTGAATGATACTTGCGAAGATGCATCATTAATAAATAAGAGTACGTTTGAATATATATCAATCTTCTTTAGATGGTTTTTTTTATAAACATTTGCTATCCAATAGAATATTAGATTAACAATCAAGATAAAAAGAATTTTCATACTAACCTATATACACACGATTTAGATTTTCATCAAACACACCTTCTAGCGTGCCTGGACCTTCATTTGAACTTAACACAACAAATCTTTTAAATAATTTTTTATTTAATAAATTAAGAAATTCTGGTTTTGATTTTAAGTCTATAATACTATTAGCGTGGATTGATGCCACAACCGAACAACCACAAGTAATTGCATTTTCTATTATCTTAGAATCAGTACTAAAATTTAATTCATCTGTTACAATAACATCGGGTTTCATACTTCTTATTCCATTTTCAAAACCAAACTCTTTTGAACAATTAGAATAAACATCAACATTGTTTGTTAAATAATTTTCACCACCATTTGAAACTGAACATATCTCTCCCCTTTCATCAACAACCAATATATTGATTCCATTTATTCTTTCAACTAGTTGTTGTGTAAAATCCCTTATAAAAGTTGTTTTTCCAGCACCCGCTGGTGACAAAATTAATGTGTTTAAAACTTGGCTATTATTTATTAAATTCAAATAACATTTTAGTGAACAGTTTTTTATTAAGTGAGGAATTCTAATATTTAAAGATGATATATTCTTTATCGTTTTTATTTGATTATTAACATAAACGACTTCACCACAAACGCCAATTCTAACACCATTATTTAGTGTTATATATCCGTTAATAAGTTGGTCATTTATTGAATACAAACAATTATTACTAACTTTTTGAAGAATGGTTTGAATAGTAGATGGAAGGCAAATCAATGCATTAGATTTGTTATTTGTTATTCCATCATTAGATAAAAATTTATTTACTCCTCTAATATTCACAACTATTGGAGAATTAATTCTTAGCCTTATTTCATTAATGTATTCAGAACTAATTTTATCAAAAACTATATTTAAATCGTCAGGTAAAAATGAAAACATAATTAATTCCTTTTATAAATAGTCTTATAATTCAATATTTTTAAAACACAACAAAAATGAAACATAATAAAAAAAACTTCCAACATAATTTTTGGAAGTTTTATAAAACTCAGTATTTATTTAAAATATTACAAAAATTTGCATCATGCGTTTTTATATATATTCTTTAATTTTATAGCATCTAAAGCCATAACATCTCTTGATTCACATATTATAATTGGTTCTAAACCTAATTCTTTAATAGCTTCAGCTAAAGGTTCAAACTCAGGACCATAGATATCATCATCAAGGGTTAAGTGTTTTATTTCGCCTTTTGTGCCATATTGAATTTTGCTAAAGTGAATATGGCAATTTTTAACTTTTTCATAACCTAATCTTTCAATAGCGTAGTTAAAAATATCAAGAAAATCTTGTTTTGTTTTTAAGCCACCCTGTAAAATGCAGTTTATATGACCAAAATCGAATGCAGGGTAATATGCATCACATATTTGGCAAAATTCAACAATTTCTTGATACGTGCCAATTTGAGAAAATTTACCCATTGTTTCTAAACAAACCTTCATATCAAGGTTATTTGTTTCAGTAAGAATACTTTTCAACTGGACCAATCTTTTTTTTGTTAGTTCAACAGCTTTCTCTCTTGAAAGTTTCATAAGTGAACCAGGATGAACAACTAAATTTTTTCCACCAAGTAATCGCAACTTATATAAACTGTTTGTGATATAAAGAAAACTTTTTTCAGCCATTTCATCATTTTCATTGGCAAGATTAATAAAATATGGAGCGTGAGCAGAAACAGTTATTCCATTTTCTTTCATTTCTTTTCCTATGCTAATAACTGTTTCATCAGAAACTGTTACACCTCTGCAAAAACTATACTCATACGCATCTAACCCAATTTCTTTTAGCCATTTTCCAGCCTCTAAAGTTGATTTATGACCAGCCTCATAAAATGATATACAATTCCCCGATGGACCAAATTTAACCATTTTTCACCTATTCTAAATTAGTTTTTATTTTTAAGTAATCTAAATTACCTTCAGCAACACCAATAACACTACTATTATGTATAACAAATGTATTTGAGTTGAAAGGATTAATCTTTATTGTTTTTAGCCCGTTTTTTAGATCAATATATTCATCATTTGTTATATTAAACCTGTTAAAATTAAACACTTTATCAATAGGAATCAGTAGTTGATCAATTGATGTTTGATTCAAAAGATCATCTAATGCAATTGATGATTTGATATCAAAACAATTACCACTTTGAGTTCTAATAAGTTTTGTCATGGTGGCATAAGTGTTTAGTTCTTTTGCAATATCTCTGCCAATTGCTCTAATATATGTGCCACTTCCACATGTTATATTAAAAGCATATTTAGTTTCAGAAATTTTTGCAACTAAATCAATGGCTTTAATTTCTATCTTGCAAGGTCTTAATTCAAAATCTATGTTTTTTCTTGCTAAATCATAAGCATTAGCACCATTAATTTTCTTAGCACTGAAATTTGGAGGCATTTGATAAATTTCACCAATAAACTTTGGCAAAACAGCCTTTATATCATCTACTGATGGAATAAAGTCACATTTGCTAATCACCTCACCTTCGCTATCTAAAGTTGATGTTTCGTAACCAAATTCAAATTCAGCATAGTAGGATTTTGATTTATTCAAAAAATAATCAAACATCCTAGTAGCCTTACCAATTGCAATTGGCAACACTCCAGATGCTAGCGGATCCAAAGTTCCCATATGCCCAATTTTTTTAATATCAAATTTCTTTTTAATTTTCGTTAATACGAAATTACTAGAAATTCCAGATGGTTTATTAATGTTTAAAAAGCCTAACATAGAAATTTTTTTGAAACCCTTACCAATTTATTTATAACAGTGTTGCATGTGCCGAATATATTGCATCCAGATGCGTTAACATGGCCACCGCCACCAAAAGTTTTTGCTATCAGAGAAGTATCCACATTACCTTTACCACGAATACTACAAGCATATAGGTTTGGCTTTATTTCACTTATTAAAATACCAACCTCAACCTTTTCAATGTTAATTCCTATATCAACGAGTCCAAAGCTTTCATTAGTTCCAATATCACACAACTTAAAATCTTTTGCAGTTAAATACATTATTGCAACTCTATTGTCAAGGTAGAACTTTAAATTATGAAGTGCTATTTGTTGAAGCTTAATTTGGCCTAAAGACCTTCTTTTGAATAAATAATAATTTGCTTTGCCAATATCTATTTTATACTTCATTAAATATCCAGCAATTTTATGTGAATCAGGTGTTACATTATTATGCAAGAAACAGCCTGTATCAGAAGAAATGGCTGAATATAGAGCCATAGCTATATCTTTATTTAAATTAACTTTTAAGGTTTTAAAAACAAAATATAGTATTTCACCAGTACTGCTTGCTTCCCTAACAAAATTGTTTTGAGCAAAATTATCGTTAGTTACATGATGGTCTATATTAATAGTTGTTGGAATTGAGTTAAATAAAACATCATATTTACCCAACCTACCTAAATCTCCGCAGTCAACAGCTATTGCTGTGTCGTATTCCATAAGCATTGGTCTATTTACTTTATTCGAATTTTTTATGAATGCAAAATTTGGTGAAATAGTGTCTGTGTCGCACATAACATCGGCATTTTTACCCATTTTTTCTAACACCATTTTTAACGCACAAGCTGAGCCAATTGCATCTGCATCTGGTCTTAAATGGGTAAAAATTGCAACATTCTTACTTTCTTGAATTAATTCAATAATTTTACTATTAATTTTCATCTTCTGATGCCTTTCTTTCCTCTTGTATCTTATTTACAACGCTATTAATTTTTTCTGAGTAATCAATACTTTCATCCAAAATAAATTCCAAATAAGGTATTTTTCTTAAATTAATTTTGTTTGTAAGTTCTTTCCGTATGAAACCAGCTGAATGTTTAATTTGATTAAACACTTCTATTTTATCAGTAGCATTGAAAATACTCACATAAACTTTGCAAAAATCTAAATCAGGTGTTGTGTTAACTTTAAGCACTGATATGATTCCATTGATATTAGGATTTTTTAATTCATAATTTATTATTTCGCTAATTGCTTTTTGAATTTCGGAATTTATAACTAAAATTCTATTTCCCATTAATCTTCCTTTTAAATTTGCTTTAATTCATAACATTCAATAATATCGTTTAACTTGATATCGTTAAAGTTTTTAAGCCTGATACCGCATTCGTAGCCTGCTTTCATTGATTTAACTTCATCTTTTTGTTGTTGTAAAGTTGCTATTTCAGTTTGAGCAATAACTTCGCCGTTTCTAATTAATCTTACTTTACCCTTGTTTGTTATCACACCATCAAGAACATAAGAACCGGCAATATTTCCAACTGAACTAATTTTAAATATATGCCTAATCTCAGCATGCCCAGTAACTTGTTCTTCATATTTAGGAGTTATCATTCCGTTGATAATATTTGTAATCTCATCAACAGCATCATAAATAACTCTGTAAAATTTGATTGAAACTTTGTTTTTATCGGCAAGAGTTTTTGCTTTTGCTTCAGGCTTTGTGTTAAATGCAACAATGATTGCATTACTAGCTTGGGCAAGTAAAACATCACTTTCATTAATACTACCAACTGAATCATGAATACATTTAACAACAACTTCTTCATTCTTTATAGATTCAAGAGTTTGTTTTAATGCTTCAGCAGAACCTTTAACATCTGCCTTAATTATAATATTTAAAACCTTATGTTCTGAATCTGCAGATTGTTGTAAGAAATCTTCCAATGTTATATTTGAAGTTTGGTTGCTCTTTTCTAATTGTAATTTTGCAGTTCTTTCTTCGATGATATTTTTAGCCATTTTTTCATCAACAACATAAACGGAATCACCAGCATTTGGAACATTATTAAATCCAAGCACAGATACTGCCATACTAGGTCCTGCTTCAACAACAGCTTTACCATTAGAATCAACCATAGCTCTTATTTTTCCAGAGCAAACCCCAGAAACAACAAAATTACCAATTTTCAATGTACCATTTTTAACAATGATTGTTGCAACGATTCCACGACCTTTATCAATTTTACTTTCAATGATATTTCCGCTTGCTGGAACTGAACTATCAGCTCTTAAATCTGCAACTTCAGAAACAAGTAGAACCATTTCAAGCAACTTATCAATATTTTTATTAAACTTTGCAGAAATTGGAACACAGATTGTGTCTCCGCCCCATTCTTCAGGAACAATCCCATACTCAGTTAATTGTTGTTTGATTCTATCTGGGTTTGCCTCTGGTTTATCCATTTTGTTGATCGCAACAACCATTGGAACACCAGCTGCTTTAATATGATTAATAGCTTCTACTGTTTGAGGCATAATTCCATCATCAGCAGCAACAACTAGAATTGCCACATCGGTAATTTTCGCGCCACGAGCACGCATAGCTGTAAAAGCTTCATGTCCTGGGGTGTCTATAAATGTTATTTTTTGGCCATTTATTTCAACTGAATACGCGCCAATATGTTGCGTGATAGCACCAGCTTCTCCAGCAACAACATTTGTTTTTCTAATAGCATCTAAAAGAGATGTTTTACCATGGTCAACGTGCCCCATAACTGTTACAATTGGTGGTCTATTTGAAATATTATTTGATTGGTTAGATATCATTTCTTGAAGTTTTTCTTCATAGTTCTTTTCAATTTTTTGTTCTAGCGTTACGCCAAATTCTGCGGCAACAAGTTCAGCTGTTTGAAAATCAATAACACTATTAATATTTGGCATCATACCAAGCATCATAAATTTCTTAATGATATCAACAGAAGGTTTACCAATTTTTTCAGAAAGAAGTTTTACTGTTAGGTTATCAGTTGTTATAACTGCATGGTCAATATTAACTTTTTCTGGAGCAACATACTCTTTTTGTTTTTTAGGTTTAACTCTAACTCTACCAATTCTTTCTTCATCGCCGTTGCTATAATCTTCAATGTCGATGTAACCCATTTTTATTTTAGATTTTAAGCTTAATTCTTTCTTTTCTGAGTTGTTCGATTTTGTTTTGCTCTTATTTGCACCAAAGTTTCTATCATTTTTAACAACTAAAGTTTCTGAAACATCTGCCTTTGGAAGAAGACCGGTTGATCTAAACCCACCCTTATTTCCATCTTTATTAAATGGTTTATTTCCATTTTGAGGTTTATTAAATCCGCCAGTTTGATTTGGTTTTCCGCTTTTATCGAATGGCTTCCTATCAAATGGTTTACTTTGCATCTTTTCACTAGCCCCATTTTTATAGCCATTTTGATTGTAATTATTTCTATTTTGATTATTAAAGCGTTGATTATTTTGATTATTACCACCATTATTTTGGTAACCATTATTTCTATTAAAGCCATTTCCTTGTTTGAAGTCTGCTTGTTTGTTGTTTTTAAAGTTATTTTGCTGATTAAAGCTTTGTTGTTTTGCATTAGAAACAAAAGATGTAGATGCAACATCATTGTTACTAGTATTTGGTTCAACAGTTTGCTTAACTTCAACTGCATTTGTTTTTGCTTCATTAACAATTTTTTCTTGAACTTGTTCAGTTTCAACTTTTTTAGCAGAGATAATTTCATCTTGCTTTTTGATTTTATTTTGTATAACAACTTCCCTATCTTTCAAGTTCTTACAAAAAGTTTCAATCGCTTTTTTAGCTTTGGAAATAGATGAAACGAATGACTGCATTTCACTGTTGCTTATAATATTATTTAGTTGCTTTAATGCTTCAAACTGAACATTGTTATTGTTTTGTGTTTTTTCTTCTTTTTTAATCAAAATAATCACCTGCTTATATTTTTTTGTTATTAAATCAATAATTGGATTATTGATTATGCTAAATATTTCTTAATTCATAAAATTATTTAACATACATTTTAACAAATTTAAACATCAAGTTGAATAAAATCTTTTTGTTCTAAAATAACTTTTGCTAGATTTTCATTAGTAATACCAACAATCTTACAATTGTTAGTATTAAGCAATTCATCCAAACTTGTGTTAACTAATTTAACCATTTTCCATTTTTTATTGTTTGCAAGATACCTTAAATTTTTCAAACTTTTTTCACTTATTGAATCAGAATACAATACTAATTTAATATTCTTCTTAGTAGTATTTAAGTTATCAAAACCATAAATAATTTCATTGCTTTTTATTGCGAAGCCTAAATATGATTTTATTTTATTAATCAATTTTTTGTTCCTTTAATTTATTATAGAGTTCTGAACTTATATTTGTTTTAAAACTTCTATTTATAAGTTTTTTATTAACTGCCAAATCAATACATTTCTGGTCATTACAAATGTAAGCGCCTCGCCCATTAAGTTTGTTTGTGGGATCTAACACATATTCATCAGAATTAGCGAGTTTTACAATTCTTATTAAATCTTTTTTAGATTTTTTTTCTCTACAAGCAACACATTGCCTTAAAGGTTGTTTCTTATTTTCCATAAATAAATCCTTTAGGTTAAATCAAATCGCCGAACACATCATTATTATCAAATAAATCTGAATTTGCTTGAGCTGAATCGTTAGATGTTTCATTATTTGGCTCAGTATTGATATTTGCATTATCACCGAAATCTTCAAAGTTGTGTTGAATATTTTCTTCTGTTTCAAAATTAAGTGATGGAACGGCACTCTTTGCTTTAACATCTATCTTCCAACCAGTAAGTTTTGCAGCCAATCTAACATTTTGACCGTTTTTTCCAATTGCTAGTGATAGTTTATCATCTGGCACGATGGCTAAAGAAGTTTTTTCATCGTGATTAAGCTCAATATGCAAAACTGTTGCAGGACTTAGTGCTCCGGCAATAAATTCAGCAGGGTTTTCGCTATATTGAACGATATCAACTTTTTCACCATTTAACTCGTTAACAATTGAGTTAACCCTCATTCCCTTATTACCAACGCAAGCACCAACACAATCTAATGTTGGATTGTTACTATAAACTGCAATTTTAGTTCTATAACCAGCTTCTCTAACAATATTTTTGATTAAAACATCTTGTGATGCAATTTCAGGGACTTCAAGTTCGAATAATTTTCTAACAAAGTTAGGTGTGGTTCTTGTTAGTTGAACATAAGGCATATTATATGATTCTTTAACTGATTTAACCAAAACTTTAACTCTTGAGTTTATTGCATATTTTTCGCCTGGTATTCTATCTTTAACACCCAAAACACCTTCAACTTGAGTTATTCCAAGGTCAGCATAAACATTGTCACCTTCAACTCTTCTAATAATAACCGTTATTAATTCATCTTGCTTATTACTAACTTCGCCTATAACATTATTTTTTTCTGCTTCTTTAATTCTCTGCATAACAACTTGTTTTGCAGTTTGAGCAGCAATTCTACCAAAGTTTTTAGGAGTTTCTTCTTGTTGAATAACTGATCCAACTTTTAAAGATTTTTTAATATATTTAGCATCTTGCAAAGAAATTTCCTTATCAGGATCTGTTACTTCTTCAACAACCGTTTTATAAGAATAAACTTTTATGCTATTTTTTTCTGGATTAAGCCTAACTTCAGCACTCTTTGCTTCACCAAAATTTTTTTTGTATGCACTGGTTAATGCTGCTTCCAATGCCTCTAGGAAATACTCCTTATCAACTCCTTTTTGTTTTTCTAAATCATCTAATGCTTGAAAAAAATCTTTATTAATCATTATAAACTCTCCTTAAAACTTTATATATGGCTTTATGTTTGCCACATCTTTTAACTTTAGATTATATTCGTGACCATCAAACTGGATGGTCACACTATCATTAGTGTGTGATAATAATGTTGCTTGTATTTCTTTTTTATTGTTAAATGGTGCATAAAATTTAATAACTATTTCCTTATTTTGAAATTTGTTAAAATCATAATCTGTTTTTAAGCTACGATCAAGACCATATGAAGAAATATTTAAGTTATATGGTTGGTCATTTGAAATATTTGCAATATCAAGCGGATCATCAAGAGCATGCGATAATTTCTCACAATCATTAATATTAACACCTTCTGGTTTATCTATTGTAACAGCTAAAACCATGCCTGATATTTCTTTGTGATAAGATACCTCAACCAAAACATACCCAAGCTCATCACAAATTGGTTTTATAATTTTATAAGCTACTTCTTGCGTTGATTCGTTTTTCAATTTGCAACTCCTTATTTTAATACCTATTAATAATATTAAAGGTGAGCCACACTAGCTCACCAAATAAGTTAATATTAAAACGATAGTATAATAACATAAAAGCATATGTATTGCAAGTGTTTTTTTAGATTTATAGTTGTTTTTAACAATAAAACGCCTATTTTTCCATAAAATCAGTTAATTTTATAAAGACTTCAGCGGTAGCGATAGTGTCAAATAACGCTCTATGTGCATTATCTAACACAACACCTAAATGATTTGAAACATCTTTTAGTTTATATCTTTTTAATCCTAATAAGTATTTACGTGCCATAAGTAATGCATCATCAATTTTATGGTCAAAGTTAAACCCACACTTTTGAGCGTGATAATTCAAAAATTTAATATCGAATTCTAAAATATTATATCCAACCAATATTGAACCTTTACAAAACTCATAGAAATCACCTACAACATTTTCAAAAGTTGGCGCATCTGCAACCATCTCATTTGTTATTCCAGTAATTTTTGTTATTTCTTCTGAAATCTTTTTTGATGGTTTTAATAATGTTGTGAATGTTTGAGCAATTCGGCCATCAATAATTTTAACTGCTCCAATTTCCGTTATCTCATCTTCATTGTAAAATAAACCGGTGGTTTCAAGATCGAAAACAACGAAAGTGTTATTTTTTAAATAATCATTCACTTGAACTTTTGTGTCAAATAAGTTGCTTTGCGAAAACAAAATATAATCTTCAGGTGAAACAACTTTATATTTCGATTCAACAATTTTTTGCTCGTTATTTTCGACTTTTTGTTGTTCTAATTTACATGAAACTTCATGAAATAACACTTCAGCAAAATAAGAATTAATATCTTTTTCAAATTGTTTATCATCTAAATATGTGAATTGAGCATTATCACACAAAAGTGTTATTTCATACTTTTTTTCATCAATTTTATTAACAACGATATTGTTTTCATCGAATAAAACATACACTCCATTATAGAATTGCTTTAAATATTCGCTTACAAGTGTTTTTAAAACTCTACAATCAACAAAATATGGCTTTAATTTTATGTTAACATCAGTTGAATACTGCAAATATTCTGAAAGTAAATTCTTTAAATCATCTTTAGTTTTATCAACAAAAGTTTCACCTAAATAGTGAAACTTAAATGTTGTTTTATTAATATTTTTTTCATATTCAATTTCTAAAAGTTTAAAATTTGAATAATCGTTTTTTGAATTATCGTTTAACCATTCAATTATCTTTTGCAAATTAAATTCTCCTAAACACAAATAATTGAAGCAAGTCGATTATTATAACCAAAGTGAATAAAACTATGATACCAATTGTGTGAATTTTATTTTCTAAATCTCTATTAATTGGCTTTTTTCGAATCCATTCTATCAAAACAAACACCATTCTTCCACCATCGAGCGCTGGAAGTGGTAATAAGTTAAACACAGCCAAATTAACAGCTATAACAGGAACTAGAAGCAATATATTTTTAAAACTCATTGCAGAAGCTTTTGCTATCACCTTAACAGTTGTTATTGGTCCACCAATATCTGAAACACTATATTGGCCAATAAACAATTTTCCTAAAATAACTAAACATTCCCAAGCTGTTTCACAACAAAATGGAACACACTTAACTAATGCTTCACCAAAAGAATAAGTCACTAAATCACTCTTAATACCAACCACACCAGTTTCAATAGTTCTGCCAAAGTCATCTTGATAATAATAAGCAACTTTTTCAATAATAACCGGCTCATCTAGTTTTTTGCCGTTTCTTTTTATTGTTAACTCAATTTTATCACCAACATTATATTTATTAAGTAGTTGCGTGATTCCACCATTTAAAAATGTAGGTCTTTTACCATTTATTTCTAAAATAACATCATCAACTTCCAAAACAACAGCATTAGGATTTGGGTTTCCCATCACGTTCTGGTCTATTTCAACAATTTTTGGAGTATTATCCCCAACTGCCATAAGCAAAATTATTGAAAATAATATTGCAGATAAAAAGTTAAAAAACGCACCAAAAAATAAAACAATTAATCTTTTCCAACACTTTTGAGAATTGAATGAGCCAATAACATCTGAATTAGCATCTTCACCCTCAAAAGCACAATAACCACCAAGAGGAAAAATTCTTATTGCAAATTTCTCACCACTTTTCATCGTTTTTTCGTAAAGTGCTTTTCCAAAACCGATTGAAAATTCATTAATTTTAAAATGCAATAATTTCCCAGCTGTGTAGTGCCCTAATTCATGAATTGTTATCATTAATAATAGTATTAAAATTGCAACAAACACATAAAGGATTCCGCTTAGAAATCCGCTTGAACATAAAAAATTAGTCAACTCAAACTCCTAAATAAATAATAAAGAAATAAATATAAATGAGTATAATGCATTAAAGCAAATACCATCCATTCTATCCATGATACCGCCGTGACCTGGCAAAATATTTCCGCTGTCCTTCACATCAGCTTTTCTTTTTAAAAAGCTCTCAAATATATCACCACATTGTGAGACTACTGAACCGAATAGAGCCAACAAAATAACCTTAAACGCACTAAAATTTATCTTTTCATACACAGCTGAAAAATCTGGATTTGTGTCGAAGATTAAAAATAAGCATAAAGTTCCAATTATAGCCATAACTAAGCCACCAATAGCACCGCTGATCGTTTTTTTAGGGCTAATTTTAGGGCATAGTTTTTTTCCTTTAAATAACATTCCAGAAAGCATCGCGAATGTGTCGGTTAGCATTGTGCAAACAAAAACAAAAATTAAAATAAATGTTGCAAAAAGACTTACATTAATTGCAGGATTATCAGTTGTTCCAGTTCCATATTTTGAAACAATATCACTAAATTCAGCGAAATGGTTTATAAAATAAAAACTTGCAAAAAAGAATGATGGATATATAAACAAAAAAACTGTTCTTAATGCTTTAATAACGCTATATTTAGCTAGTCCATATGTTTTTCTAGACATATGCAATTCTTTTAATGAATCCTTTTTTGTTATTAAAGCAAAAATAAATGCAAGGATAAAATAAAAGATTATTAAGCATAAAACATACACTAAATAATATGCAAAACCACGTTTATTTAGAATTCCAATAATCGTTCCAACTAAAATCGTTATTGGCATAGTACAAACAAGAGCAACATTAACATTTTTACCGGCTTTATTTTGAATTTGAGCAATTTCAATGCAAGCAACAATACCACAAAGTGCTATAAAACAATCAAAAATATATGGCGTTAGCATCCTGCTCAAAAAAAACAATACAACAGCGATAAGAATAACACTGCCCGTTAAAATTCTTTTTTTCATAAGTATCTCCTAATTAGTTTCAATAATTTTTCCAAATCTTCGATCACGCTTAGTATATTCAACTAAAGCTCTTTTTAGTTCTTTTTTGCCAAATGATGGCCAATGAACTTTAGGAAAGTATAATTCAGAATAAGAACATTGCCATAGCATAAAATTACTAAGGCGTTGCTCACCACTAGTTCTTATAATAAAATCAGGATCTGGAATATTCGCAGTGTAAAGTGCACCACTTATTTTTTCTTTAGTTACGTTAGTTTCGCCATTACTAATTAATTTATTAACTGCATAAACAATTTCATCTCTTCCGCCATAGTTGATTCCAAGATTTAAAACAAAATCAGTTTCATCTTTAGTTGCTTCAATTGTTTTATTAGCGTTTTCTTGCAGTTTATCAGGGAAAACGGTGTAGTCCCCCATAATGTTTAATTTAACTTTTGGAAATTGCTTCATAAAATCATTTGAAACATAATCTGTGAATAAATCAATCAGATAATCAACTTCAGCTTTAGGCCTATTCCAATTTTCAGTGGAAAAAGCATAAACACTCACATATTTAATGCCATAATTATAAAATGACTCTTTAAGTATTTTTTTTAAGTTATTAAAACCCGCTTTATGCCCTAAAGAGCGAGATAAACCTCTTGCCTTAGCCCATCTACCATTGCCATCAATAATATATGCAATATGGTTGGGAAGTTTTAAAATTGTTTCACTTTCCTTCAAAACTAACTCCTATTAATTATTTAAACTTCCATAATATCTTTTTCTTTTGTGGCACTAGCTTTATCAATTCTCTCAATAGCTGAGTCCAATCTTTTTTGAACATCTTTTTCAAGTTGTGCTAATTCATCTTCAGTTATTAAAGATTCTTTTTTCATTTTCTTAAACTCATCTAAGCAATCACGCCTTGCATTTCTGCACACAACCCTTGCATTTTCAGTTTTAGCTTTGATATCCTTAACATATTCTTTTCTTCTTTCTTCAGTCAATTGAGGAATGATTAACCTAATTACTCTTCCATCATCGCTAGGATTTAAGCCAAGGTTTGCAGTTTCAATTGCTTTAACAGCCGCTTTAATTTGGCTAATATCCCATAAACTGATTGTTATCATTCTGGCTTCTGGAACAGAAATTGTTGCCATTTGATTTAATGGAGTCATGGTGCCATAATAATCAACCATAACTTTTTCAACAATTTTTGGATTAGCTCTTCCTGCTCTTATTTGAGCTAAATCATCAACTAAATGATCATAAGTTTTTTCAAATTCACTTTCTAATTCATCAAAATATAAAGAAATTTCTTCTGTGTTCATAATAACTCCTAATTAAAATCAATACAAATATATTACTAAATTTATATACTTAAATCAAATAAAAAGTTAAAATTTATGAACAAACTTTAAAATACTACAAAAACTCACCATTCTCAACAAAAAAGGCGAAAATTAATTTTTCGCCTCTAAATAATATGTTTAATAAAACACTATAATTTATATACATTATATCATATCAAAAAAACTATCATCTTTTTCTAAGTTTTTACTTGATATATTTGATTCAAATTCAGATGAGTTGCATCTAATAACTTTTCCACAACACGGCTCAAAAGTGGAAGGATGATCATATAAAATCCAATAAACATTTTTCATATTTTTTAGGTCATCGCTTGGCATATTCCCATAACCATCAGTGAAAATGATTTTATTTGAATCCTTATCTTTTGTAAAACCACGAAGAGCACAATCAAGGTCGGTTCCGCCACCACCTTCCGCATCAAAGTTATCTATATCAGATTTATTTTTAATTACAGCAAATCCATATGTTTTTGTGTCAAAACAACAAACTTTCAGATCAGAATCTTTAACTAGTGGCTTCAATTGGCTTAAAAATGATTTTAACATTTTAGTGGAAACCGAGCCAGATGTGTCGAGCATAACTTCAACGTTAGGAAGATCATCTGTGGTTAAACTTTCAATTCTTGCACCATATCCATTATCTCTTGATGCCCTTCTATAACTCCACTTATCTTCTTCCTTATCAAGTGAACGAGCTAAAATTTGCCTCCAAGATAATACCTTTTTAGATGGATCATCAACTTTTCCAACACTTCTATTTCCATTTCCAATTTGGTTTGAAAATTCTTTATTAGCTTTTTGTTTTAAATGTTCTTTAATTTGTTTTCCTAATTCTTCTTTTTTATCGTTGTTTTTTTTGTTGAAATTCTTTTCTAACTCTTGCTTTTCTTTTTTATCGTTTTCATTGTTATCAGATTCATTGTTATCACGATCGTTATTTTTATTGTTTCCAGAACTTTTATTATTCATTTCATCATTATCTTCTGATTCATCCGAATCGGAATAACCATTTTCTTCAAGCCATTTTTTCATTTCATCTTTTAGATCACCCCAAGCATCATGTGAACCACTTGTTGATTCACTATCTTGATTATCATCACCACTTTCATTACTAGGCGATTGAGAATCTTTAGAACCATTTGAATTACTTGAATCACTACTTTGGTTACCAGTATCGGATTGATTTTGATTATTATCTTGCTCTTTTATTAATAACTCATACATTTCTTCAGCCGACTTCCCACTTGCTTCCGGCTTATTAATCCAGCCTTTACCCAATGGTAAATCATTCTCTAAAATTATTTGATTAATTACCGCATCTGTTGCAATATTCCATGTTTTAGGCACTTTACCATCTCTTCTTTTAATATGATCTAATGCAATATGCATTGATTCATGAGCAAATATTGAGATTTTTTCTTCGCGAGTTAATGAATCAATATATGATGGCGAGTATAAAATTTTATTCCCAGTTGTGCAAGCGGTCCTAACGCAACCTGGATGCACAGGAAAAGTTTCTGAAGCAATAATCTCAACATTATCTAAAGTTGAGCCAAGCAACGGAAACTTACTTAAAAGTGTTTTTCTAATATTAAATTCTTCAACAATAGCGTTTTGCATATTTTTTCCCACCTTTTAAATTAATTAATACTAAAAGCCTAATTAACTTTATAAATTAAGCATAGATCCTTAATTCGTTTTGAAACATTTTCCACATTTGTGCAAGTTATAATTATTTGAGTGTTTTTAGGAAAACTATAACCATTTAAACCATTATTCTTCAAAACCCCTAAGAACTTTAATTGCTCTTCACTTGAAATTTTGTCAATCGACTCAATCACTAATATGTTTTTATCATTATTCTTAACTGATTTGATATTCATTTCTTTCAGCCAAGATGGTAAAACATATTCGCCATTATTCCCAATTTTTATTCCAAGTTCACTAGATTCTATATCAGAATTTATTACCGTTGCCGAACCGAAAAATTTAGCCGAAACTCCAACTATAATTAAAGGATATTCATTATTATTTTTAATTACTTCTATTAATTTTATCATTTTGTTTTCCATTATTTCTCCCCCACATATTGTATTATCACCTTGCGTTTAATAAAACCATTTTATAGTGATTAATTATCATTAATAAGTTCACAATTTAACTCTTTACTTTTATCAATCTTGATTAATTCATTCCTAAGTTTATCTAATTCATCTTTATCGTTTTTAAGTGCATTTCTAAAATCAACGTCTTCAAAATCAAAAGAGCTAGAAAGTGCTTTTTCAAAATTACCTATCATTCCATCAGAAAAATAAACAACAGTACCAAGATACCTATCATACTCTGTGTAATAGGATTTTGTTTGTTTATCATAATATGGCAAATCTTTTATCCAAGTTTTCCCAAGATTATAGCTAGCTCTAGCAAATATTTCAGCTTGCTTTGCAGATGAACATTTTACACCAACATAATATAATTCAGGATCGTATGATTTATAGTTATTATTCCAAAAATCTTCTATTGTTACTGCATAATCTCTATCTAAAACATCTTTCTTTTCAACTTCACCGATTACTTTGCTATCAACCTCAATATTTTCATCACCTAACTCACCAATTAATATCGCTCTTTCGGCGCTATCACCAACCCATATGTTATCAAATTGAGATAATAGCTCTCCGCCTAAGTTTTCACCTATGAATTTTCTCACACCTTGAATGCTATCTTCTCCAACGTTTCTTAGT
>JBNMHL010000017.1:0-24171 GCA_050872745.1 Clostridiales bacterium | reverse complement strand
CTGAAAGTGTCAAAAACACTGTTAGGATATCTTTTTCTATAATTTTTAATATAATTGTCAACGACTAATTTTTGAAAAGTATTCATACTTTTATTTTTCATCTTCCACCACCTTTATGAAACTAAAATATACAATTTTCATCATCGTTTGGACAAATAACCGCACTCGCTGTGTAAAGGAAATCATTAGTTTCTTTGTAATTTTTTTCTACAATGCTCTTTGCTTGCCCATTATTATTGAAATTTTTATAAATTAAATTACATCCATTATGGCTCACTATTCCATAACCATTATGATAATAAAAATCCTTTACATCTTTATCTCCAGCCACATTATGATCGAATGGAGCAAATATTCCTGCAATATGATGAATGCCTTTATTTAACACTGAGTTCTCAAACATTTTAAGCATATTAGAACCAATTCCAAGCCTTCCATATTTTGCACTTTCAACTCTTATTACCTGAAGTTCAGCTGTGTTTAATGGAGGATATCCAACTCCAACCACCTTACCTGCGTAATTGTATCCCGACATTTTACCTTTATTTAACAAACTATAAGCAATAATATTAATAACATCACATGAGGCAGAAAACTCGTTTTCCTTAGAGCTACCATAATTATCACAAAACAATACAACAGGAACTTCATTTCGAGTTAAAAAGGCTTCTGCTTTGGAACCTTCAAGATTATCCATCTTTTTTTCAAAAAAATACTTATCTTCGCTTAATAAAAAACTACAATCTTTCAATTCCATATTTTCCACCCCATATGTTTGATTGTAGTATTATAACATAATTATATTAACATTTCAATAGCCTTATTTAAAAATAATAATCCTGTTTTGGTTGCTCTTATATATCCATCAACCACTTCAATAAATCCTAAACTTTTTAGTTTTTTAATCTGCTCTTCTTTTAAATTTAAAAAGTTGATTTTGAATCGTGAATCAACACTTTTTATATCAATTCCTTTCAGAGTTCTAAGCCCCAGCATAATTGTTTCTTCAAGTAATTCATCATTACTTTCTTTTTCAATATTTTCTCTTACGCAATCACAAGATTCAATTGCATTGATATATTCACAAACTCCGCATTTATTATTCCATCTAGTGTCTTCAAAAAAACTATGAGCACCAGCACCAATTCCTAGATAATAATGCATATTCCAACAATTAAGGTTATGCTTGCATTCGTAGCCGTTTAATGCATAATTACTAATTTCATAGCGATTAAAACCATATTGCGTTAGGTATTTTTCAGAATTTAGTAACATACTAACAACTTTCTCTTCACTTGGTAATTTAATTATGCCATTTGCAACCTCTTCAAAAAGTTTTGTTCCTGATTCTAGAATGAGTGCATACATGCTTATATGCGTGCTTCCTATTTTCACTGCGAGATTTATTGTTTTTCTCAAATCAGAAAGTTTCTGACCAGGTAATCCAAGCATAATATCGGTGTTTATATTACTCACACCAACCGACTTTAATATTTCAATTGCATTAACATAATCTTGTTTTGTGTGAATTCTGCCAATCTTTTTTAGACAACTGTTTTTAATCGATTGTAAACCAACACTAACTCTATTAATTCCAGCTTGCACCCACTCCAATGCTTTAGAATATGTTATTGAATTAGGGTTCGCTTCAATAGTTATTTCTGCATTGGGCAAAACATTAAAATTGGCTTTAATTTCAGATAAAATAGTTGATATTGCCCCTTGAAATAAAACACTTGGGGTTCCACCACCTATAAAAATTGTATCTATCTTATAATCTTTTAATTTTGATTTGTAAGACTTTATTTCTTTAATTAAAGCAAGCAAATAAGAATGCTGGAAATTATCCAATCCAGCATATGAATTAAAGTCACAATATTTGCATTTTGCTTTACAAAATGGAATGTGTATATAAAGTCCAATTTCTTTCATTAATCTATTTTTAAAATTGAGATAAAGGCTTCACTTGGAATTTCAACTGAGCCTATTTTTCTCATCCTTTTTTTACCTCTTTTCTGTTTTTCAAGCAATTTCTTCTTTCTTGTTACATCACCACCATAACACTTTGCTAAAACATCTTTTCTCAAAGCCTTAACAGTTTCTCTAGCGATAACTTTATTGCCGATGCTTGCTTGAATAGGAACTTCAAATAGTTGCCTTGGAATGACTTCTTTCAATTTTTCAGCCAATGCTCTTCCTCTAGAATAAGCCTTATCTTTATGAACTATTAAACTTAAAGCATCACATATTTCACCATTAAGCAAAATATCTAACTTAACCAAGTTGCTAGTTTCAAAACCAATTATTTCATAGTCCATACTAGCATAGCCATGAGATCTTGATTTTAGTTCATCAAAAAAATCAAAAATAATCTCATTTAAAGGCATTTTATAAATTAATTGACAACGTGATGCATCAAGATATTGCAAATCCTCATGCACACCACGTCTATCTTGACATAAATCCATTAAAGCACCAACATATTCAGGAGGTGTAAACATTGTTACCCTAACCATGGGCTCTTCAATATATGATATTGTTTGGGGCTCTGGCAATTCTGAAGGGTTGCTAACCTCAACCATTTCTCCATCAGTTTTGTGAACATGATAACTAACACTTGGAGCGGTGGTTATAATATCTAAATCAAACTCTCTCTCTAACCTTTCTTGGATAATTTCCATATGAAGAAGCCCTAAAAATCCACATCTAAAGCCAAACCCTAACGCTTGAGATACTTCAGGAGTATATTCTAACGATGCATCGTTTAATTTTAATTTTTCAAGCGCATCTTTAAGTTCGTTATATTTCGAGCCATCAACACAAAAAATTCCACTAAACACAACCGGCTTAACTTCTTTATATCCTGGAAGTGGCTCATCAGTTGGATTTAATGCATTAGTTATTGTGTCTCCCACTTTTGTTTCATTAACATTTTTAATGCTTGCACAAATATAGCCAACATCACCCGCACTTAATTCATTAACTTCTTGTTGCTTTGGTGTGAAAATCCCTATTTCAGTTGTTTCGTATTCCGCATTTGTTGCAAAGAACTTAATTTTATCACCTTTTTTTATTTTACCATCAAAAATCCTAACTAGCGATACTGCACCTCTAAAGTTATCATAGTAACTATCAAAGATTAGGGCTTTAAGTGGCTTATTTTCATCACCTTTTGGGGCTGGAATCGATTCTATGATTTGATCTAAAACCTGATCGATATTTGTTCCATTTTTAGCACTAATAGCTGGAGCTTTATCAGCTGGAAGCCCTATAATATCTTCAATTTCTTTACGTGCATTCTCAACATCAGCACTAGGTAAATCGATTTTGTTTATAATTGGCAATATATCCAAATTATTGTCTAACGCTAGGTAAACGTTACTTAATGTTTGAGCCTCAACACCTTGGGTTGCATCAACTATTAAAAGTGCACTCTCACAGGCCGCAAGCGATCTAGAAACTTCATAGGTGAAATCTACATGCCCTGGAGTATCTATTAAGTTTAAAGTATATTCTTCGCCTTTATAAGTGTATTTCATCGTGGTTGGAGTTAACTTGATCGTTATTCCCCTTTCACGTTCAATATCCATACTATCTAAAAGTTGTTCACTCATATCTCGTTTTGCAACTGTGTTTGTGAACTCCATCAACCTATCTGCTAGTGTACTTTTGCCATGATCAATATGTGCCACAATGCAAAAATTTCTTATATGTTTCTGTCTGATACTCATATTTTTCTCCGATAAATAATATTAATTATATATATTTACATTTAAAAATGCAATAATTTTTAAATTATCTCATTTAGTTTAGTCATTTTTATTAGTTTAAATTTAAAACAAAGTTTAAAAAAATACAATGTGAAACAAAAAAATACACATCTTTTGTTGTTATACTTAAAAATTTAAAAAAAACACTAGCATTTTTTGTAAAAATATGCTACGCTAAAAACAGAAATTATCCGTATACTATTGCAGTTTAGCTAAATTAACATAAAAATAAATTGAATTTATAAGTCATTAAATGGCTTTGGGATATTATATAATGAGTAAAAAAAGTGATAGCAAACCTGCCACTAATGTTTCTACCACACACAAAATAGTTGGCAGTAAAAAGAACGATGTTCAAAAAAGAACAACAAACAAAAACACGGTTAAAAACAACTTTAATATTGATAAAAATATAAAAAACAATTTAAATAAAAATAAAAATGATATACTAGCAGAAAGTCAAGATTCTGTTTTTTCAGTTGAATATAAAGAAAAAGCAACTGAGTTTAGTTTAAACACTAAGATTTCTAAGTTGAAAAATTTAGATAAATATTTTTCTATTAAACAAAATGAATGGCTTTTACAAAAACATATTGCAAGATACGGAGTTTGCGATGATGACACTCCTGAAAACTCATTAAAAGCTTATGAAAATGCAATCAAAGAAAACTATGCAATTTTAATTAGCGTTCAAATGCTAAAGGATGGCAATATAGTTTGTTATAAAGATAAAACTTTAGGAAAACTATCAAAAGATGGCTATATTACCAATCTTAATTTAGATGAAGTGAAAGACTTGCACATTCTAAATTCTATATATACTCCACCGACCTTAATTGAAGCTTTAGATAAAATTGCTAATAGAACTGAGATTATAATCGAGATATTTAATGAAGGGATTGTTGGCAAAATGGAAGAAAATATTTTAAAAATATTAGAACCATATTGCAAAAAATATAACTGCTATAATAATGTTGCTGTGATGAGTATGAATCCTTATTCAATAAATTGGTTTTATAATGTTGCGCCTTGGTATACCAGAATAATCAAAAGTTGTGGATTTAAAGCAACAAAAGTTTATGCCAATATCAAAACATCTAAATTAAGAAAACTAAAATTTATTAAAATGTGTCATTCAGACTTCACATGCTACAACGCTAAGGATTTACCAAATAAATATGTAAAAAAAGGCAAACCAATTGGAGTGATTGCTTATAATGTTTCATCGCAAGAACAATACAACAATATTTTGAAATATGCAGACAACGTTATTTTTTCTGGGTTTACCCCAACCATATAGTTAAGATAATTAATTTTAATTCTAAGATTGTTTTAAGAAAAAAAACTTTAACTTAATAATTTAATTGAAATAAATAAAAAAACAACTTTAATATTTATACATTAAAGTTGTTTTTTCTTTAAATATAGCCATTTTTTAATACTTATAATTATTCACTCAATATAATTCTTCTACATTGCTCGCATTGAATATATTTGTTATTTTTCAACACATCTGCTTTACCCTTAGGCACTTCCATTCCACATCCACCACATAGAATTGAAGTTCCTATCATTTTTACTTTAACAAATACGGGGAAAATGCCATCATTTTTAATAACTTTGTATTTTTCAAAAACATCTGGATTTATACTTTTTTCTAAAGCTTTTTGTTGTTTTTTCAAATCATCAATCTTAGGTTCTATTTCTGAAACTTTGTTGCTATAATTTTCCTTTGCTTCTTTATGCTTTGCCCTAGCCTTAATTGCATTATTCTTTGTTTGTTCAAAACCTTTAAGCAAATCTCTTATTTTAGTAATAATAATATTTATATTCCTCTCAACCATAAAAAGTTTACTGCTTAATGTATTTGCTTGAACTAGACTAGCATCAATGTCATCTATGGATTCTTTATCAGAAATCTTCTCATTAATTAATTTTTGAATATCCTTAGACAAAGAATTATATTCACTTTTTAAATTATTATATTCATTTAATAAAGTTTTACCTTCATTTTCTAACGCAACACTCTTATTTTGCGCATCTTTAACAAATGCAATCATTTTGTTCATCACATTTTTTTCTTCTAGATTATTTTTTTCTCTTTCTAATTTAAAAATTTGTGCATCTAATCTTTGATATCCTATAATTTCTTTCATCTTTATACCCCCAGATATTTTTTTATCATTGCTATATAATTTAGTATTTTTTTACTTTCCATGAAACATTCATCAGATAAATTATTAATATACTTACATATTTTATTTTCCAAATAATTAATATAATTAATAAAATCAGGATTTGGTCTACTCACATTCAAATAGTTATCTTTTCCAAAATAAAGGTTAATTTCACTACTTTCATTATTTATTTCATTGGTGTCAGAACAAACTTCAGCTTTCACAACATTATAAAATTTACCATCTTGGATGATTTTATCAAAAACAATTACATAACCATTTTTAATCAAATATTTTTTTAAATCAACTTCATTTCTTTGAGGTTGCAATATTAAAGAACTAAATTTATTTTTTGAGTTCCTTAAAATCTTAATTATTTCTAAACCACCCATTCCAGACATAATCACCTGTTCAATTTTATCTTCATCATTAATAACTGATAATCCATCACCAACTCGCATTGCATAATCAATCACACCCATACTATCAAGAAGCTTTTTTGCCTTAAGAACACATTTTTCACTTATATCGGAAATAACCGCATAGTCAATTTTATTATCAATAAAAAGCTTAGCTATTACTTTTCCGTGGTCACACCCTATATCACAAACCCTTTTTTTATCAACAAGATTTACAATCTCTTGCATTCTTTTAGATATCTTAACATCGTTATTCATTTTTACTCCACATAGTCGTGAAGTTTTTTGCTACGATTTGGGTGACGCAATTTTCTTAGCGCTTTTGCCTCTATTTGCCTAATTCTCTCTCTAGTTACATTAAACTCTCTCCCAACTTCTTCCAAAGTCCTTGGGTGAGAATCATCTAATCCATATCTTAATCTAATTACTTTTTGTTCTCTTGGAGTCAATGTTTCAATAACAGCCATTAATTGAGCACGCAACAAATGTTGAGATGCATTATCACTTGGAGAACTAATTGATTCATCTTCCACAAAGTCTGAAATTTTACTTTCCTCTTCTTCACCCACCGGACTTTCAAGCGACACTGGATCTTGTGCGATTTTTTGAATCTCACAAACTCTTTGCTCTGTTATCCCCATTCTTTCTGCAATTTCAGCATTTGAAGGATCCCTTCCCAATTCTTGCATCAATTGCTTGCCAACACGCGAAAGTTTATGAATTGTTTCAACCATATGGACAGGAATTCTTATAGTTCTCGCTTGGTCAGCAATCGCCCTTGTGATTGCTTGGCGAATCCACCAAGTTGCGTAAGTTGAAAATCTAAAACCTTTTGTGTAATCAAATTTTTCTACCGCCTTTAATAATCCTAGGTTTCCCTCTTGAATTAAGTCCAAAAACTGCATACTACTTCTATTAACATATTTTTTAGCAATACTAACGACCAACTTTAAGTTTCTTTCCGACAACTCTTTTTTAGCAAATTCATCGCCCTCTTGAATTCTTTTTGCCAATTCAATTTCTTGGTCACTTGTTAGAAGTTGGACCGTTCCAATATCTTTTAAATACACCTTAACAGGATCATCAACTTTAACATTGCTGATGATTTCTTTTAGTTCTTCATCTTTAATTATAACATCTTCAGACTCTTCAATAGAAGTCCCCTCTTCTTGAATAATGTCCATAATCTTTTTTAATTCTTCATTTGATAAATCAAACTTAATAAGTTTAGCACCAATTTCATCTTCCGTTATAGAACCAGTTTTGCATGCTTGCTTTATTATTGATTTCACTTCTTTATCTAGCTCGATATCCATATTAGTTTCCTTTTATCTTAATTGTAATTTCTTGTAATTTTTTTCTAAGCTCTCGCCTTTCATCTAAATCACTCGTTGCATTAATTTGTTGCATCAAATCTTTTTGTTTCTTAGCTAGTCCAGCATTCATTAATATTTTAATACAATCCTTATAATAACTTTCATTTTCCTCAGACTCAATGAAATTGTAATTTATTACGTTATAAATATCAATATTATTTTCATCTTCAAATAAATCAAAAACTGAACTAACCAACGCTCTTTTATTATTCTTGTTTTGCTCACTCATATAATTATATAATTGAACATAATCAGGATTAAAGATATTTTCCGCTATTTCATCATCGAAATACGCATACTCTTTTTTATGAAGCAAACTTGCCAGAACAAAAACAACAGCTTTAACATATGCATTATCTTTTTTAATTTCATACTCTTGCTCTTTAACAGAATTCACATCTTCATCTTCTTGAGTATTTACCAAAGTGTCGATATCATTTTTTAAAACTGATATAGACACATTCGCCAAGTTGCTTATTATTTTCAAATATATTTCTTGTTCGCTTTGGGTTTGTAACTGTTTAACAACGTTCAACGATTCTTTAATAAATTTTGTTTTCTCTTCAACTTTATTTATATTATACAAATCGGAATAATAATAAATTAAATACTCAATCCAAAATTTTGCATTTTGAATCAAATTTTCATACTCTTTTTTGCCATATTTTAACACAAATTCATCAGGATCTACACCTGAAGGTAAACTAGCAACATAAACACTTAACCCGTTCTTAACTAGTATTTCTAAACTTCTAAGCGTTGCTTTCTTACCAGCACCATCACCATCAAAGCATACAACAACCTTATCACTAAACTTTTTTATTTCCTTTGCATGCTGTGGCGTTAGCGCCGTTCCTAAGCAGGCCACTGAATTTTTAACACCATTTTTGTATAATGAAATAACATCCATTTGTCCTTCAACAATAATGACTTCATTCAATTCATTGTTTTGTTTTAATTTTTTAATATTGTTTATATTATAAACACATTTACTTTTGTCAAACACTATTGTTTGAGCGGTGTTTTTATACTTTGCAAAGTCAGCATTCTCTAATAACCTTGCACTAAAACCAACAACATCACCAAATGAGTTTATAATTGGAAATACCAATCTTTTGCATTGAGGATCATAATACCCATTAGAATTAGCCCTTTTTTCAATAACGCCAGCATCTATCATTTCTTGGATAGAATAACCTAATCCTTTAAGATACGTGATAAGCTCATCCCAACCCAAGCTATAACCTATGCCAAAAGCTTTAACTGTTTGAATATCTAATTTTCTTTTCTCAATATATGCCAAAGCCGGTTTGGCTTGAGGCAAATTAAGATTTTTAAAATAATATCTTGCGGTATCATTAAGAACTTTTAATGCTCGTTCTTTTTTCTTTTTATTCATAACAACATTTTCATCGTTAGTAAATTCGGGAACTTCCATATTGGCATTTTTTGCTAGAATAACACACGCATCATAAAAATCACAATTTTCAATTTTTTCAACAAACTTTATAACATCACCACTAGCGCCACAACCAAAGCAATGATAATATTGCTCATACTCATTAATAGCAAATGATGGTGTTTTTTCAAAGTGAAAGGGACAACACGCCCACCATGTTTTTCCCTTCTTTTGCATATTGCAATACTTTGATACAACAGAAATTATATTATTATTGCTTTTAAGTTCATTTATCCAATCGCTTGAAAAACCCTTATTCAAAATTCATACCCCGTTTTATCATTAGATTTAAAACATATCCATTTATTATAATACAAGTTTACCCCTATGATTCCTTTATTTTAGTGAAAATAAATAAAATTTTATTCTTTTAAAATATTAAGTTATAATCACTTGGATTTTCCAATCAAATCTGCATTCTGTGTTTGTTATATTGGGCTAATAATTAATAAAATGTATAAAAAAAATTGCTATAATTGATATTATAGCAATTTCTTGTTTATTTATTTATTATTAATTGCAGCTTGGGCAGCAGCTAATTTAGCAATTGGAACTCTATATGGAGAGCAACTTACGTAATTTAATCCAATGCAATGAGCAAAGTTAACACTTGCTGGATCACCACCGTGTTCACCACAAATACCACATTTTAGACCTGGTTTTGTTTGACGACCAAGTTTAATAGCATTCTTCATTAAGAAACCAACTCCATCTTCATCAACCCTTGCAAATGGATCAGTATCGAAGATACCACGTGCATAGTATTCTTTTAAGAACTTACCAGCATCATCACGACTGAAACCATAAGTCATTTGAGTTAAGTCGTTTGTTCCAAATGAGAAGAAATCAGCTTCTTTAGCAATTCTATCAGCTAGAATAGCAGCTCTTGGAATTTCAATCATTGTTCCAACAGTATATTTCATATTAACTCTTGCTTTGGCAATTAATTTATCAGCAGTTTCAACAACAACGTTTTTAACATACTTTAATTCTTTAACATCACCAACAAGTGGAATCATAATTTCTGGTTCAACATTTAAGCCTTCTTTTACGCAATCAATTGCAGCACCGATAACAGCTTCAGTTTGCATCCTTGCAATTTCTGGCATAACGATTGCTAAACGGCAACCACGGAATCCCATCATAGGGTTAAATTCTTTAAGCTCATCAATAACTCTATGGATGTCAGCAGGAGTTTTCTTTAATTCTTTAGCTAATGCAACGATATCTTCTTCTTTGCTTGGAAGGAATTCGTGTAGAGGTGGATCAAGGTATCTAACAGTCATTGGACGACCTTCAAGAGCCTTAAACATTTTATAGAAATCACCTTTTTGCATTGGAAGCAATTTTGCAAGAGCCTTCTCTCTTTCTTCAGTTGTTTCAGCAATAATCATTTCTCTAATAGCTGGAATTCTGTCTTTTTCGAAGAACATATGCTCAGTTCTGCATAGACCAATACCAACTGCACCTAATTCAACTGCTCTTTTTGCATCTCTTTCAGTATCAGCATTTGCACGAACTTTAAGTTTTGCATATTCATCAACCCATTCCATAATTGTTGCGAAGTCACCAGTGATTTTTGCTTCTTCAGTTTCAATTTTTTCAGCGTAAATATTACCAGTTGAACCATCAATTGAGATATATTCACCACGTTTTATTTCTTTACCAGCAATATAAATAACACCTTTTTCTTCATCAACTTTTAATTCTGAGCAACCAGCAACGCAAGCTGTTCCCATACCACGAGCAACAACGGCTGCGTGAGATGTCATACCACCAGTTGCGGTTAAAACACCTTTAGCAACTGCCATACCTTCAATATCTTCTGGGCTTGTTTCATTTCTAACTAGGATTGTTGGTATTTTCTTCTCAGCATATTTAATTGCTTCTTCTTGGTTAAGAGCAACAACACCACAACCAGCACCTGGGCTAGCTGGCAAACCTTTTGCAGCAGGCTTTGCTTTTTTGATTGCTGAAGCAACAAATGTTGGGTGAAGCAATCCATCTAAGCTTCTAGGATCAATTTTTAATAAAGCTTCTTTTTTAGAGATTTTCTTTTCTTTAACAAGATCGATAGCAATTCTTAAAGCAGCTGGAGCTGTTCTCTTACCATTTCTTGTTTGAAGCATATATAATTTACCTTTTTCAATAGTAAATTCCATATCTTGCATATCTTTATAGAAGCCTTCAAGCTTAGCGCAAATTTCTTTAAATTGGCGATAAACATCAGGATTTTGAGTTTCAAGATCTTTAATAGGGCTTGGAGTTCTGATACCAGCAACAACGTCCTCACCTTGAGCGTTCATTAAGTATTCACCAAATACTTCATTTTCTCCAGTTGCAGGGTTTCTTGTGAAAGCAACGCCTGTGCCTGAATCTTCTCCCATATTACCAAATACCATGCATTGAACGTTAACAGCAGTACCCCAAGCACTTGGGATATCATTCATTCTTCTGTATGTGATAGCTCTATCGTTGTTCCAGCTTCTGAATACAGCTTTAACAGCTTCCATTAATTGTTCCATTGGATCTTGTGGGAAATCTACTTTTTTATGTTTCTTATAAACTTCTTTGAATTTCTTAACAAGAACAACTAAATCTTCTTCTGTTAAATCAGTATCTTTTGTGTAACCTTTAGCTTCTTTGATTTTATCCATTTCAGCTTCAAAGTTTAATCTATCGATTTCCATAACAACATCTGAGAACATTTGAATAAATCTTCTATAGCTATCGTAAGCAAATCTTCTATTACCTGTTAATTCTGCTAAACCTTCAACAACTTTATCGTTGATACCTAAGTTAAGAATTGTATCCATCATACCAGGCATACTAGCACGAGCACCAGATCTAACTGATACTAACAATGGGTTCTTAACATCACCAAGAGTTTTTCCTGTAATTTTCTCAGTTTTAGCAAGTGCTGTAAAGATCTGTGCTTGAACATCATTAGATAGTTTTTCGCCATCTTCATAGTACTTATTGCAGGCTTCTGTTGTGATAGTGAAACCTTGAGGAACAGGTAGGCCAATTCTTGTCATTTGAGCAAGGTTAGCGCCTTTACCACCAAGCAAATTTCTCATTGTGGCATTGCCCTCTTTAAATAAATAAACATATTTTTTTGCCATTTGTTTTTCTCCTAATTTATTATTTAACAATTGTTATTATATATTTATTGGCGAACTTTGGCAACTAATAAATCAATATTTTACAATTTTTTTACAAATCATAATTTAAAAAAATAAGGTGATTAATTTATCGCCTTATTGTGTAATATTTTTACTAATAAATTCTTAAAATAGTTCACTATTTGAGGTAATTTAACATATAAATTTGAATATTAAGAAGTCGCTTATTCCCTTAAATTTTACCTTACAACATTTTATCTCAAACTAATTTCAAGTGATGATTCAATAACTTTTGAATAATATGAAAATAAGTTAGTAAGCACATTTTCTGGAGTTTTAATTGATGCTAATTTGTCAATATTGCAGTTTGCAATTAGTGAAACAAATCCTACCTCTTGCTTTGATAACAACACGTCTAAGTTTAAATTTGAACAATCATCACATAGCACACTTCCGTTTTTTAAACTTAAATAGCAATTGTTATAAATTGTTTTTCCACAATTTGAACAGACCGATGTGCTTTGATTTAACCCACAAAATTCTAAAGTCTTAAAGAAAAATTTTAAAAGCACTTGCTTATAATTTAAATTATCGTATGCTATAAATTTCAAACACTTTATTAGCGCCAAAAAATATTCTTCAGAAACTATAGCTGGTTTTAAAACAAAATTTGATATTTTTAACATTATTGATGCATTGCAAAATATATCATAATCAGATGTTAAATCATAAAAACTATCTATCAAATTTACCGATGTAACAATAAAAAACTCACCAGTTTTTTGCAATACAAACTCAGCAAAGCAAAATGGCTGACCAGCATATTTTAGTTTAGCTTTGCTAGACTTAACACCCTTAAGTTTTGCCTTAACTTTCCCAAATTCTAACGAAAAAATCGTGACCAATTTGTCATTTTCATTAATATCTATTGAATTTAGAACAATACCTGTTATTTTATAATCTTCCATTACTCACTTAGTTTTATATCGTAACCCAAATCTTTAACATAGCTGTTATTATCTCGCCAATCTTCACGCACTTTCACAAATAAATCTAAATTAACTTTTTTATCTAGTAGCTTCTCTATTTCAAGCCTACTTTTTGTGCCAATTTCCTTAATCTTAGCCCCATTTTTCCCTATTATAATTGCTTTATGACTTTGCTTTTCGCATATAATATCAGCTGATATTTCAGCTCTATTCTCACCCTCATTAAATTTTAGTATATCAATAGCAACTCCATGAGGAACTTCATCTTGCAACAACCAAAGAATTTTTTCGCGAATTATCTCTGCAACTAAAAATTTAACCGATTTATCAGTGTACATATCATCATCAAAATATTTCACACCCTCTGGTAAGTATTCCTTAATTTTTTGGACTAAAACATCAATGTTTTTGTTTTTATATGAAGAAATTGGAATAATATCCTTAATATACTTTAATTCGTTAAATTGCTGTAATTTTGGATACAATTTTTCAAAAGAACTTTCATCTATCTTACTTATAACTAAAATTGTTTTAACATCTTCCCTATCAAATGAATTTATTAAATCAATATCATCTTGGCGAAAGTTTTTACTCCCATCTACCATTAAAACTACCACATCAACATCTTGTTTTGCATTGTTGATACTTTTTTGCATATATTCATCCAACTTGTTTTTAGATTTATGCATTCCAGGTGTGTCTATAAAAATTATTTGACAATCGGGCTCATTTAATATACCTAATATTTTATTTCTAGTTGTTTGTGGCTTGGGCGACACAATTGCAACTTTTTCTTTTATGATAGTGTTTAATAGTGTACTCTTTCCCGCATTAGCTTTCCCTAAAATAACAACAAAACCTGATTTAAAACTCATATTTTTCTCCTTAAGAGTAGTATAACTATATTTTAATATTTTAGCAATTATAATACAAAAAATAAAAAGCACTTGCTATTTATTTTTTCACTCAAAATAATAATTATCTTGTTATTTGCAACTTGCCAAGAATTTTTTCTTCCATATTTCGCATTTTGATTTTATCTTCTGGTTCTATATGGTCGTAACCTAAAAGATGCAATAGCCCGTGAATTGCCATATAGCACATCTCTCTTTCCAAACCTGTTCCATATTCAACAGATTGGCTTTTAACTTTACTAACACAAATGTATAAATCACCAAGCATTAAATTATTTGTTTCAAAATTAATATCATGCGGATAATTTTCAACACTTAGCCTTGAAACATCTTCAATAATTATTTGTGGAAACGATAAAACATCAGTTACCCTATCAGTATTTCTAAACTCGTTATTCAATTTTTTTATTTGAGCTTTCCCAATAAATGCAATATTTACTTCAAGTGGAATTTTATCAATTTTTAAAGTTTTAACTGCGCTAGCATAGCACCTTTCAATCCACTGCCTATATCTTTTAGTAAACATTTTATTGTTAAAGTTAATTTTTATCATTAAAACTCCTAAATTGAATATTTGATTTTAAGTATACCGCCACTATAAACCCATCAGATGTTGGCGTTATAACAACATCTTCATTTATAACTACATAGTTTTGTGGCACTTTATTTAAAGCATTTTCATAACACGAAGAGATTATTTTTTCTTTTTCTTCTTCGAAGTTATGAGACACTTCTATTTCTTCTAATTCTGAGTATATCACTTTTTTTACTTTTAGAGGAAGCAAAAATGAAGAAATGTAATAAGTTTTTTCATATTCATCAAATATATCGAATTTGCACTCTTTTTTATTGCTAGTAAGTGGAGTTTTACCTAAAAAATAATTTGCAACAATCTGCGTTTTACCTGTTTTATGTTTTTCAATTTGAGTGTTTTTAAAATTATATGTGTGAGAAAACCAACAATCAGCATCAATGTTAGCAACAGGTTCACAATTAACTATTTCTCCTGCGCCATCATACATATATGCATAAACCAAAACATCACCTTTTTTCACAACATCGCCAACTTTCGCATTTGCTGTTCCTGAAAATACTTCAATGTTTGTTATTAACATATTTTCTGGTGCAATAAGATTAGCTTTTTCTTCCTGGACATTACCTAGCTTTTCTTTAATATTAATTAGTATTGTTGTACCAACCTTATTAACACTAACTATACTTATTTGCTCAATCTCATTTTGTAAATAGTCTTCAATTTCACTATTTGTCCTATGAACAACTGCATACTTTTCAACACCAAACGCTTTTAATTTTTCATATATCAACTCTTTATTTATAGTTTCAACTCCCATTATATTAATGGAAAAAGTAAATGTTTGACTAGCAAAAAAAAGTATTATTGCAATGATTATCCCAATAAAAATTGCAATTCGTTTCTTGATAAATTCAATAAAATGGGCCAAACCGTTTGTTTTTATCACTTTATATTCACGATATTTATCACACTTTTTTAATATTTGCAAGTTGCTTTTACTTGTTTCAAAAACAACGATATTGTCTTCTTTTTTCACATTTGATATTGTAATATTATTTTGAATCAGATTATTTAAAAATCTTTCGAAATTAAGCCCAGAAGTCTCAATTTTGATTATAGAATTATCGGTGATCTTTTTCATCAATCATTTCCTTTGATAGATATATTTTATTTATGTTGCCACTAACAACTATATCTTTTTTACTTAGCTCTTTAATGTTTAATTTTGAACCTTCAATATTAACAACATTATTCTTCACTTTTAATGCTATTTGTTCATTAGAATAACAAAGAATTTTAATAAAATTTAGAATTTCGACTATTCTGCCACCTATATAAATAATTTTATATTCTTTATATATTTCATCGATTGGCATTTTAATAATTTTTGACAATTCATCAAGATAGCCTTGCATATTTTCACCTCAAAAAATTATATGCTCATAATAAAACTAATAGAATTTATTTAAATAATTCGCAACAAAAAAATACTAGCCATAACTAGTATTTTACATCTCTCTCATTCCACTTTTTCTCTCTAAAATTTTTGAAATTAGATATATTTTCATTTCTCTAGACAATCCACGATATTCTTTCATAAACCTAGAATTTTTAGTATTCCCCGAATCTATTTCAACTAAATTTTCCATGATGGCTGAATCGTTTTGAGATATATCTGAATTTGCATTTTCAAAGTCCTCATTTTTAGCAACAATTTTATCATCAAACTCATAAACCCTTTTCACTTCTTTAGTTTTTTGCTCAAGATCTTTATCCAAAGCAATCAATTCACCATCAATGCTTGACTTGTTAGGATTGGGTGCATTTATAACCATAATATCATTCATATAATTTCCTAACACAGCATCTTTATTATAATTATTTTTCCCTACATCAGACTTATCATTAACTATATAAGTTGTTATTGGCTCAGCTTTAGTAATATTTAATGCATCATCCGCATCTTTCGCATTAACCTTTTCTACCTTTTCGTTTTTTGGTTGATCCTTTTTCCCATCTGAAGATAACCTAAAAATTAATTTTAAGATAATTAAAAGTGCTAAGAATATAATTAATAATGTAAGTTCAAACCTATAACTCACCATTATTTATACCTCGTGTTTAATATTTATTTCCACCTAAACACTTTCCACCAAAATTCCCAACTTTAAATTATTTCCACCTTAAAATTATTAATTGTTTTCCATCTTTTTCCCTTCACCTAGTGAATTTCTCATAGAAGTATCCGCAATTATGTTTTGCATTCTATAATAATCCATAACTCCTAATTGGCCTGATCTAAACGCCACACTTATTGCCTTTGGCACCTCAGACTCTGCATCAACAAGCCTTGCTTTCATTTCTTGAGTTTTAGCTCTCATTTCCTGCTCAATAGCTATTGCCATTGCTCTTCTTTCCTCAGCTTTGGAATTTGCTATTTGCATATCAGCATCAGCCCTTTCCGCTAGAAGTTTTGCACCAATATTCTTGCCAACATCAACATCAGCAATATCAATTGAGATTATATCAAAAGCAGTTCCTTTATCTAATCCCATTTTAAAAATTGTTTTACTGATTATATCGGGATTTTCTAAAACTTGCGAATGAGTGTTTGCAGATCCCACAGTTGTTACTATGCCCTCACCTATTCTAGCAAGAATAGTGTCTTCCCCGGCTCCACCGATCAACCTTTCAATATTTGTTCTAACAGTAACCCTAACTTTAACCTTAAGCTCAATACCATCTCTTGCAACAGCACACGTAGCTGGGCTTGTTATAACGACTGGAGTAACACAACTTTGCACAGCTTTTAATATATCCCTATTTGCTAAATCAATTGCTTTCGCTGTTGATATGCTTATCGGAATATTAGCACCCTTAGCAGTTACTAAAGCTTCAACAACTTTATCTATATTGCCACCAGCCATATAATGAGTTTCCAAATCGTTAATATCAATTTTAACACCAGCTTTCTTTGCAATTATATAGTTATCAACTAATTTATTATAATTGATTTTACGCAATCTCATCCCAATTAATTTATGCGGAAAAAGATGAGCATTTGATAGCAGTGCTCTAAAATATGTGCTAACAGGCAAAAGCCCAATAAAAATTCCTAGAGCAATTAATAAAATTACTCCAATTATTAACCCAACATATAAACCTGTGTTTGCTAATAAAAATCTCATATTAATACCTTCCAAAAAAATAAAATAAATCAGCATTTTGATTTATTTATTAAATTAAGGTATTCCATTTTTCGATAATATTATATCATTATTATTATAAATCTCATAATAAATTAAAGCAATTATAAAAAAAAAATTGGTGCTACACTGCACCAAAATTTTTTAATTAAATTGCGTTTTTCATATCATCAACAATGTTTTGTAATTCAATGAAAATTTGACGAACATCGGCATTTGGACTTTCCAATCCCTCACCTTTAGAAGTTTCTGATTCAATTAAAACTTCAATATCTCTTATCAATTTAACTTTTTTATCCATATCTGAATCATTTGAAAAATCTAATTCACCATATCTTGTTGTGATATCTCTTAAAGCTTCACTCAATTCTTCATTTGCTGCTAAACTGCTTTCATCAGATTCTTCAGGTTCATTATAGTTTGAATTATTTTCACTAACTGATTGTTGTGGAGTTTGAATATATTCTTCAGTTTTAGTAGTTGTTGTTTTAACCGATTTCTTTGTTGATGAAGATTTAGTATCTGAAGATGATTTTCCTTCTGTTTTTTTACGAGTCTTTGGAATATAAACTTCAACTGATTTTGACAAACTCATCAAATTGATATGAGCATCAAACATATGATAGTTTAACTCTTGATATAATGTGTTAACATCAATAAGTGTTTTACCGCAACTCTTTAATTCAACTAGGCAAGGAATTAAATCACCATCGCCGGCAACAATACAAAATGTATCAATTTCTGGCTTTGTGTAGTTTAATTTAATTGCATCAACAACCAAACGAATATCTAATTGGCTAAATCTCTTCTTAAATCTCATAAATGGTGCAGTTTCATAACCATACTTAGCTATAGCATCACTTAAATAAATATGCTTTCTATCGTTATAACCATAGAACTTGCAATAAACAACATCTCCTAACTCACTTAATTTAGAATATAGTTCGTTAAAAGCTTCTCCACCAATTCTCACATTATCAACGTCCACTAAAAGAGCAATTTTTTTACTTTGAATAACCATTATTTTATCTCCTTATTTCTAAACATCCTTTCGTAGTACAAATATTGTTGAGCAAATCCTGATAACTCACCAAATTTATTAACAAACCATTCGCTTATTTTTTTAGCACTTGCTTTTTGTAAATTTGTGCCATTTAATTCATTATAAACCTTAACTATCCAAACATCAGCTGGAAACACATCAGTTTTATGAAAGCCAAAAAGCAAAATACAATCAGCCACTTTTCTTCCAACACCTTTAAGTTTTAACAACTCATTCCTAGCTAAACTAGTTGGCATATTTTTAATTTCATTAATATCAATGCATTTTAATTGCTTAATTGTTTCAACTAGATATGGTGCTCTATAACCACATCCAATAGCCCTAAAATCATTTTCAGATAGGGTTTCCAATTGAGTTAATGTTGGGAAAGCATAATAGGTTTCACAATATGAGCCACACATTTTACAAATTGAATTAATAATTTTTTTAATCCTTGGAATATTATTATTTGCTGAAATAATAAATGATATTATCATTTCCAAAGGATCAGAGTTTAAAATTCTAATTCCATGACCAAATTTAATGGCATCATCTAAAGCGAACTTACTACTTAGTTCGTCCTTTATTCTAGCATAATCACAATCAAAATCAAAGTATTTTTTAATAAAATTTACATCTTTACAAAAAATTTTTGTTGTGGCTTTTTGACAATAAACTTCCACTTTTTGGTTTTTAGCATATATTAAGTAGCCAAAACTCGTTTTTTCAAAACGAAAGAGTTGCCCACACTCTAAAATATGCTTTATATTAAAATCATCGTTATTTTTAACTTCTAATCCACCATTTATCTCTTTAAAATCTACCATAAAATAATAAAAGGTTTACAAGCAAATACACTTGTAAACCTAACCTTTTATATTATAAAACGCTCACTTTTTTCTTAGTTTTTGATGCTTGTTCAAATTTAACAACACCATCTTTTAAGGCATATAAAGTGTGGTCTTTTCCGCAACCGACATTAGTTCCTGGGTTAACTTTAGTTCCGCGTTGGCGAATCAATATTGAACCAGCAGTAACTTTTTGGCCATCGGCTCTTTTAACACCAAGTCTTTTGCTTTCACTATCACGACCGTTCTTACTTGTTCCTTGACCTTTTTTGTGAGCAAACAGTTGAATATTAATAAACATTACCTTTTCTCCTCTATTTTAATGTAACTTGAATATCCACTTTCCAAATCCTTTAATCCAAGATAAGCTGTTTCTACAATGATAGAACATTTTTCTAATAACTCTGAGGAAATGTTTTTAGATATTTCAAGTTTTAAGTAACCATCAACATCGTTTTTTGTTACTATCGTTTTTTTTAACCCGACTATGTTTTGAACTCCTAGCACCGCAGTTTGAGCAATTGCCGAAACACTCGCACAAAGAATATCGTTTCCATATTCACCAAATCCAGTGTGACCAGAACATTCAAAACCTATATAATCACCAAGGTTATTTTTATAAAAAATTATATTAGTCATAATTTCTCACTATTTAATAGTAACAATTTTTAATGCTGTGTATGGTTGTCTGTGACCTTGTTTTCTTCTATAATTTTTCTTAGCTTTATATTTGAAAACAACGACTTTATCTTCTTTTCCTTGCTCAACAACTTCTGCTTCAACAGTTTTTCCTTGAACAAGTGGATTTCCACAAACAACTTCATTATCGTTAACAAGCATAACAACATCTAAAGCAACTTTATCGCCAACTTGAGCATCTAATTTCTCAACTTTAACAACATCATTTTCAGAAACTTTATATTGTTTGCCACCTGTTTGAATTATAGCGTACATCTTATTCCCTCCTCTAACCAGACTCACTAAACAAAGGCGATTTTTTAAAAAAATACTTAGTTGCCCATTTTATGTGGTACAATGCGAATTTTATCATAAAAAATAACAATTGTCAACTATCATATTAAAAATAAATAATATTTTATATTGATATTAGATTACAATAAAACTTAGGAGATTTTAAAACAATTTAACAATTGTTATTCCTGAATTTAGATTTACTAATTGACTATTAATGCTTAAGTTTGGATATTTTTGCGTTATATCGCGTTTTGACTCGTTCAAATCAGACCACATTTCTCCTGGAATAAAATCTGTTATTTTCCCATTTGATTTCAATTCTTTTAGTTTTATTCTAACTTCATTTTTAATGGCTCCACCCACGCCATGAGAACCATATCCGTGAATAACTATTAGCACATCTACATCTTCTTTTGGAGCACAATCAATCTCTTTTTCAACTAAAAAAACAGCATACTCACACTCTGGTTGATTCTCTTTAACATTTATTACTTTAAACATCGTTTCTAACCTTTAAATATTCCACCGAAATCGTGCCATAATCCTTTTTAGTCACCACTTCCACCTTATCACTAGCACTATATGGTAACTCTCTTAAATGCTCATATATTATAAGCCCGTTTTTATTTAATATGTTTCCATCCACTATCCTATTAATTGCATCTACTCCAAAAGATGTGTGGTATGGTGGATCTAAATAACAAATATCAAATCTAATACCTAGATTTTGAAATCTATCAATAGCTCTAATATAATCACAATTGATTAGTTTGGGTTCAATATTTATTCTTTTATAATTATCTTTAATAATGGCACAACTTTTAGAACTTTTATCACAAACATAAACATCAGCCCCTCTACTAATTGCTTCAATTCCAATAGCACCTGTGCCACCAAATAAATCTAAAAATTTCGCATTTCTTAATTGAAATTGGATTTTACTAAACACTGCCTCTTTAACCTTATCTGTGGTTGGCCTTATTTCATCGCTTTCAAAACTATTAAGTTTTAATGATTTATACTTACCTGCAATTACTCTCATATAGTTATGATAGCACACATTTTAACTTTTTAGCAAATAATAATTGAATTGAGAGATTTAATTATTATTTTAACTTATTTTCTTTGTTGATAAAGCAAAAAACAATCCAATAAAATTGGATTGTTTCCGGTTAAAGACTTTAAATTAAACAATTATTGTTTCCATTCTTTTACTTTTCATACTTAACAAAACTTCATACTCGCTTATTTTTAGAACTTTTGCATAATGTTGCAAAGTGATAGTTTTTTGCTCTGCTCTCCCTAGCAAAACAACCTGACTACCAACATACACATTGCCACAGTTGCTTAAATCAACCATAAAGCAATCCATTCCAACTTTTCCCACCACTTTACACCACTTATCATTAACCAAAACACTAAAATTATTTCCCAACTTTCCCGCAAATCCATCTGCATACCCAACTGGAACAACTCCAATTTTCATTGCTTTTTTAGCAATAAATGTTCTTGAATAGCCAACAGATTCACCAGCTTTAATATCATGAATTTCCGTGATTAAACTCTTAATTTCCAAAACAGGTTTAAACCCTAAAGACTTTGCATTTCTGGTCAACCCATAAAGTGAAATTCCAATTCGCACCATATCGCAATAATACTTAGTTAAATTAGTAGTTTGATAACTGCTTGCACAATGTATTATTGCATTATTTAATTTACACAATTTTAACACTTCTTTAAACTTTTTAAATTGCTTTTCAATAAACTCAACACACTCATTTTTGGTTGCGAAATGGGTAAAAACCCCGACTATTTCAACATTTTCACAATTTTTTAGATATATTAAAGCTTGTTTTAATTCCCTAACACTTGAAAATCCGTACCTATTTAAACCAGTGTTTATTTTTATATGTATCTTTACTTTTTTACTCGTGTTTTTAACAATATACTGTGCTTGTGATAATGAAGACACGGTGAGTTCTATATTGTTTTTAACACACCAATCAAGATTGTCTAATACTATTGGGGATAGTATTAAAATCTTTTTTTGAGTACACTTTCTTAACGTTTTGGCTTCATTGATATTTGCAACTGCAAAATAATCAACATAGTTATCTATAATTCCGCTAATAGCTTCCATTCCCAACCCATATGCATCAGCTTTCACAACGGAACACAATAGGCAATTATGTGGGATTATTCGATGAACTTTATCAACATTGAATAATAAATTTTCTTTATTAATTTCATAAGATGTGAAACTTTCCATACATATTTTATATGAAAATATACAATAAAAATGTGATAATCTTAAGCTCCTTCGATAAGCATCTTATCAGCAACTAAAGCAATAAATTCACCATTTGTTGGTTTTTCATTATTTCCATAAACTTTTATTCCGAATAAATTGTTTATGTTTTCAATCTTACCCCTATTCCATGCAACTTCAATTGCATGGCGAATGGCTCTTTCAACTTTACTTGCGCTTGTTTCGAATCTTTCTGCTATGCTAGGATAAAGTTTTTTAGTTATGCTATTAATGATTTCAGGATTTTCAATAGCCATCTTAATAGCTTCCCTTAAGAATTGATAACCCTTGATGTGTGCTGGAATTCCAACAGTTATAAAGATATTAGTTATCTTTAACTCAAGTTGTTTGTTTTTGATTGATGAAACACTATGAGGTGTTGGCTGAATGTTATTGTCCTTTCTTATAAGATCTTTTTTGCTTGACTCACCATCACTTAATAAATCTTTAATTCTTTGAATAATAACATTTGAATCATATGGCTTAATTATGTAGTAATCAACACCGATATTAAATGCGCGTTGAACAAACCCGTCCCCACTCAAATGAGTTTCGACCACAACCTTAGTGCTTGAGTCGATATTCATCTTCTTTAGGTTCTCCACAAATGTTAACCCATCGGTTCCTTTTAACACTATCTCTGTTAGCACAACATCCACCTTGTTGTACTTGAGATAATCTAATGCCTTATCAGCATCAGTGAAGATTTTATCAACAACAAAACTTTCTTCTTTTGATAAAATCTTTTCCAACTCCTTTCCATTTTTTTCATCTTGCTCTAAAACTAGAAATGTTGTCTTGTCCATTTTCTTCTCCTTTTCAATTAAACTTAACACGCTTACAAGACTAACAAAAAAATTGAGTTGTGTAAATAACTTTTTGCAAATTTATGTGACTTTTTATAAAAAAAGTTCACCCTAAATGTATAGAATTGTTGTAAATTGTATAAAATTGTATAAAAATTTTAGTTTTTTGAATTTAAGCACTTCAAAAAAAACAATTTGTAAATAAAAAAGTTTACTTGTTTT
>JBNMHL010000016.1:0-24209 GCA_050872745.1 Clostridiales bacterium | reverse complement strand
TAAGTAAAATTACAAAATTTTTTTTATTTTAAATTCTATTTTAATTTTTTTTATAATTATATTTACATTTTTAACTTTAAATATTACAATAAAAATATGAAAAATTTATGTGATATTTGCCCTAGGAATTGCAAAATAGATAGAATAAATAAGATGGGATATTGCTCTTCCACTAATAAAATCAAAATAGCAAAGGTTATGAGACATTTTTGGGAAGAACCAATTATTTCGGGTGAAAATGGTAGCGGTGCCATATTTTTTTCTAATTGCAATTTAAAATGTATTTTTTGCCAAAATTATGAGATAAGTTCAAAAGGATTCGGAAAAGAATACGAAATATCAGACTTAGTGAATATTTTCAAGGATTTAGAAAAGAAAAAAGTTTCCAATATCAATTTAGTTTCCCCTACTCAATACACTTCTCAAATAATTGAAGCTCTAAAGATTTATAAACCAAACATTCCAATTGTTTGGAATTCAAATGGCTACGAAAAACCAGAAACTCTTTCAATGCTAAAGGACTATGTTGATATCTATCTTTGTGATTTGAAATATTATGATGAGAAATTATCACTTGAATTTAGTGGTGCAAGAGATTATTTTAAATATGCCTCAAAATCTATAATTCAAATGAGAAAAAATCAACCAAGTGATATCATTGAAAACGAAATCATGAAAAAAGGTTTAATAATTCGACATTTAGTTATGCCTAATTGCGTGCAAGATTCATTCAATGTTCTTGACTGGATTGCATCACACTTAGGTAATAAAACATATATTAGTATTATGAATCAATACATTCCATATTATAAGGCTATTGATAATAAACTTATTGGAAGAAAAATTAGACCACTCGAATACAAAGCGGTTAAAAGTCACGCATTAAATCTTGGATTTGAAAATGGATTTTTTCAAGAAAAAGAAAGTGCAGACACTTGCTATATTCCTAAGTTTGATGGCAACATTAATATAGATTAGTTGTTTTGTTTATAAACCAATAATTATATCAAATTCCACTTAAAGCCTTTATATTATGTATATAATACTTAAAATATATTATATTATATATAATAAGAAATTGAAAAGAAAATTATATTTATTACAATAACTGTATAAATATTCATATTGTACAATTATATTATCACCTACTATCTAAAAAATAAAAAACACTTCAAATTAAACAATTAATTAAATCATGTTGTTTAAATTGAAGTGTTTTTATTTTTTCTACCAATCTTGCTTTTTTAATGATGGAGATTTAACATCATCATAAAATTCAAAATACTTTTCTTTATATTTTTCATAATTTTCAACTTCACCACCCAATGAATTTAGTTCATCAACGGTGAAATCATATAATTTTATATCTTCATCATAATTTTGCAAATATCTTAACATTTCATATTCTGTCATATTAACCCTTCTTTTGCATAATGACCAATGTTTCTAAATTTGATGTTTGAGGAAACATATCATATGGTTGAACGCTAATTATATTATAACATTTTGATAAAATAATCAAGTCTCTAGCTAAAGTTGATGGATTACAAGAAAGATATATAAGCTTTTTTGCACCACTTTCACATATTGAATTTAATGAGTTTTCATCACAACCATTTCTGGCGGGATCAACAACAATATTAATATTATTATATTCGATTTTTAATTTATTAATTAATCTTGGCAACTCAACAGCACAATTTCCATTTATGTTAAATAGATTTGCGATATTATTATATTCTTTTAGCTTATTAGCATTTAATGATGCACTCTTATTGATTTCGATTCCAAACACTTTCGTTGCTTTTTTAGCCATAATAGCCGATAAAAGCCCGCTTCCACTATACGCATCAATAACCACTGCATCTTTTGATATTTCATTTAAAATATCTGAATATATCTTTTCTTTTATGTAATCATTTATTTGCAAAAAAGAATATGGGCTAATAAAATAATGTACACCAAATTCGCACGTTAATATTTCCGCCTCTCCTGTTATTAATTTGAAGTTTTCAGAAAATATTTCGCCATTATCAATTTTATTAACATTAATAAATAAACTATAGCACTGAAAATTTTCATTAAGTAAGTTAACAAGTTCCATAAGATTTGGAATATTCTCATATTTACTTACCAAAACAATTTGAATGTGATTATTTAAAACTCTAATAACAATATGCTTGATATATCCTGATTTACTATAATAATCATATCCCAAATTATTCATCTCAACAAATCTTTTAACAAATGAATATGCTTCATTTATCTCATACTTTGCAATCGCGCATTCTTCAACTTCAACAATTTCTTTTGAGTTTTTTCTATAATAACCAATAATAGTTTTATTATTTATTTTTACAACTGGAAATGAGCACTTATTCCTATAGTTATATTTTTGCAAAGATGGAACAGCAGGCTTGACATCAACAACTAATTTTGCGATTTTATTTAAATTATTTTGTAAATTCTGTTCTTTGAAAAGTAATGATTTTTGATAATTTAAATGTTGCAACTCACAACCACCGCATTCCTCATAATATGGGCAAATACTCATAATCCTATTATCACTTTTTTTATTGATATTAATTAATTTATAATTAGAATATGATTTATTCTCTTTTACAAGTTTTGCATCTACATTTTCACTTGGCAAGGCAAAAGGAATGAAAGCTATTTTCCCATTAATAGTTGCCACTCCTTCAGCATTATTCCCAAGCCTTAATACTTCAATATTTTTAACTATCTCAAAGTTATCCACTAACCTTTTCTCCAATTATTGCATAATAAGTTAAATTTGGCACGAATGTTTCTGCTATATCAGTTAAATCTTTATTTTCATACCAGATCAATTTATATTTTTCTAAAGTCGTTCCGTTTGATAACAAAACTTCTTTTTCAAACTCAACGCCTTGATATTCTGCACTAAAAATAACATAGTTTACAAAATCAAAATTTCCAATATTATTTATAGACGAATACTTAATATAAACCTTAAGATTTTGATTTAATGCAAACAAGTCATAATACCTTCTTGTTTGTTCACCATCTTTAATAATACTTGGTAGGTCACCTTCAAAAACAAATTCATACGCTCCTGCTAATGATTGTTCTTCATCATTTTGCAAATGAGTTACAAAAGCCCCATAACCTATGCTTTGAACACTTGCCGGAATAACGACCTTTTGAATATTTCCACCCTCATTTCCAAGCATAGCAAAAACTCCTATTTTTTGCACAGTATTTGGAATTTCATAAGTATTGTTACTAAACTCATTATTATTTTTAGCAACAACAAGCAAAAGTTTCACTGGAATATCATTTTCCATTTCATATAACGCGTAACCATTAAAATAGTATTTGTTGTTTTGGGTTTTATTAACTATTTCAGTAGTCCCTGATCCATTGAACGCGAGTATTGATAATTCTTCAAGTCCTTCAATACTAAAGGCACCCTCACCTATGTTAGTAATTGAATTATAGAAAGTTATAGACTTTATTCCGGAAGAATATCCTTGATAACAATATTGCATAAATGCACACTTACCAACTGATTTTGTTTGAAGAGGAAGATAAATTTGATAACTTCCGTTAGTCTCATTTTTTGCCACCAATTGATTTCCTTGGTTATCATAACCCGTGTTAACTAATCCACCATTATTAATGTTTGAGCCAATATTACCAAAATTAAGTAAAGCATTATAGAATGCGTAATCATCTATTTCAAGTCCACTGCCACCTTGGTAAAATTTTAAATTATATATAGTTGAATTTGCAAAAGCAAATTTTCCGATATAAGAAACACTTGGCATTATTTCCAAAGTTGCAATTTTCGCATTAGCAAATGCATAATCACCAATTGTTTTTAAGTTTAACAAATCACTAAAGTTAAATATTGAAAAATAATATTGATAAGCAAACGCATAGTTGCCTATTGATTGAATTGATGTATTATACTTAAATTGTCCGTTACTAATACCACCAACAAAACCAATTATAGAATAATCAACATTGTTTGTTTGCCTTTTTGCAAAGCTATAATTTCCAATGTCTTCAATAGTGTTATTAATAATTACATTAACATCTCCATCATAATTATAAAATGCATAATCATCGATACCAGTTACTTTTCTGCCTAGATAATAACTTAATAGATACCCCACACTAAATTCTTTTCCGTTAACGACTTCCTTAACACTAGTCATATTCCTTCCATTCACAACAGTTGCATAGCTTTTATCTGAACTAAGTGAATATTCAACTCCAAACGCATTCACCCATTGAGTTAGAAGAGTTTTATTCTCCAATATACCGTTATTAAAGTTAAATGGAATAGTTGCACCATCTTCATACCAATAACTTAAAGCAAACCCCTCAGCTTGCAAATCATATTGTGGAATAATTGTATCGCCAGATTCTATTTCATATGTTAAATATATTGAGTTATCTTGTGTGTTTATAAAAGTTACAACCACTTTATTTTCAAACACAGCATCTTCAAAAACTGGCGTTAAAATTATATTGCTATTTTCAAATACAACCTCATCATTTGGTTGATAAACATTAACACCATCACTCCAACCTTTAAAAACTTTTCCGTTTATATGATATGGATTATTTGGCAATACAAATTTCTCACCTGTTTTAAAATATTCTTTTTCTAATTCAATATCTTCTCCAATAGTCTCTTCATCTATTGGTCTTGAAATAATTAATTTGTATAAGTCCTGTAATTTAAGAGATATCAAGCACTTGTTTCCATATTGATTGATTAAATTTTTGAAATCTTCATTGCTTAATAACTCGGTCACATTTATAAAGTTATATTCTCCTTGAATGAATTTATATTCAAATTCATATTCATTGCCAATAGAATCCTTGAAAACTAAACTTATTTGATTATCATTAACTAACCCCTTATTCTCTGGTAAATTAAAATAGAAGAGAACATTTTCGCAATATTCATTTTTCCCATTAAATAAGTCGAGAATAATATAATCCTCAAACTCAACCGACACCTCAAGTATTATTGATTCTTTATAAACCGAATTAACTGTTAAATTATCCTCAATTGTTAGAACAAGTGGGTTTAACGCACTAGTTTCATCGCCAATAATCCAATGTGAAAAACATTTTTTCTCAATATTTTTACCTGATGTTATTGTAACCACTTCGCCTTTAACAAACTCTAATGATTGAGTTAATGTATAGTTTCCAACAGCTGTGTCACCTTCATCAAGTGTTAATTTAACTTTAACAAAATCATTGTTGTCATAAACTAAGTCCACCCCGTTGAACGCGTAATCAATATTCACATTCTTATTTAGTTCAATCAAATAGCTATTATTAACAAGTTGTGACTTTTGAACACTAATTGACATCAATTGATTATTTTTAATTACAAAGTTTGCTAAATATCTATAATTTTCATTGTCGTATTCACCAACAAAAGTTAACTCGTTTTCGTTTGATATTTTATAAAAATAGTTAAACTCAGATGATAAAATTGGGTTATCTCCATTCATAAATGGAGTTAGAATACCTTCACAGATAAGGATATCAAACAAGTTTTGAGTTTGAATTGAATTAACAAAATAAATAGATTTATTATTATTGTTATTTTGATAGAAGTAAACTAAGTTGTTTTTATTTTCAAAGGCCTCTTCAACAATATTTTCATTTGAAATAGTTTTTGTGTATGACATTGATTCATTATAGCCATAAATAGCACTATAATCTTCACTTGAAACATTCACTAAAAAGTTTTGAATAGTTGATATATTATTTATGACCTCAAGCAAGTCATTAAATTGACCATTGTCAAAATTTATTTCAGTTTGTGAAGAAGAATAATTATTATCATCTATTGGAACAGATTCTATTTCAATTAACATTATCTCAGATATATGATTTATTTCATAATTTTCAATTCTAGCCAATAATTCATTATTGTATTTTTCACCATTAATCCAAATATTAAAGCCATCAAAATTTTCATCACTATTTACAGCTGAAACAATGCATAAATTAGCTGATTTTCGTTCAAATTGGGTGATAGTAGCTTTTGCAATAGATGGTGGGTTAATTATTAATATTTGTAAATTACCAATGCAAGTGACACCATTTTCGCTATAAGATGCCTGAATAACAACATCTCCAATTTCATTTGTTGAAAAATCAGAAACATTAACTTCGTTTAAATTAATTTCCACTTCACTTTTATCGCTATATACAACTTTAAATATTAAGTTGTTTTTTATAATTTCTGTGTTAGTATTTTTAAAATATTCAATTCTTGAAGATGAAATTTGTAGTTTTGAAACCTTTTTTAAAACATCAAATTGAAAACCAAGCGATTTTTCATTATTGTTTGCATCGATGTAATTGATTGTTGCAACTAGATTTGTTCCTACTTCTTCAGTTGAAAAGCCTGAAATCATTTCAAATTGAATAGGCACATTTTCAATTATTCGGCCAGATTTATATATTACTTTAAGGCTCATATGTTCAATATCAATTTGGTCATTTTGAAAATATGTTTTAGTATAGTTTTCATTCAATGAAATTGATTCAATTGAATCAGTTTCAAATTCAGCTGTTATTTTCATTTCATTTTCTAATACAAAAGAATACTCTTCATTATTTGATAAAATAATGTTTGAAATTGAATCTTTCCAGCACTCAAAATACGTGTTGTTATTTGGATTTTGTGCTACAACAACGATATTTGCTCCCTCAATAAACTTTCCTTCTGTGTTGCTATAAGAAACACCATCAACACTGATAATTACACCATTTATAATATATAAAGTAAACTCATTTCTAACATCATATTCAAGTATGCAAGTTTTATCCAAATATGAAATGGTTAAATTATTTTTTGATAGTTTATATGTTGAATTATCAGTAGTAAAATCACTAGAATTAAACATTGAATTTTCAACTTTCACCATCGAAGTTTCCAAAACACCATTTTTTAACCATAAAACTTGAATATATAATTCTGTTAAATCAATTTCTTCTCCAATTATATAAACTTTTTTATAGTTTGTTTCAGCTATTGAAATCTTTTGGATATTTATTGGATAAACATTGTAAGTGTATTCAACAAAATAACTTCCCTTATAATAAATCTTAGCATTGAAACTATTTCCTATGATTTCAGTTGAAAAATCTTGTATCAATTCGGAATTTACACTCTTATATTCCACCTTCCCATTTGATAAAGTAACCTTAAATTGCATATTTGACACATCAAATGTTTCGCCATAAAAGTAATTTCTTTTTATTGGTTCATCACTATTAATTGCCACAATTTCTAAGTTATTGATTTTTAATGAAACATAAACAGCAGATAAAGTTAAATCTTGAGATAAATTTTCAATAATATATGTTGATTCAGAAACTTTGTTATTAAAACCATACCAACCATCAAATTCTTTACTTTCATCTTCATTTGTGTTTGCCACTATTTCAAGTTTAGTTCCTGCTAAAAAATTGCCATATGTTATTTGGGCTTCAACATCTTCATCGTTAATCTTTGAAATATAACCATTATACAATTGAACTAAATAAGACTGATTAATTTTATATGAATACTCAACTTCAACAGAATCATTAAATCTATAAGTTTCTGTTTTATTTCCAGGCGATGTTGTGTTTATAAGTTTATTTAAACTAATTATAAAAACTTTTTCACCTAAATCTTTAAACATTAAAGTTAAAGTTGCATTCAGTTCATCAACACTTTCGTGTGTTTTAAATTCAGTTTTTGGCAACACTAAACTTTTTGATAATATTTCAGTTTCTATCACATTATATTTCAAATACTTTTCTATGTTTTGATAACTAACTATTAATTCAAACTCACCCGCATTTGATGTTTTGAAATTCTTTATCATTATAGAATCTAAATTAATAGAATCAGTTGCCCCATTATTAAATAGTAAATTTAAAAAAATGTTATCACAATTAAATTCTAAATCGTAATTTTGATAGTATTCAAGCTTTGCATTTGATTCAACAACTAAAGAATAATCTATCAAGATTATATCTTTTATAACAGCAACAATGTTTGTCTCGTTTTCAAACACAAAAGAATATATTTTTTTATCTGAAATTATTGTTGCTCCATTATCCAAACTCCAACCAGCAAAAAACCTATAAAGCGAATCATAGTTTTCAACAACTTCTACTTCAACTCTTGAACCAATCTTTATTTGTTTATTTGAAACATTTTCTATTTCAATATCATCTATTTTAGTTATGCAACCATTTTCTACTATTAGTAAATAAGTTTGATAAACTTTGTAATTGAAATTTAATGAAAACATGTTGTTGTTTGAATCAATATAATTTATCTTTGCTAATCCGTTATCAATTGCAACAGCTGTTGAAAAGCCCTCCACCATTCCTAATGAAACACTTAGGATTTGGTCCATGCTATGATCGTTGTGTAAAATCTTAATTTTCACATCATTAGAATTAAACTCATCGTTTAATAAATATTCATAAGTTTTATTCTCAACCAATTCAATGCCGATTACTTTAACATCATCAAAAACAGCTGTTAACACAATATTTTCAGAAATATTCTCTATTAGTTGCTCTGAATTTGAGTAAGTTAAACCTAAATTAGTTTCCCAATGGTCAAACACTTTTCCGATTGGTGCCTCATTAGCAACAACCACTATGCTTTCATTATCATCAAAATAGCTTAATGTTGTATTTTCCGATTGCTCAATATTGTTTATCTTTTTAATTGAACCATTAATAACTTCTATTTTATTTAAATCTTTAAAATTAGCAATTATTGTCAAGTTAGATTTTAATTCAAATTCATATTCTCTTTCTGTTGATAAAATTTCACCAGTTTGATTTACCCAACTTACAAATTTTTTACCAATTGTTTCATTAGGCATAACAGTAATCATTTTACCATAGTAATATTCCCCAGTGGTAGTGCTCTCACAATCCACCGAATCAACCTTGGAAATAAAGCCATTTAAAACTGAAATTGTGTGCATATTCAATTCAAATATTGCCACAAATTGAACATTTGAATTAGGCATGATAAACTTTTCATTTGGTGAATAAATAACTTCATGATATTTCCAACCAACAAAATGATAATTATCTTTTGATAATCCATCACCAGAGTTTAATTCAACTTCCGCTCCAGCCTTAATATCTTTAACATCGCTTGGTGCTTCCCCTTGAATTCCGCTTTCCACTAAATATGATATAGTAAAAGAATTTCCATTTGTTTTACCACACGAAGTTAACAACAAAGGAAAACTAAAAATCATCATTAAAATAAATAAAGAAGATAATATTTTTTTCATAAGTCTCCTTCCATATATATTTAGTATATATAATATAATCTAATTAATACAAATTATATCATATCACAACATTTTTTAACAAATAATTACAAGCGCTTACTAAATAAAAAAAGCATATTATTAAAAAAATATGCTTTAAAAATATTATCTTTTTTGCTTAACTTTTTTGTTAAATTTTCTTGTTATGAAATAAATGTAAATTGAGAATGCTATAACTGCAATTATTATAAATATTTGATATATTGAAAGTGAATTTTGTGCAAATTCAGTGATAATATACGTTAAATTTGCATTGTTTGTTTCAAAAACCATTTTCCCATCTATTATTTCATATTGAACCTCAATTAGGTTATTATTGGCATCTATTGCAAAGATTTGAATTTCACTTCCATTCAAGTTTTCAGCATCGATTTGAAGCATAAATTTAGATGCTTGAACGGTATTGTTATAATCAGTTTTAAAAGCTTTTATAACCTTTTTATTTGAAATTGGCAATTTAAACCCTGCTATACTACTACTTATATTTGAAACTGAAATGTTAATTTTATCTTTTGCATCAGCAGAAACATTTCCCTCAATTATTTGCATCGACACACCATTCACAATCGCGGTTTGAACTTCTTCAATAATTGTGATTTCACCTTCAATATTTTCATAGTTTTCATTTGAAGGAATTAATTTAAACGCATGGGTTCCGATTGTTGATGGATCACTATCCCCAAACACAATATTTAATTCAACACCACTATCTTCACAGATGTAAATTGGTTCATGAATATTTCCATCATAAATGAATGAAGTGTATGTTATAGTTACAGGAAGAATTAATTTTTTAATAGTTAATTTAGCAGTATTTGAAATTGTTGGAAGAAAGTTTTCATCACCAATAAACTCTGCATAAAATTCATACTCGCCAGCATTAATAGGTTCTTCTTCTTTCCCATTTATAGTAAATTTAAAATCAAGGTCTAAGCCATTAAACTCATATTCAAATGCTTCACCGTTATAATTAACTTCAACATCATTAAGAACAACTATAGGCTCAATTTTCTCAATGCTTAAACAATACTCGTTATCAAATTTTGCAATATAATTCTCATTAGAAATGGCACCTATTTGAAAGTTATATTTACCAACATTTTCACATTGCTCTCTTAAAATTTCAACTTCAACTTGGTCATTTTTCACGATTCCATTTATTTTATAATCAACAAATGGATCCTTTTCCCCATACTTTTTTGAATAATTTTGAGTTGAAATAACTATTTCCCTAGGATTGATTTTAAAAGCACCAGGGATAAACTCAATGCTATAGTTTAAACTTGATAAGCTTCCCATTTCAATCGCATAACTTCCAACATTTTCGCCCTTAACTCTTGACAATTTACCTTCTATTTGAGTTTTATCAATTTCAATGTTAGAAGTAAATAACAATTCTTTATCAGCATCGCCATACACTTTTTCAATATTAGTTGCAGTTATGGTAACTTTCTTTGGTTGAATAGTTAAATATTTTTTAAGATTTGTTTCGAAAATTAAGTTGTAATTTTTATTATTTAACGAACCATAATTAAGTTCATATTTTCCAACATTTTCGCCTCTGACTCTTGATAAGTTACCACTTAAAGAATCTCCATTTATTAACCCCTCACAGGTGTAGGTTAAATTATCTTCATCTGAATAATACTTAGTTGAGTTATTGATAAACACAAAAGCATCTTTTGGGGTTATTTCAAATTTCGCACCAACAAAAACTATGTTATAGTTTTTGTTTTGTAAAGAACCTAACTTTATTCTATAACTGCCAACATCTTCCCCTTCTTCTCTACAAAGTTCACCAGATAAATCAATGCTAACATTTAATGGGTAAATTATTTCAAATTCTAGTTTTTCAGGATCTTCATCGCCATAAACCTTTTGATAATTTTTAGCTTTTATTATCAATCTTTGTGGCAAAATTTTATAGTATTCGTTTTTGATTTCAATGTTGTAATTTGGATTTGATAAAGTTCCAAGTGTGAACAAATAATTACCGGCACTTTCACCTTGTTCCCTTGATATTTCGCCTGAAATTATATCACCATCTATTAAACCAGAAAAACTATACAAAAATGGCTTATCTTCTTCACCAAACATTTTATATTGGTTCGCTTCTGGAATAACCACTAATTTTTTAGGATTTACAAAATATAAAGCATTTTCATAAATATATTCAACATTGTTAGTGTTTTCTAATTTATTTTCAAAGTAAATATCGTAAACTCCAACATTTTGCTCAACATTACAACAGATTGAAACACTATATTCAACGCCTTCAATTCCGTTTATGATGCTATATGAAAGGCTACAAGCACTATCGCCATAAACTTGACTATTTGTGTTTGCAACGATTCTTATTATTCTTTTAGTAATTTCTAAGTTGAATACTTGGCTGGTTTTATAATTTTTATCTAACAATTTTATTTCGCAAGTGTAAAAACCAGCATTTACAGGGTTTACAACAACACCATCTTGTTTGAATATTATTTCATATTCATACTCTTTTTCATCAATAATTTCAAAAGCCGAGCCATCATATTCTTTGTTATATTCATTCTCAAAGCTTAAAGAAACCTCTTTAGGATTAATTGTAAACTCACCTGAAATCTCGGCCGTGTATCCATATTCCGCGCATTTAATTATATATGTGTAAGAACCCGCATCAATCGGCGAAACAACAACTCCATCTTTCATAATTGTGGTTTCAAGATTTAATTCTTTTGGGTTGTTAATGCTTAAAGTTTTCTCAGTTCCATCATATGTAAATTCTTGTTTATTAACACTTAAATCAGTGTATTTGATTGGGTTAACAAACACTTTTGTTTCACCGCTTAAAACATAGTTATCATCAATATAATAATACTTAACCAGATACTCACCTAACTCCGAAATCGCCTCAACTCTATTTCCATTTTTAAAATATTCGAATTGAACATTTTGCTCCAAATCATAAGCAAGATCAATAGCATTTCCAAAATTATAGTAATAATTTTCAACAATGTTGATTGCTAGTATTTTTCTATACAAGAACTCAATATTGGTGTTTCCTTCAACGATAAAGTTTAATTTATCACCTTGAACTTCACTCTCTATTCCATTAACTAGGACTTTATTAAATTCATAACCTGCCTTTTGTGGAATATTAAGTGATATTGAATCTCCATAATCATATGAATCATTTATCGTTCCCATATTATCAGAAACAGTATACGATTTATAAACAATTTCAATCCTAGGATTTTTAACTTTCATTGTGTTGTAACTAGTACCAACAACACCTAAGAATCCCGGTTTTGCCTTTGAGTATTTAGAAGTAAATCTCAATGCAATATATTTCCCAGAAATTCCATTTAATGATAGTGAATAATCACTTGATGCATATGAGGTTTGAGTGTTTGAAACATCCGCATAAGCAAGTTCTTCACTTAAGCCATCCATAGACAAGTCACTTTCATCACAATTTGAAAATGAGTATAATTTCATTGTTATTTTTTCTGGATTGTCTTTATCCGACTCCGATGGAGAACAAAAATTTGCAAATGCCTTAATTGAAATTATGCCATTTTGAGCTAATGTATATAATTCATCACTTAATTTCATGATTGAAACAAAATCGGCGTTACACTCACACGCTGTGGAACACGCACTTGATGAAATATAAATAATTTCATTTGAATTTGATTTATTATATGAGGCATATGATTGTGCATCAGTTTTGTGATTAAAAAAATCATTTGTCCCGCTCGCACCATTCAATCCATCGCTAAATAAATTATAAACACCTTTATTTGTTAACTCTAAAACTTTACTTTGCGATGCAAAAACTTTTGTTGGGATAAAAGCAACACAACAAATAATTACCGCTATTATACTAAAAATTAAATTGATTATTCTTTTCTTCATATTTCCACACTTTTATATATATGAAACATTAGAAAATTCCATTTTTCCCCATATATATAAATTATAACACACTTTATTCAAAAAATAAAGACTTTTTATCAATTTATTTGGTTGAGAAGTTGAAGTTATATTCAAACTTCTCAACTAATATTTTATACTTTTGCAACAACTGTTGCACCATTTGTGATTCTATAACTTTCTTTCAAATCACCAGTTGCTGTTACCGTTACACCTTTAACGATTGTGTACTGTTCATAACATCTTGAATTTGTTAACACTGCCCCATCAAACTCAAATGTTACTTTTATAAAATTAAATTTGTCCGCTTGTTCACCGCTCATTGCTTTCATATTTATCTTATAATTACCTACTGCCGTTGTGGTATTTAAATTAAATGTAAACTTTAACTTGGTTCCATCTTTATTAATGTCCGAAATGCTTGAAACGGTGCTTTGAGTAATCAAGTAAGGGAAAAATCCTTGCGGATCAACTCCATATTTGTTTTTATAACCTGCATAACTTATTGATTGATAATCACCGCTATAGGTTGGAACGCAACTTGTTGAAACATTTTTTGTTTGCTTATAGTAAACACTATTTGGCTCATTTTTAAGATCCATATAGCTCCTAACTGCCATTTTTGGATCAACCCCTAGAATTTCTTTTCCATAATTCAACTGTTCAAACACAATGTTGTTATCTTTTCCCTTTTTCTTAAACCCGCGAACTTGTTGAGTTCCTCCAACAGACAACTCAACAGTTCCTTTTAATTCGGTTTCATATGTGTTATCTTTCATTCGTTGAAGACCTTGCTCATACATATAATAGCAGTAATCATTCAAATCAAATGATAATTGTATTCCAGTTGTTTGAGAGTCTTCAGATATGGTTACTTGATTGCTAATAAATTTTGTGCAACCATGCATATTTAACACGGCTTTAATAGTAATTTGACCATCAACATCGCTAATTGTAAAGTTTCCGTTACTATCCATTTTAACATTAGATGTAAACTTACCCGCATCAACTATTGCATCACCAATTGCATATGAACCTGCTTTAATGCCACCTGAAATAGAGTATACAACAACTGGATTAGACACAATATTTAAATTTTCTTTTTGAAGATAAATATCATCAAATCTAAAGCCATTTTTGCTAAATTTAATTACTGATTTACCATAAACTTCATTGAATGAAAACTCGCCAGATGCTGAGGTAGTGAAGGTATCTCTAACCCCCTTTGAATCTTCAAGGATAACCTTAACATTTTGAACTGATTTTGAAGACTCTATTTTTCCTTTCACATTATAATTCATCTCAATTTTAACATCTAGACTTCTATCTGAAAAATTTAAAGTCTGATTGAAGTTATAACCTTCTTTTTCAACATTTAAAGAAACTGGACTAGTCAAATTATTTATCTCAAATTCACCTAACGCATTTGAAGTTACAAAACCATCATCATAACTTATTTTCGCATTGGCAATTTTTATATTTCCACTATAAACAAGACCTTTGATTGAATACTGAGCAGTAAAATCCAACTCTTTAGGAGAATCAAATTCTCTACTACCAACAAATGAGTAACCTGCTAACCTTACATCTAACACACCTTCACCAGACAATCCAGCAAGTGAATAGAATCCATTACTGCCAGTTTTAGTTGTTAACCCTTGAGCAGACACTTCAACATTTTCCATTCCAACATTATTTAATCTAACATAACCTGAAATAGTGTAAGTTGCCTTAAATACTTTATTTAATACTGGTGCTGAAACATTTTCTCTTGAAACTTCATACGAAGCATGACTAAACGAAAGATCATTAATACCGACTAACCCCTTTATTTCAAATTCACCCACACTATTTGTTTTTGCCATTAAAGAGTTATTAACAAATACTTCAACATCTGAAATAGCTTTTGTTCCATTTTTTATTATACCCGACACTGTGTATGATGACTGCTTTTCAATACTTAAATAACCACTCACTTCAGAATTAGCAATATTATAGCCATTTAAAGCAAATTGAATAGTAGTTGCTCCGCTTAAATCATCTAATTTAAAATAGCCCAATAAATCAGATTTTGTTGAACTACCCCCGCCGGTGATCACAACATTTGAAACAAACGAATCACCACATTTAATGTATCCTTCAACAAAGTAAGAAGCCAGCACTTCTAAACTTACGTAACCACAAATAACTATGTCTTTAAAATTGTATCCATACTTAGAAAAAGACAATGTATTTTGGCCACATAAGTCTGAAATTTCAAAATATCCATCACTTGTATTCAACAATTCTTTATCATTTAATTTAACATTTACATCTGCTAGAACACTAACACATTTAATCACACCAACTATTTTATAAGTTGCATTAAAATTAACATTTGTATCCTTTTTAGTGTTATCAACGCGCATATCTCCAGCGAATATAAATCCTTCTTTTTCCAAAACAAATTCAACTGAGTCAGATAATGATGAAAACTCATAAAAACCATTTTCATCTGTGTATGTAACATATTCTCCAGCTGTTATTTTAACCTTTTCAATTGGGACATCATCCGTTTTAACATAACCTGAAATTTTATATGAATCAGCTATAAAATCGTATTTCCCATATGATGTTATTTCATTATGCACTATTGTTGAAAACGCTTCTATGTTTGGAATATAAACAGTATTCACCCCACTCAAACCAGAAAATCTATATATTCCATTTTCATCAGTTGTTGAAGTTTGAACTTCAGATGATTCATCATTGAGCAATTCAACCACGATTCCTGATTCAATGTTTTGAGTTTTACAAACGCCAGAAATAGAGTAAGTTCCTTGAATTTCTATATCATTATTATTTTGGAACACAACTGATTTTGAATTAAAAACATATCCTTCTTTTTCAAAGACTAGTGTTTTTTCTTTAGATAAATTATTAACTTCAAATTTACCATCTTTATCCGTTATTGCCAATTCATTACCATCTAAATCTTTAACAATAACATCTTTTATTGGAACGATTCCTGTTTTTACCACACCAGCAATATTATATTCGAATACAATATCGTTAAAAGTGCAATTATCTTCGTTGATCACAATCTCTACTGGATTATAATTATTTCTTTCTAGGATAATATTTTTCTCGCCATACAAATAAGTAAGAGTAAACACCTCACCACTTTTTATTTGATAATTTTTATTGCTTTGCTTAATAAATAAATTCAAATCGTTTGATGAGTTTATCATTAAAGCATATATCTTTTTAGCTTCCACACAAAATTCATTACTATCACTGTTTAGCAAAATCAAACCATTCATATGATATCCATTTTTGCTTAATGAAACTTCTATTTCACCTGTTAATTCGGACAAAAACAATTCACCACTTGCATTAGTTTTGAAAGACTTCTCACCTGCACTTGTTTGAATATTAACATTAACTCCGCTAAGTGGCTTTTCATTACATAAAACCGATATTTTAGCTGAATAAACTTTAAAAGCATAAACATTACTTAATCTTGCCAAATCTAAAACAACATTTTCAACTAAATAACCTTCTTTAATGAACGTTAACACATCGCCAATTTCGCATTCATTTAATTCAAAATAGCCGTTTGAGTCTGTTGATGTAACGTTATCTCCACAAGAAACAACCACATCTTTTATTGGGGCACCACTTTCACCAACAACTCTAGCATACACAGCTTTCTTAGCAAGTATCTTACTTGGTTGATACTCATAATTGATTGAATATTTATTAAAAATGTATCCATTTAATTTTAAAACAATTTCTTTTGTTCCATATAAATTTACTAGAGAGAATGAACCGTTTGAATTTGTTGCTGTTTCAAGTTTACCATCAACCCAAACCTCTACGTTTGCAAGTGGCGTTGTTCCACAAAAAACAGTGGTTGCATAGTCATATAAGTTATATGCTTGAAATTCAATCAACTCATCTTCTTTCTTCACTTCATAGCTTTCAGGAACAAACACGACACCGTTTTTTACTGGTTTAACAATTGAGCCAACACTTATATCATTAAACTTTTGGTTTAATTCACAATTCCCGTAAAGATCATTACCTATTTCAATATCAAAATTTGGTCTTTCAACATTATCATTATACTCAATAGCAACACTAACATTTGTTTTTCCATCGAAAATAATATTGTTATGATTTCTTAATGTAACATCTTGAGATTCAAATTTATATCCATCTTTTAATATCGTTACTTCAGCCTTACCAGCAACATTTTTTATTTTAAACTCACCATTAATATTAGTTTCAGACTTACAACTCATCAAGCCATCAGCATAAACAATGGCATTAGGCACACTCTCATCGCCACTCTTAACTACACCAGTAACATCATAATATGTGTAACCAATAAAGTCAATGTTGTCAGCTTGGCTAAATGCTGTTGCTATAGAGTTTGGAAAGAAATAATTTAGGTGTTCGATAGATATAGTTATTCCAGAATATAAGCCTTTAAATTCGTAAAACCCATTAGCATCAGTTTTAATAGTGCCAACATCGCTTGTTACGATTGCATCTTCAATATATCCGTTTTCACACATAACATAACCACTAACACTGAATGATTTATCTTTATTTCCACATGAAACATAAGCAATGCCTGATATCACCATTATTAAACTAAATAATATATATTTGAATACTTTTCTCATAATTTTCTCTACAATTTAAATTGTGCATAATTACTATTCTACACTTTATATATATTAACATATATTCACATATGAGTCAAGGCAAGATAATTATGGAAGTAAATAATTATTAACAATTTAACTAATAGCCCCAATAATAAGCCTAAAATTATTAAAAATGATATAGTGCCTATCACACACATCAATATTATATTTTATTTGTTTTTTCGACAATATATTCCTTTATTATCACACAAAAAAACTCCAACCCTGACTTAAACAGCATTGGAGTTCTCTTAAATTATTTACTTTTTATCATCTTCTTTTTTAGTAGATTCTAGTGAATCATCTTTATCAATCTTTTCATCTTCATCTTTGATTGGTCCAGTTGTTAACACACCCATTTCTTTAACAGCTGTTTTTTTGTTTTTCTTCTTAGCTTTTTTAACTTTTTTTATCTCGTTATTTTTCTTACTTGAATTGTGTTTGAAAATTGCACCAGTAACAATTTTATCAAAAGCAGCAACTTCTTCATCATACTTGTCTAGTTGCTCTTTACTTGCAACAATATCATTAAATTCAATTTTACCATCATTTTCAATCAATATCTCATTTCCGGCATTATTCTTGAATTCAAATTTTTTCGAATCGTAATCAACTGGTGCATAGTCGGCATCATTTTTAACGTGAACATCCATTTGTGGATATGGAATTGATATTCCATTTCTGTCAAACGCTTCTTTAACAGCTTCAACCATAAACCAATTTAATTTCCAATAATCAGAACTTTTAACCCAAACCCTCACAACGATATCAATTGAACTGTTGTTATGTGCTTTTAAGTTTACGAATGGCTCTGGATCAACCAAATAAAGTTTACTTTCTTTAATACAGTTTAATATTATTAATTTTGCTTTCTTAAAATCAGATTCATATGAAATCGAAAAAATATAATCCCATCTTCTCGTTCTTTTTGAATTATAGTTAATGATCTTACCATTTGCTAATGATGAGTTAGGAATCATAACTAGTTTATTATCACCAGTAACTATTTGCGTAAAAAACAACTCAATTTTTTCAACAGTTCCACCTGTTCCATCAGCACACTCAATCCAATCTCCAATTTTAAATGGACGCAATATAACCAATATTATTCCGCCTGCAAGGTTGCTTAGTGAGCCTTGAAGAGAAAGACCAACGGTCAATCCAATTGATGTGATAACACCTGTGATTGCTGATGTTTCAATTCCAAGATATGTTAAGTAACAAATAAATAACAAAACCTTCAAAACTTTCCTAACAACTGAAATCGTTGTTATAGTTATAGTTTTATCTATTTTCTTTTTTGATAAAGATTTTTCAAGTTTTTTAGATAGAACATTGATAATCTTACATAGAATGTATAAAACAATTAATCCTAAAACAACTTTAACACCCTCAGTTATCATCCAGTGCCAAATGTCGTTTAATATTTTTTCCATAATAATCTCCTTTGAATGATGAGTTAATTTTACAAAATATCTAATAATTTGTAAATAATTTTACAACAATTTATAAAAATAGCTTAATCAACTTCCTTTCTGCCCGTTAAGTGCCCTTCCTTATTTAATCCTTTAAAACCACTTTGCCTCAAGACTTCATACAAGACTATCGCAACTGAGTTGCTTAAATTTAAGCTTCTACAACCATCTCTCATTGGAATACGAATGCAATTATCATAATTATTTTTTAATATTGTTTCACTTATTCCATAACTTTCTTTTCCAAATACCAAAAAACAGTCATCTGGATAACACACTTCTGCATAATCATTTTTTGCCTTAGTTGAAGCAAAATAAAATGGTACATCTTTATTGTTTTCTTGCAACTCTTTAAATGAATCTATTATTTCCACATTTGCCATATCAAAATAATCCAAACCCGCTCTTTTAAAGTGCTTATCACTCACTTCAAAGCCCAAAGGTTTAACCATATATAACTTTGCACCAGTAACCGCACAAGTTCTTATAATATTCCCCGCATTTTGAGGAATTTCAGGTTCTATTAAAACTATATTTAACATTTATTTTATCCTTTATTACTATATTTATTTAATTTTAACACTAATTTTATTATTAAAGAAATGTTTTTAAATAATATTTAATTATTTTATATAATTTTACATATATTTCACTTAAATTTGCATAAACTAATAAAAGTAAAAGGAAAGATAGAGTATGAAAAAAATCAATTGGAAAACGGTTTTGATTGCTGCAAGTGTTACAATTGTGAGTTCGTTAATAGGTTTTTTACTTTCACTTGGAAGCAAGGAGATTTATGAAAGTTTAAATTTACCAGTATTTGCCCCACCATCTTGGTTATTTGGCGTTGCTTGGCCAATTTTATATGTGCTAATGGGAATTTCATTATATTTAATCCTAGTTAGTGAAAGTTCAATTAGAAATTCTGCTATTGAAATTTTCTTTATTCAACTGGGTGTGAATCTATTATGGCCTTTAGCATTCTTTAGACTTAAATTATTTATTGTCGCTTTAGTAATTTTAATGGTTTTAATCGCATTGGTTATAATTATGATAAAAATTTTTCACGGCATCAATAAAACATCAGCTTACTTACAAATTCCATACCTAGTTTGGATTACATTTGCAACGGTTTTAAACTTTGCTGTTGTGTTGATGAATTAAAATAAACACAAAAATAACTGAAATAGTTTAAGAAGCTATTTCAGTTATTTTTTCTTTATCTATCTTTATCTATTTTAATCATTTCATTAACGATGCTTATCTGCCACCTGCCCAACCAGAGCCACCACCACCACTGGATGATGAACTACTGCTACTTCCACTACCACCACCACTACTACTTGATGAACTATCAGAATCAATTATTGGTGAATAATGCGAATCAGTTGTTGAGTGAGAATATGTATCCGTTTTAACTTTTAGTTTTAAATTATGATCGCAAATAATTTCCGAGTTGAATTCATCTCCAATATGCCCATAATCTTTTTTACATTTACGCAATGTGTTAATAAACAGTTTAACCCAAACAATTAGCCCAATTACAGCTCCAATTATAGCAAAAGCAACAACAACTAAAGATGGATAAACAAATTTATAAGCAAACGCATATTTTTTAACCATTGAACAAACACCATCAACAGCTTTTGAATCACCTCTTAGAATATCATCTCCAGCTTTTGAATATAAAATTGTTTGCACTTCAAGACTTGACACCTTTTGAGAACATATTCCATAGTAATATAAATCAAAATGATAACTACTCCCGCCATTATAAGAATAACTATTTTCTGATGTATTATATACCACATTGCTAGAGGAAGCATTTAGTATAATCAATAATAAATCATCATTTTGGCTTAATCCATGAGCCTCTAGGAAATCAACTCCCCATATTTTAGCTTTGGCTTCACCATATTTATTTCTTCTTTCACAAGTTGCCACATACACGTTAACACCATATTTTTTTTGAACATTTTTACAAGCGGTGTTAATTCTTATAGCATCAGATTCAGTGAATAAATGAAAATCATCAAAGCAAAGTTGTTCAACATTATTTGTGTTGGTTCTTGGCCCATAGCAATTTGGGATTAGATGAACTCCCGCTAAAATTAACCATGCAATCACATTTGCAACTAGAATAACTATCGCAGCTATTTCAAGTTTTGATAACTTTTTTTTCGTATTTTTTCCAGTATTTTTTTTCTTAGAGAACATTTACTAATACCCCCAAAAAAACAATTGATGCAAAAATTCCAACCGAAACAAATAATGAATTTCTAAATACTAATCCTTTGCTATATGGCACTTGCCCACAACATTTACCGGTTACACCATTTACCACAAATTTGTAAGTTTTTTTACCAAATTTGAAATCTGCAACCCAAACTGGGAGCATAACATTATTATGCTCTTCTGAAAGAACTTGATTACTATAATTATTACATGATATAGAATGATAATTTTGAACAGTCTCAAGCATTGCATTTTTAGCAAATATATCCAATTTTTGCCTTGTTTTTTTATCTACTTCTTGATATGTATATTCATTTATTTTAGAGTTATACCCCGAAAGATATTCTTGAGCAAATTCTTCATAATCGTTTTTAGGATAATACAACACATTTTCAATTAATTCTTTAGCATCATCTTTTGAAGCAAAAACTGATATGTTCTCAAAATCCATATCACCTTCTCTTACAACATCATAGTATTTCCTTGTGGTGTAGATATAATCCCCTCTTCTATATGTTGATTCGTTATACGCTTTAAATGTGTAACTAGAATCTGTTTTAAAATTTGAATTCCAAGCTGGATAATAATAACTATTTATTTTTGATAAATTACTTTTTTTCTTGAAAGCTTTAGGTGCGTAACTGAATTGATTTAAATATTCTATGACGGCTTTAAATGCTTCTTCTTTATCGATTTGGAATGGTACAATATATGTTGGCTTGTCTGTTCCTGAAATTCTACCACTAAGTATAACTGGACTTTTACAATAACCACAAAAACCAGTAGCTGAATTTTTTTCCGCATCAACCTTTGCACCGCAATTAGGACAAATATAGTCCTTTGACTTTTTGTCTGCAATGGTATTCTTTTCAATGCTTGACTTTTTACTTTTTAGTTCTTTTAATGTTAATTCATTTTTACAAGTGGAACAAATAAATTTCTTACATTTGGGATCATAACATAACTTAGAACCACAACCCGGGCAATTGATAGTAACCCCTTCTTTTGTTTCCTTAATGTTGTTCATAACATAGCTCCATAAATAATAACTAGGTATATTGTATCATTTAATTGCCAAGAAACAAAATATTTAACCACATTTTTTCATAATATTATATATTTCAAATTATCCCATCAAAAGTAAATAGAAACGAAGAAACAATTACAAGTTAAATTTATTAGTAAATCATATCATCTATTTTCAACAAAAAAAATCACTTATGACAAGCATAAGTGATTTATATACTTTGGTGCGAGTGAGAGGACTTGAACCCCCACGATTTCTCACCAGATCCTAAGTCTGGCGCGTCTGCCAATTTCGCCACACTCGCACAAGATTGGCTGGGGTGGCAGGATTTGAACCTACGAATGCAAGAGTCAAAGTCTTGTGCCTTACCGCTTGGCTACACCCCAATAGTGGTGACCCATCCGCGATTCGAACGCGGGACACCATGATTAAAAGTCATGTGCTCTACCGACTGAGCTAATGGGTCATATTGGCAGGGGTAGCAGGATTTGAACCTACGAATGTCAGAGTCAAAGTCTGATGCCTTACCGCTTGGCTATACCCCTATGCGTAATGGGGTGAGCTATGGGAATCGAACCCATGACCTCCAGAGTCACAATCTGGCACTCTAACCAGCTGAGCTAAGCCCACCATACATGGCGTGCCTGAAGGGATTCGAACCCCCGACCCACGGCTTAGAAGGCCGTTGCTCTATCCTGCTGAGCTACAGGCACAGGCAAACTTGTAGTTTGGAGCGGGTGATGGGAATCGGACCCACGCGACCAGCTTGGAAGGCTGGGATTCTACCATTGAACTACACCCGCACTTCAACAGCTTATTCATTATATCGCAACGCAAAAAAACTGTCAACGATTTAACGCAAATTTTTTGCACTTTTTTACATTTTTTCGCAACGCTAGTTTGTTCGATATATTGCGTAACGAACAAGGTAAATCGGCAAGTATCTGTCGCAAATCAATGCGACGCACTACTTGCAGTCATTTTGAGCAAAACTCGCCACAAGCTATCTGCTCTATTACTTCATATAACCGTTTTTATATAGCCCGATAAGCACGTTTTGAAGATTGGAAAAACCGGTGATCGTCAATATCGGTTCGCCGTCGTCGTCCTTTTGACCTGTGTCTTCCATTTGGGAAGGCTTAACGTAGCTGTTCGTACCGCCCTGTCCGTTAAGCTTTAGGTAGATATTGTTGAAGAACGTACCCAAATTGTCCAACGCGGTAAACTGTTTGTAGTATTCGCTGTAATTGGCAATTTCCTTAAAAACGCCGTCGGATATAGAACCGTAGCGCAAGTTGAAGTCCGCAAGCGAGTTGGGATACATCTTTACAAGGCGCACTGCTTGCAAAAAGCAATTTGTAAGCGCGCTATAACGAAGATACACGTTATCCGACGTAAGCAGCAAGTACGCGGCGACGGTATTGGCGTCGCTCTCCCGCATCACGCCTTTGGAGTGCGCCAGTTCGTGCGCTAT
>JBNMHL010000015.1:0-24455 GCA_050872745.1 Clostridiales bacterium | reverse complement strand
CTTTGCTCTTCCAGTTTTGATTAACATCAGTTGCTGGCAAGTATCCCTTCGGGCTGTTTGCCGACAACTTCCGATAATATAAACTATAGGAAGTAAATTTTGAAACGAGTTCAAAATTTGTGCTAAAGCACCGCAAAGATACTCTTTGCTCTTCCTGTTTTGATTAACATCAGTTGCTGGCAAGTATCCCTTCGGGCTGTTTGCCGACAACTTCCGATAATATAATAATTGAAATAAAAACTATTTTAATGAATAAATATTACTAAATTAAAAAGAGGTTTCGCGGACAGTCTCGCACGCAAACCTCTTTTTCCAATTTGCCTATTGTAATTAGTTTTCATAATTATTGCTTTTGATACTGCTAGTTTCAAACATCATTGACTAAGCGCCACTTTTTTTTATTTCTTTGCGGTTAAACACGATTCCATATATGAAACTATAATCAAAATTCTACTAATCTAGATAAAAGTTAATTTTTAAATTTAATTTAATCTCAAAGCTTTTATAATTAAATTTTAACCATCATAATCTCTTAAGTTTTCATAAGGACCTTTCTTTGCAAATCTCAACACTGGAATGCAAGTTCCAAGTGCCACTGTGCCTATACATAATAATAAGTTCACAATAAAGTCCATAACATTTAAGTTAAACACATTGAATAGTGTTCCAAATTGATTTTGAGCGGCTAGATTTCCTAAGAATGAAATTAACCAAACACCCAAAGATGATAGGGCAAAAACTATTAAAATCAAAATTGCACCACTGAATAAGAAGATTCCTGCGATATCTCTTCCTCTTGCACCAAACGTTCTTAAAACGCCAATATCTCTTTTTCTATCTGAAATAACTGTGCTAATAAAGAAATAAACTAACACAACTGCAAACATTGCAAAGAACACACTTCCAACAACTAAAACCAATTTAAACACTTCAAGGTTTCTACTGAATTCGTTAATTTTTTCAGAAGTTGTGCTAGTGAAATCAAAGCCCTGTTTTTCCATATTGATTATAACATCTTTTAAAAGTGCTTCAGAAGCGGTTGATCTAACAATCATTCCCGATGTTAGGAAGTTATAGTTTGTGTAAATATTGTTGTAATCTTCATCACTAATAATAAATTTGTCTAAAGATGTGATTCCTTTGATGTTGTAAAGTTTTTCTTCACTTGTTCCAAAGGTTAATTTAACTAGTGTGCTTTCACCACTTTTTAAAATTCTAACATTTGCATCTTGTGCAGAGGTTGAATATCCACTTTTAGTTCTTAAAAACTCAGTATCGATTTTACCCGTTGTAACACTTTCATTGAACAATCCATATGTGAAATAAATATTGTTAAAGAATGAAACTGGAACTATGATATCCGAAACCGTTTTTCCCCAGCTAACTGTTATTTCACTTGGCTTAAATTCTTTAAATATTCCATCAAGGAAAATTGTTGCTGTGTTATCTTTTGTTAAAGATGATAATTTAACAACATTTTGACTTGAACTATAATTTGTGTATGTTTCACCTTTTGTTCTACTTTCATATTTAGCACTAATATCAAAAGTTGTTGAAGCGTTATTTAAACTAATAATGTTGTCGATATATTTTTCACCAACAAACGCAATAGAGTAAATATAGTTTAAGTTATAGTCAAATTCATATTTTCTATAACCATTAGATCTCATATCGCCATCGCCTATAACATATTTTTCATAATCAGTTTTATAAACACCAACAATTTTAACATTTGGGCTTGAAACGATATTTGATGCAGAAACAGCAACCTCAAAGCCATCAGTTCCAATTAATGCTTCTATTGATTCTTTTCTTGCTTTATCTTTAAGTTGTTCTGCAATATAATCTGAAATAACCCATTCATTTTCATTTACTGGCATTCTTCCATAAACTAGTTTTTGACCTAAGCATGTTTCTTGAGCGGTTGTATCTTGTTGAATAACAACGTAAGATATGCCCAAACCATCTGCTCTTGATGGGATTTTTATGCTTGCTCCTTTAAACTCAATTAATTTACTTGATTTAAAGGTTGGATTATATTTGTTTTCAGAATCGTAATAATGCTGTTTAATTTTAATATACTGCTCATCATCAACATTCGAGCCATCGGACTTGAGGAATGTTACATAATCCATATCGTTTTGAGTAACTGACCTTGCGAGCACGAGTTCGCGATCAAAATTATTCATAACAGAGAATGTGCTGAAGAACATCAATGCGAGTGTTGCTAAAAACACAATCATTGCAATTCTTGCTCGTTTAAACATCAAACTATTATGAGAAAGTTTTAACAAACTTTTAAATGAAAATCTATGCTTTTGGGTGATAATTTCTTGAGCCGATTTTGAAACGGTTACATCAGATAAAGCATCACTAACATTCACCTTCTTTGATTGTTGATATTCTTTATTGGTTATTTCATCGCTAACAATCTCACCCTCATCAATTCTGATTATTCTATCTGCAAATTTCTCAATAATTCTTTGGTCGTGGGTAACGGCAATAACCAATCTCTTTTTAGAAATATCTTTCAAAATAGACCAAATTTCTTCAGACCTTGATGCATCAACATGCCCTGTTGGATCATCGGCTAAGTAGATATAAGGATCTTTAACCAAAGCTCTCGCAATTCCCACTTTTTGCCTTTGCCCCATTGATAATTGAGCTGGTTTTCTATCTCTAAGTGGAGTTAGTTTCAATTTATCTAACACGTAATCCATCTGAGTTTGAGTTGGATTATTTCCATTGAAAGCACAACTAACTTTGATATTTTCTTCAACGGTCATACTATTAATTAAGTTAACATTTTCAAATACAAACCCAACATAATTATTTCTATATCTATCAAGGTCGATATTAGAAACATTTTTAAAACTATAGTTATCGATAATAACATTTCCGCTCGTTGGAGTATCCAACCCACCAATGATGCTTAGAAGTGTACTTTTTCCAGCCCCTGAGAAGCCTGAAATAAAAACCATTCCCTTTTCTGGAAATGTTAGATTAACGTTTCTTAATGCAGTAACTCTTTCAATACCCTTATTATCAAATATCTTAGTAACATTCTTTAAAGTTATCATTAAGTATCCCCTTTTTCATTCTTTAAAACTAGAAAATATGTTTTTTCTACATTTTTCTACATTTTGTCAATTTAAGAATACAATATTTTGCTGGTTTTGGCAAACATTTTTACTAATTATTGTTTATTATTTATTTTATAATGTTTATAATGTGGTGTTATTATGTACTTCATATTAAGATAAATTTATATATTTTATTTTTTTACTTAAGTATATTTTATGCGGGTTGAATGCGGGGCGGGGAAAGCAGTGCAACCACGCACTGCCCTTTCGCGGAGCTTTCGCCCCGCGAAAGGGTGCATTTGCCTTTTGGCAAATGCCTTTCCCCGCCCACCCAATTTCTCTAAATTACAATTATTATTTAATTCAATTTGACAAATTTAATATAAAACCTTACACTAAAAAACACAACACTCATAAAAGGAAAGATATGGAAAATAATTCAAAAGAAAAATTTATCGAAATATATAAAACAAACATAAAAAGAGAGGGTGCTGATGCACTTCTTGAATTTTTAGAAAAAAGCGATTTTTTTAAAGCCCCAGCAAGCACAAAATTCCATAGCGCATATGAAGGCGGGCTTATGGTCCACTCAATAAATGCCTACAATCGATTTTTAAAACTTGTTAAAATGGAATATGGCGAAGATTATTCAAAAATAATTTCAGATGAGTCGATTGCGATATGCGGATTGCTTCACGATATTTGCAAAGTCAACTATTATAAAGTGGATTATAGAAACGTTAAAGAAAATGGTGAGTGGGTATCAAAACCATATTACACAGTGGAAGACACTCTTCCATATGGGCACGGCGAAAAATCAGTTTACATAATTAGCGGGTTTATGAAACTAACTCGCGAAGAAGCAATGATTATAAATTGGCACATGGGGGCATTCGATAAACGTGTTGCTGGCGGATCATATTCAATCGCCGATGCGTTTTATAAATATCCAAATGCTGTTTTATTCCATATTGCAGATTTGGAATGCACATATCTAGACGAAGCAAGATAAATTTAAAACATAATTTTAATTCCACGCTTAAACAAACCCTATTAATAAATTTGGGTTTGTTTTTTTTGTAAGTTTGATAATAACACATAAATTTTTTATTAGGCTAATATAATTTAATATGATTGAGTTACTAATATACTCCGCAGTGGCGGGAGCTGTTGGCACAGGGCTCGGCGGATTAATAGGTATAATATTCGGGCAAAAAAGTGAGAGTATTGCAAACGCAGTACTATCTTTTGCTGGTGGAGCAATGCTTGGAATGGTATTTTTTAGTATTATTCCTGAAGCAATGGAACTTGCAAATCCAATGATAGTTTTGCTTGGCGCCGTTTTAGGAGTCTTACTTATATATATCTTAAATTATGCTATTAATTATAAGTTTAAAGGTAAAGGGCAAGCATTAAATATTCGCGTGTGCTTTGCAAATTTAAAGCCAAGCAAAAACAAGCATATGCTTAAAACTGGGCTAATTATGTTTTTAGCAATTGCAATTCATAACATTCCAGAAGGTATGGCTATTGGAAGCGTTGGAACAGTTGAAAAATCTGCAGGGCTCACAATCGCAATTCTTCTTCTTATTCATAATATCCCAGAGGGAATGGCTATAACATTACCCCTTAGCTTTGGCGGTTACAATAAGTTTAAAGCAGTATTAATTTCAGTTCTTGCAGGCTCAGTAACTTTATTTGGCGGACTTATTGGAATTTTCTTAGGCAATATTAATGCCATTATGACTGCAACAACATTAGGCTTTGCAGGTGGCGCAATGCTAAACGTAACGTTTATGGATATAATTCCTGAAACTATTAGATCCAACCAAAATAAACAACCTATGCTTTATTTAATGCTAGGTCTCGCCGTTATTTATATCTTAGTGCAGTATGTTTAAAATGACACACAAGATAAACTAATATATAATATAAACAAAACAAAAACTCCAATTAACTGGAGTTTTATTTTTATAATTATTCTAATTTAAAATCAGCAAGGTTTTCTTGAATAAATTACCCCACCATAGAATTTTTTAAAAGATAGTTTTTTATAGATATTATCAAGATATCCATTCTTTTGAGTTATAACAAAAACTTTTTTAATGTTATTTTGGACTAGCCAATCAAGCAAAAATTTTAATGCTTTAAAAGCTCCCGTTCTTCTATATTCATTCAAGAAAATCAAATTACTTATGTAAGCAAATTTATCACCAATAAGAAGTGTTGCAGTTCCAAAGTTTTTGCCATCTTTTTTTAATAAAAACAATTTTAGATTTTTATTCTTTTCAAAAGCTTTTTTCAAAGCATTGGTATATTGCAAAGCATTAACTTCTTCACAACCATTTCCAGTGGCGTAAAAAGCTACATTATTTATTGAGCAAAATTCATTAAAATCTTTTTCACCAACCTCAACAAGTTCATAATTCGATGCATCAATTTTAATAAATTTTTGATGCAATCTATCAATATGAGAATTCACCCACCAGTTTTGATTTGCAATTTCAATAAAGTTTAAAAAATTAGCAACTTTTTTCAATTTCGCATTATCGGCAAAATAAGCTGGTGATGTTCTTTTTTTCGTGAAGTAGGTTACAACCTTATTCACATCTTGCTTATTTTTGCAATAATAGGCAATATTGCAAAACGAATCTTTAATTTCTTTATTTCTGCAATATGCAATTTTTTCTTCAAACATTGTGGTGAAGTATATATTGTTATTAAGATAAAAATTTATTAATTCTTTTCTTTTGTTAAAAAACATATTCTCTCCATATAACCTTAAAGTTATTTTAACACAACATAAATATATTTCAAATTAAATATAGGTAATTGTTATAAAAAATATTATTTTTCACACACTAAAACAAAGCAACTTTGGCTTTATTTTTAAAAACTTAGGAGTTTCTGACAATAAGTATGAGTTTTTTAACAAAAATTAGTTTATATATTAGCGTTTTTATTCCGCTTTACATTTTAATAATTTTAAAAACTCTTATTGATTTAATATTTCAAAACATTTCTTTCAATATATTAAATTCAACAATGCTAGTCCTTTCATTTTGTTTTATTTCGATTGGACTTATTGGTGTTATTTCACTAAATAAATCGTTTTTAAAAAAACAAAAAATAAAAATCGTGACCAGCACAAATATCACAGACCAGCATTCTTTAAATTATTTTTCGTTATTTGTTTTATTTGCAATAAGTTTTGATTTAACAAAGGTCAGTTTTAGCGTGATATATCTTATGGTTCTCATCTTCATAGGAATTGTTTACATCAAAAACGAACTATTTTACATCAACCCATTTTTAAACCTAATCGGCTATAGCTTCTACGACATTACTTTCACACGAAACGGCTCAGATGAAATAACAAACGGAAAAGTTTTTAGCAAAACAAAAATAAATCCATTCACCAATTATATTGCAAAACAAAATAGCAACAATCTATGGTTTATAGAAAATCAGGAGTAATAATGAATAAAAATTTTTACACAACAAATAAAACAAAACTTAATAAAAACGCGATCAATGGCTCACTTCAAGAACTAATAGAAAAATTTAACCTAGCCTTTAACTATAGTGGAGACTTAATTATTAAAGATATAAATTTAGCAAACAAAAAATCAGCACTAATATATTTAAACGGCTTAAATGATCTTCAATTATTAAACGATAATGTTCTAAAAGCATGCGCCTCAGTTGAAAGTATTCCGCAAAATTTGAATATGGATTATGTTTTAAACAACATCATTTATCTTTCAGATTCTTCTCAAACTAACCAATTTAAAGAGGCGTGCGATGAAATATTAAAAGGGAAAGCGGTTTTTCTGATTGATGGATTAGAAACCGCACTTATTTTAGGCGTTGACAAAATTAAAGAGCGATCGATTGAAGAACCACCAACTAGCGCCGTTTTGAAGGGCCCTAGGAGTGGATTCGTGGAAAGCATTAAAACAAACATCTCTCAAATTAGGAAAATAATCGCCTCAAAAGATTTAATTGTTGAACACTTAAGCGTTGGAAAATATACTCAAACCGATGTGGCAGTAGTTTATATATCATCAATTGCCGATAAAAAAGTTATAAGTGAAGTTAAAAAACGAATAAAAAAAATAAACATTGATGGAATACTTGATTCTTTTTACGTTTCTCAATTTTTGGAATATCGACCAAACAGTATGTTAAAACAAGTGGGAAATTGCGAAAAAGCAGATATTGCTTGCGGAAAACTTCTTGAAGGAAGAGTTGGAATATTGGTTGATGGCTCACCTATCTTTTTATCCGTTCCATATATTTTGGTTGAAGATTTGCAAAACAGCGATGATTATTATTCTCAACATTCACGCGCAACATTCTTAAGATTTTTGAGAATTTTTGGGTTACTAATAACATTAATGCTCCCAGGTATGTATATCGCCATTGAACTTCACCATTATAAGATTATTCCACTAAAGTTTATCGTGACTATTATGAACACCACACAACAACTACCACTATCACCATTTGTTGAAATTGTGTTTGTGTTGCTGTTATTTGAAATTTTATATGAAGCAAGTTTAAGAATGCCAAGATACTTGGGGCTTGCTTTAAGCATTGTTGGTGCATTGATTTTAGGTGACACCGCAACAAAAGCTGGGCTAGTTTCCCCTCCAGCAGTTATGATAATAGCCCTATCAGGCATAACTCTTTACACTCTTCCAGATATCTCACCCCAACTAAGCATAATCAGATTGCTTTTCACCGTTGTAGGTGGTTGCATGGGGTTCTTTGGCTTATTGGTTTTAATAATGTTTTTCCTTTTTCATTTAAACGATTTCGATAGTTATGGATCAGCTTATCTCTCACCAATATCTCCAATGAAAGCAAGCGACTTAAAAGATATGCTAACAAAATCTGATATTGTGTTTATGAAAACAAGACCAAAGAGCATTAAAAACAAAAATAAAATTAGGCTTAGAGCCACAATTAATAAATAATATTGAAAAGGAAAAATATGAAACAACTAACAAGCAGACAAATTTCCGTGCTAACATTTTTAAGCATAATAAGCATAAAATTAATAATTCTACCCTCGCTTATTTGCAAGGTTTCTGGCAATAACGCATATATTGCTTTCATTTTCAACCTAGTTGCTGACTTTTTATCCTTATTTGCTTACTTTTGGTTTATGAAAAAATATCCTAACCTAATATTTAAAGAAGCGCTTATTCAAGTGTTTGGAAAAGTTGTTTGCAAAATAATATTCGCTTTACTTTTTTTCTATTTTTTTATTAAAGCAATAATAATTTTTAAAGAAATTCAAAATTATTTTAATAGAGTTTTATTTGATGACTTTGGTTGGATTAACTACATTATTCCAAGCATAATTCTTATGGCATTTATGGTTTCTAAACCACTTAAAACATTTGGTAGGAGCGCTGAAGCTTTATATTATTTTGTGTTTGCAAGCGCACTACTCGTTTTAATTACTTCAAGCTATGAGATAGATTTTACTTGCATCTTGCCATTTATGCAAAATGGAATTAAACCCGTTATGCAAGGTGCGTTTAAATCCACTTTTGCATTTGGCGACTATCTATTTATTTTGTTATATTTAGGAAATATAAAATTTAGCAAAAACGGAAAGAAAACAATAATTATATATTCAATTATTTCTATCATCCTTATGAGTGCAATATTTATAATATTTATTGGAACATTTGGAAAATCGGCCGTTAACGAAAACCTTGCATTGAGCGATATTTCATTAAACCTTGCAATACCCCTAACCGTTGGCCGAATCGATTGGATTAACATATTGATATGGAGTTTTTTGTTATTTTTTCAATGTGCCCTTGTTTTGAAAAGCGCTGTGATATGCTTTGAAGAATTTACAAGCATTAAAAACAAGATAATTAGCATGAGTGGCATTTTTATTATTTACTTAATTATGGTTTCAATAGAAAAATTATCTCTAAGCATAGTTTTACAATTTATTAGTTCCACACCGTTTGCTATGTTTGCCTCATTTATTCAAATGGGATACCCAGGAATATTAGTGCTATGCGGAATTATTTTAAAAAAGAAAAATTTCAAATCCACTAGAACCACTTTCACCCTACACCAACCCCTACCGAAGTTAGTACATCAACAAAACATAATAAGCAATAAAAAGCAAGTAAAAGGAAATTAACGTGAAAAACATAATAAAAAAATTAATAAAAAACAGGTTAATGTATATTGTTTTATTGTTTTTAATAATATTTTTGCCATCGGCAATTTATTTGCCCGCTGAAAGCGATAGAAGATTAGTTGTTTCAACCGTTGGATTAGACAAAACAGAAGATGAAATTGAAGTTTCTCTTCTTATTGCAATTCCAAAAAGTAGCGGAAATATCGGAAACAACTTTCAACTTTTATCCGAAAAAGGCGAAACCCTTAGCGAAGCACTTACTAAAATTGGACTAAAAACAGGAAAATCAGTTAGTTTTGCTCATTGCGAATTAATTGCTGTTTCAGATGATATTTTAGAAGAGAACCTTGCAACTTATCTTGATTTTTTTATTCGAACCAATAATTTAACTTCAAACGCCGATATAATAAACGCAAAAAATTCAAAAGAACTATTGCAAGCAAACATTTATATGAGCAAGGAATATTCACAAACAATAAAGAACGTGTTGTCAAACAACAAAAAAACAGCCGATGCAGAAACAAACAATGTTGATTCATTCTTTAAAAACTATTTTGAAAAATCAAATTGTTTCACTATTCCATTTGTGAACGTGAGCACTCCAAGCAAAAATACAGAATCAAGTAATGGAGGTTCATCAGGCGAATCAAATAATAGTTCAAGCAACACGCAAGATGAAACCAGTTCAAGTGGAAGCGGTGGAAATAGTGAATCTGGCGATGAGCAAGAATCTAGCGGTGATAAAATCATCACATATGATGGGAGTATATCCGTTTTGAAAAATGGAGTTAAAGTTGACCAAATAAACAACCCCGAAAACTTAGGGCTTCAAAGCATCAACGCTCAAGTTAAAAACAATATATTTCAAATAAAAAACGACTATGATAACTCAATAAAAGATGCAACAGTTTCAATCGAAGTACTCGACAAAAAAGTTAAAAAAAACATTCAATTTATAAACAACACCCCATATGTTACATTCGATATTTATATGTTTATTAAGCTAGATGAAATTTTCACTAAAGAATTTGAAAAGAAAAACTTAGACACAGTTTTCACATTGCTAAAAGGAAAAACCCTTGATAAAATTGAAGAAACAATAAACAACAGTTTATCTAAAACAATTGAAATTTCAAAAACAAACAAAGTGGATATTTTCGATGTTGTTAAAGATGTGTATGCCTATCATCAAAGTGATTATAAAAACTTCATTAAAGAAAACAACACCGATGAAGACTTGATTGCCAAAGCAATTTACATTATAAATTACGATTTTTCAGTAAGGAATTAAAAGCCAAAAACAATGTTTCTGTCATATTCTGTTTAGTTTTTGACAATTTCTATTAACTATATAACAATAAGTTAAAACCAACAAACATTAAAACTATTTAAAATAACAAGCCTAAAATTAGATTTAAATAAGCTAATTAATTATTAAACACGATTGAATCGTTAGCTTAAATCAAATCGTGTGCAGGTTCAATTATATTAAATAAATATAAAATTAAATTAAATTAATTTAATTTAAATATAAAAAAAAAGTACTTAATTGCAAAGTGATAAACACCTTTAATATTAAGCACTTTTTATTTTTATATTGAATTTAATCCATCAACCAATTAGAACCACATTCCACATCAGCTCTTAATTTTACTTTAAAATTAACAACATTTTCCATTTCTTCTTTTAAGATTTTTGAAACAATATTCACTTCCTCGTTTACGCAATCAACAACCAATTCATCATGAACTTGAAGAATTAGTTTGCTTTTTAACTTTTCTTTTTTCATTCTATCGTAAACTCTTGTCATTGCCATTTTAATAATGTCACTTGCTCCACCCTGAAGAGGCATATTCATAGCAACTCTTTCAGCAAACAATCTCAAATTTCTATTAGAACTATTAATTTCGGGAACAATTCGCATTCTATTTTTAAAGGTTTTTATATAGCCATGATTTCTGCAATCGTCAATATTTTTTTGCATATATTCATAAATTTTAGGATATCTATCAAAATACATTTGTATATATTTTTTAGCACTCATAACCGAGCTTCCAATTGTTACACTTAATCCATAATCACTAATGCCATATATGATACCAAAGTTAATAGCTTTCGCACTTCTTCTCATTTCTGGCGAAACTTGTTCGATAGGAACACCAAAAATTTCACTTGCGGTTCTTGCGTGAATATCTTCGCCCGTGTTAAATGCATTTATTAAAACATCATCACCACTAAAGCACGCTAATAATCTTAGTTCTATTTGAGAATAATCGGCCGAAACAATCCTACCATTTTCAAAGGAACTCACAAACATTTTTCTAATATTTTTCCCTTCTTCAGACCTCACTGGTATATTTTGCAAGTTTGGATCAGAAGATGAAAGCCTACCTGTGGTTGTTAGGACCTGATTAAATGTTGTGTGGATTTTATTTGTTGCTTTATCTATTAACCCTTCAAACGCAATAATATATGTGGTGTAGAGTTTGTTTATTTGCCTATAATTTAAAATCAATGGGATTATATCGTGCTTACCAATTAACTCATTTAACACATCAACACTCGTGCTTGATTCTTTTTTCTTTCCCGTTTTTAAACCTAACTTATTAAATAAAATTTCGGCCAATTGCTTAGGGCTATTGATATTAAACCTCTCTCCAGCCAATTCATATATAGCTTGAGTTAAGTTTTCTATTTGGCTTGCATACTTACACTTAAGATTATTTAACTCATTTAAATCAATTTCAACCCCATTTTTTTCCATTTCAAAAAGAACTTTAACTAAAGGCAATTCAATTTCATTCATTAAATCAACCAACTCAAATTTTTCAAGTTCTTTATCGTAAATCGCCTTTAATTCAAGCAAGTTAGAGCTTAAATAGCTCTCTTTTAAGTTATTTTCTATTACCAAATCCTTTTCCGTTACATTGTGCTTAGCGTTGCTATTTATTAAATATCTAGCAATAAGCACATCATAATAATTTTCAAGGCCGTTTAAACCTAATGAATTAAGCAAATGCATAACTTTTTTTGAATCTAAAAATACTTTTTTGATTTTAGAATCGCCCAAAAGTGGCTCGAGTTTTTTAATTACATATTCAAAATCTAAACCATCACCCAAAAGGTTTTGAATAGTGCTTATGTTATATTCAAAACCATCAAACGCAACACTTATATTATTCGCATCTATAAGGCAAGCAAACTCTTTTTCATTTCTTAGTTTTTCAATTAATAAATCTAATTCACTTTCGTTTAAAATTGTTAAAAGTTTATAGTTATTTGATTTCACTTCTTCAATTTCATCTAAATCTTCTATTTTTTCAAATAGATCACTTCTTTTAATTAGTGAATTGAATTGATATCTTTTAAAGAAATTATAAACCTCACTCGAGAATGGAAAATCATATTTAAAATCTTGCAACTCGCATTTAATATCATAATCTAGATTAATAGTTGCCAAATCTTTCGATAAATAGGCCACATCTTTACCTTCAACAAGCTTATCGTGAAGTTTTCCGCTAATTTCATCAATGTGAGCGTAAACATTATCTAGATTCTCATACTTTTCAATTAAATTTTGTGCTGTTTTCTCTCCAATTCCAGCAACGCCAGGGATATTATCACTTGTGTCACCCATTAAGGCTTTTAACTCTATTATTTGATATGGTTCAATGTTTAGAATTTCTTTCAACGAGTTTGGTGTGTATTCAATTGTGTCTGTGATGCCTTTTTTCAAAGACATCACAGTTGTGTTTGAATTAACAAGTTGGAGCAAGTCTCTATCTGCTGATAGAATAATATTTTCTGTGTTAAATTTTCGTGATAAAATTCCAATAATATCATCCGCCTCAATATCATCAAATTCCAAATACTTTATGTTCATTAGTTCAAGCATCTCTTTCAAAATTGGAAACTGAGACAATAATTCCGTTGGCGTTGGCTTTCTTTGAGCTTTGTATTCCTTATATTTTTGATGGCGAAAAGTCTTTTTCCCTTTATCAAACGCAACAACGATATAATTCGGTTTTTGCTCGGTTATAACTTTTATAAGCATATTTGCAAACCCAAAAACACCATTGCTTATTTCATTATTAAAATTGCGCAATTGTGGCAATGCATAAAACGCTCTAAACATTAAATTGTTTCCATCAACTAATATAAGTTTTTCCATAAAATTCCTTTTAATCTTAATTAACTAACAAACTCATCAAATCGTGACATCAAAATCTCGACTGATCTCTTCACTTTTTGAAATACCAAAAACATTATATAAATAACACCTAACTTTATATGTTCCGCTAACACTTTCTCCCGTTTCACTCATCTTTGCAAGTGCAGTTTTTATATCTGCATACAACAAAGTTTTTTCTTCGCTGTTAGTTTGCTCAATCTTTATTTCAATTTCTTTTTCTTCTCCATTTTCAGTTGTTGTTTGCACAATAACCCAAGCATATCCGCATAGGTCAGGATTATCAACAACCACTAGAATTTGTTCTTCACCATCATTAATTGTGTTTGTGATTTCTGGAGATGGAATAATCCAGTCAGCATATAATTCAAGCTGAATTGAATTATTTTTAACCATATCATATGAAATTTCCGTTATTATTTTCTTTTCAAACTCTATTTCTTCTTCATTGTTTTCGGCTGTTTGATTTTCTTTTTCAACTATCAAACACCAATTTGAAAACTCAAAATCACGATATGGTTTTTGCGATGGTGCTGGCAAAATATATTTAATGTTATTGCCATTTTCATCAACAAGCTCATCATATGAGATTTTCAGTTCAGTTACGCTTTGGTCATCTTTAACATAAACTAGCCAAACTGAGAATGTTTTATATTCGAAAATAAATTCCAATTCACAATCAGTTGTTATTTTGTTATAGTCAACCTCGCCATTTTTAGCCACTATATTAATTATTTCAATTCCTTCAATATTTAACCCAGAATCAATTCCATTTATAAAAATTTGCTTTTCAGTGATTTCACCATCAATTTCAACTTTAGCAATTCCGTTCAAAATTGAGTCACCGTGAGAAACACTCACTATGCCTGTTTTTTTAGTTGATACAATATTCCCTTCGCTATCTTTATTAACAACACTATATGAAACAGTATATTGATTTATTTCAAGTGAACTATATTCAACACAAAGATATGTGTTGTGATCAATCGTAATTGAATATTTCCCGTTTTCCAAATCGCTTTTAGATAGTGTGTACAACAAATTATTATTATCTGAATCGACCACATTTATTCTATAATTTGAGTTTGAATACTTTTCGTTTAAAATAACTTCAAATTCAAAGTTTGATAAATACACAAGGCTTGCGATTTTGTTTTTAGTATATTCTTCAGATGTTGTTGGAATATTCGTTTTCATCTCAAACATTTCATCAACACTTGCAATTTTAACCACAAATTCTTTGATTTTAACTCCAGAAACAACAAAATGCAAGTTACTTGTGCCAACTGCAACACTTGATAAATTATAAGTGATTAGCCCATTTTCAATTGTGGAAGTTGATAGATTAATATCTTCTCCATTGCAAGTTACACATAATTTACTTGTATTGTTTTCAACTTCAACTTCGTAGCCATATTGAATTTGCAATTTAAGGTTAATTATTGAATTAACATAAGCTTGAGTTATACTTGTTTCAAAACTTTCTACTAAACCAAGTTTTATAGGGAATGTGTTTTCAGCAATTTCGCAATTTTCTACATCTATATCCACATCAACTTTATTTTTTTCAATGTTTAAAACTCTTAAATAAACATTTGATTTAACTAAAACCTTAAACGAAACCGATAAATCATCTTTATTTGGAATGATATTTGAAATCTCATTGCCTTTGCCCGCATCAAAATTGAATTCACTGCCACCTAACCAAGTAGTGTAATCGGAACCCACTTTGAATTTAACATCAATTGTTGTTCCATACTCAATCCCGTTATTAACATATTCTTCAGCGAACTCGAATCCACAACCCAAGCAATTGTTTATATTTTCACTAATTGCGAGCACGATTATACCATAGTTTTCAATCTTCACACTATATTCATTTGAAACATTTGTGATTGTGAACACTCCATTTTCTGGTGTTATTTTAATTTGAGAATTATCTTCGTTTAAAAGGACCGCCGAAAATCCTGCTTTTGCCTCGAAACCTTCTTTAAATTCCACTTTAAATTTGTAGTCAAGAGATGAATAAACTTTCTTTAAAATCACATCATCTTGAACTCTACTCTCGAAGCAATTTTGAACATCAACAATCTCAAACATCTCGTTATTCTCAAATGTTATTGATTTGAAATTTTCTTCCACCCCAAACACAGTGAATGTTAAACCAGTTTGAATATCCTTTATTGAAAGACTAAAACTATCACCTTTTTCACTTAAACGAATGGCATTATTTTTCCCATTAACGATGTAATTTAAAATGGCATTATTATATTTAAAACCTATTTGCTTTTTAAAGACAAATGTTGCCTCACCACCATGTTCAATAGTCTTGCCTGTGTTTCCAGTTGCTATAAGGCTAAATCCATATTGATTTACTGGAAGCGTTATATCATATTTGTTCTTCAAAATTCCAGTTACTTCGATTTTTATATCACTATCAATATTTTGGAATTCGAAAGTATTGTTGGTTCCCTTGATTCCATATTTAGTTACGCCATTTATTGTGCAATTAATTTTAACTTCACTTAAACTATATTCTTTGTTTGGCTGAATTTTAAACTTTGCAGTGTTTCCAACCCTAGCTTTTAGAACTCCATTTTCGATATATGCACCTTGAATATCTATTATTGAATAGGTTTCAGTAGCCAACTCAACATCTATATTGAAACTGTTCTTTTCAACACCTAGAACTTTTATCTCAATGTTTTCAGTTATGTTCTTAATTAAATAACTTCCGCCGTTTGAAATATCAATTTCATTCCCATTAACTAAAACTTTGTAATTCGATTTATCATATAATTCAAGCAAACTAAAATTTAAAGTAACACTTTCCCCATATGAAATGCTAGTTTTGTTTGAAGTTAAAGCATAGCCCACTTGGTTTTGTGGAATAGAAATTGTGTAAGCGTTTGTGTGAGTTAAATCCGAAATTATTATTTTTAAATCTTGCTTAATATTTTTAATTTCGTATGAATACTTAATTCCACCAGCATACTCGCCTTCCAACACTTCTTCTTTTGCAACATATTGCAAACTTGCATTAGTTATATTAGTTGAAACTAATGGCAACGATTGGGTGTAGTTTTTGTAAACAACCACATCAAAGGAATAATCATCTCCATAAAGCACAGCTGAAAGCTCATTTAAAACTTTGTAACCTTGAACACCTTTTTCAAATTCAATGCTATATGATTTTTTTTCAAATTTGCCATAAATATTGATATCTTTATCAACAACTAAGTTCTCAAATGTGAAAGGTGTTGTGAGTTCGCTATCTTTAAACCAACCTAAAAATTCATAACCTTCAATTTCAACATCGCTTGGTGCTGTAAAATTATCATCGTTTTTTAGTTTGTATTCGTAAAGAACAGTATCTCCGTTCATAAAACGAACAGTGTGGGTTTTAGGGCCACAACCAATCACCATAAAGGCCGATACCAATATTAAAAAAATCGCACTTATAAACTTCTTCATAATTTTTCCATTTTATATTATTTTCTGCAAAAATGCAGACTTTTACTACTTAATTATATTTTATTATTTATATAACCATAAGTCAAATTAAATAAAGTTAAATTAAAAAAGGCTCTCCATGTTATGGAAGCCTTTTTGTTTTATTTGTTTAAGTTCATTTAATAAAAATTAAAAATGCAATATTTAAACTTTAAGCTGTTTCAACGACAATGCTGATTGTTGAATAATAAACTAATGTTTTATTCCCAACTTTAACTGAAACTTTAAACACCATATCATCACCATCAACATAATCCGCAATTGAGCCTTGCAAAATCATATCAGTTTCTGCAAGCGCAATCTCATCAGACTTACTGCCATCAACATATGTGATAGTGTATTTTGCTTCAGATAAATCAAATGTTTTATCTGCTTTGATTTTAACTCTGCCACTTGTTTTAATTTCAACAGGAGTTTTTGGATCAATAACATTAACTGTTAACTTTGCAGACACACCAGTTTCAATATGAGTTATAGTTACTTCTTGGAATCCTATTTTTGTATTGTCTAATCCTTCAATTCTAAATTCTTCTAATGTTTCACTTGTTAATTCTAATTTTTGCCAATCAGTGTAGAATGAACTTTTACCACTTTTTGTGCAATATTTTAAAACAATAGATGAAGATGATAAATCGCCATTTTGAACCAACTCAACGTAGGTGGATTCTTCTTCTTTAATTTCCACTTTTATTTCTTCAATAAGGTTTGATGGAAGTTGCTTTTCGCTTTCAACAACCATAATTGAAGCTTTTAAAGTTTGGTCTTTTAAATTTAATTTGTCAACATTATATGTGATTGTAACATTTTGTTTGCCTAATTTAGAAGTATCTAAACCTTCAACTTTGGTTATTTTCGCTCCAGTCCATATGCATGCATCAAAATGTGAATATAAAACTCCTAATTGTAACTCTTCTTCTGGCTTTTCTTCATTTTTTAGAATGTAGAAATCAGCATCATATGAATCTTTTGTTATTTTATTTAGTTCAGTAGATTCTTTTTCAGTTAAAACTTTAATAACTTCATTATTTGCTAATTTTTTAGCACCTTTTTTGTAGAGAATATAAGTATCTCCAAACACAACATAATCTTTACCAAATCTCAATGTGAAGAATTCAGAAATATAACCTTTTAAATCTTCTTCAAGATCAATACTACTTGTTAATTTGCCATTAACATAAACCTTTGTTAACGCATTATCAACATCGATTTTTTCAACATCAGTTTCGCCTTTGTTCATTGTGAATTTACCACTAAAGTGCACTTCAATTAGTCTATCACCAGAATATTCTTTTTGAATCAAAGAAAAAGAGTTGTCTGATTTTTGAGCATAAATAACATCAACTTTACCATCATCGCCATAAAATGTTCCAGTATATGTTCCGCTATACCCCCCCACAGCTGGCAAACACTACTGCTGATAGAAGCAAGCAAACAACTGTTAAAGCAATCGTTTTTATGTATTTTTTCATATTTATCTCCTTTTTAAGATATATTTAGTATTATATCTTATTAAGACTATATTGTAAATCAAATAACACTCCTATACACTTACATTGCACATTTTGCACAAATTTAGTCATTTTTCAACAAGTGGGGATTTTATTGGACATTTAAAAATGCCCCTTGGTTGAAAGGATCTCTCTTGTTAGAAAACTTTAAAGTTTTAGCTGGTTATAACAAGTGGGGGGTGTGAGGTGCTCACACACAATTTCAAGTGAAACTTGAAATTGGGAACTCCCCAGCCCTTGAACGACCACACAATCTATCATTTCCGATAAATCCGCTAAAAAAAGCTTTCTAAAAATTTAGAGAGCCATTTAAAATTTGAAACACTTAAATTAATTTTTACCATCATTATAATAAATAATGCCGATAGTGTTTTCCCCACAATGTGCAGTAACAGTTGAGCTAGCGAATGTTTCATAAACCTTTTTAAATTGTGTTTTCTCTTTTATCACATTTCTAGCCACTTCCAAAATTTCTGGTGTTGCACTTGAGTATGTTAAGAAGGCAATCGATTTATCTGGAGTGTTAAATTCTTCAAGAGTATCTAACATATATTTTTCAACGACTTTTTCCATTTTGCCAAAATACTTTTTATGCATTCCCATTTTGCCATCTTTCAAAGCGATTGATGGGCGGATTTTTAGCAAGTTAGCACCAAGCAATTGGATGCTTGAGCATCTGCCACCCTTATGAAGATAATCTAATTTATATGTTGCAAAACTAATTTGAACTGCGTTTCTTCTATCGTTAACTTTTTTAACAATTTCTTCTGGTTTTAAACCCTTTTTAACAAGTTCGCAAGCATAAAGAACTTGGATTCCAAGCCCACTTGAAAGCGATAAACTATCAATAACATAGCAATTTTCAATCCTATTTGCTGCTTTCATTGCAAAAGAACAAGTTCCAGAAATATTTCCAGAAATTGAAAGATGGATTAGTGCATCATAACCTTCAATTTCTTTTTTAAAAAATTCTTCATATTGATATTCATTAATTGCTGCAGTTTTTGGAAGAACTTTATTTTCCGCAACATATTTAAATATATCTTGAGCTGTGATATTAATTCCATCTAAATAATCTTGGTCTCCCATTGTTACACTAAATGGAATAACAGAAATATTATTCTCTTTATATAGTTCCTTTGTTAAATCCGCTGAACTATCGCAAGTAATTTTAATTTTCATAATGTCTCCAATTTAATTTTATCATTTGGTATTTTAGCAAAATATTTGCATTCTAGTCAAATAATCAATATGCCTTATTAAAATTTATTTTGCAAAAATTTGTTTATGTGTTATCATCAGTTCAAACAAAAAGGAACTGTTATGAAAAAACTAAGTAAAATTTTATTATCATGCTTCTGTTTGGTTATGTGTTTATTCACTCTTGCCAGTTGCACTAAAAATCAGTTAAATATTAAAGCGAGTTTGAATCTACCAAATGATGCAAGCTTCACAACAATCCAAGATACCACCGCTTTGGAAGAGCATTTAGGAACCGTTTCAAACGATGAAATTTTTAACGACTACAAAATTAATTACAAAATCTTCGCAAATAACGATATGATTTTTGAATTGAACGGAATTGCTTTGTTAGATAAAGATAAACTGCTTGGCAGTTTTGAATTTAGTTTTGTTTTAAATAACACACTTATAAGAGAAAAGCTATATTTCAACGATGACTATATGTATGTTAATTTACAAAATGGAAATAGCAAATATCAATTTAAGCAACTAACGAGGTCTTATTTGATAGATAGCGATGAGTATAAAAAACGCGACAAGCAAATTGGATATTCTCAAACAATTAATGTTTTAAACAACGCGTTTAGCAATTTTCCATTCAATAAAACTTTTGAGTATGGAACGCTATCAAAGTTTGAAAGTGGGAACGATAAATTTTATAAATATGAAACAAAAAATGGTATTTCAACTTGTAACTATATAAAAATTCACAATGGCGAAATCACTGGTTATCAATCAAACTTATCAAACCTAAATGCAAGCATCCTAACAAATATTTTAGGCGAAAATTCTCAAATGGCCGAAGTTTTAAAATCTTTAAGTTCTGGCATTACTTTAAGAAGCGAACAAGTTATTATTAAATTTACTGATAAGATTAAGTTTCCAAGCTTTAAAAAGTATGCAAGTAGTTTCCCTAGCAGTTTAAGCGAAGCATAGCGGGGAAGCGTATTTGCGTTCCCGCAAATACGCGTGGTGGTTTCCACCACGCACCAGCACGGTGCCCGTGCTGAGCTTCCCCATCATTTATTATATCAACTCACAAATCAAATGTTTCCGAATAAAATAAAAACAACATTTTAGGCTCATAAAATGTTGTTTTTTTATTAAAAGTTATTTGAACTTATTTTTAAAATTTGATTATAATCATCATCTGGCGCACATTTATTCTTCTTAATCATTCCGCACTTAGTGCATTTATGAATAATCACATAACCCTTATTCCCGTTGTATTCAATTCCAATTGGTTGCATTAAGCCTTTGCAATCATTAAGCCTATCACCCGGATCATTATCAACATGCAAAGACCACAAGCATTTTGTGCAGTGATTCCTTGAAGTTTGGCCTAATTTTTCAACTTTTGCACCACAATTTAGGCACACAAAAGAATTGTCATTTTTTTTAAATCCCATTTAAACCTCCTGCAACCATTAATTTAACTTCACGCTCAAAAACATCTAAAGCGCCGTTCTTTCTATAACTATAATAACCATCTTTGCCAACTATTAAATGGTCAAGCAACTTTATTCCATTTAATTCACACGCAATTAATAACTTTCTTGTTGCGGTGTTATCTTCAATTGATGGTTTACAAGTTGTGTCAATGTGATTATGAACGATAATAAAATTCTTCGAATTGTGTGCTTCAAGCATTGTGAGCACATTACTCAATTTCACACTAACATTTTCTTTAACACCAAGGGCAATTATTTTATGAGCAATTGTTTTAACATTATCATCTGTGATAATAATCATCATTTGTTCGCAATCAGCATTTCTAAAAAACCTTGAAGCATAATTAGAGACTTTCAATGCTGTGTTTAAGGGAATGCTATCTTCCTCAACATATCTTTCATTGAAATAATTAAACACTATTGGAAGTGAACGCAAAAAATTTGCTGTATGGTTTCCAACATTTTTAACTTGTGTTAATTCTGCATTTGGTGACAAACACATATTCTTTATGTTTCCAAATTTGTTTAATAATTCGTGTGCTATTGGGTTTGTATCTTTTCTAGCGATAACAAAAGAAAGCAAATATTCTAAAACTTGAACTTCGCTACAACCATTCAACTTTGTTGTAAACACAACATTTCTTAATCTTTCCCTATGCCCTGCATGAATGTTTGGTTCTTTCTTTTGTTCTTCTTCCATAGCAACTTTAATTTTATAACAATTAGTTTTTATTTTCAACCTTTTAAAGGATTTATTTTTTTGTTTGTGATTTTATAAGCATATGGCGGGGCTTTTATTTTGGCTTTTAACAAAGCCAAAATAGTGGGGGCGGAATCGCCCCCATTGCAAAAAACCTTCCAGTTTTTTGCGAAAGCCCCGCCCCACATTCACCACGCACTATTCGCTAAAATCCTGATAAAGCATTTTATAAGTTGGGCTTATTTCTAACAACTTTTTATGCGTTCCATGTGATTCAATAGTGTGATTATTAAGCACAAAAATCTCATCAGAGCTTATAATCGTTGACAATCTATGAGCAACCACAATCACTGTGTGGTCCACTGATATTGCTCTGATCACCGCTTTTATTTTGTCCTGAGTTTCGTTATCTAGCGCACTCGTTGCCTCATCAAAAAGGATTATCTTACTTTTCTTCAAAAGTGCACGTGCTATTGCCAATCTTTGCCTTTGCCCGCCACTAAACAAAATTCCATTTTCTCCAATAATTGTTGAATACTTTTGTGGCAAGTTTTTAATATAATTATGAATTCCTGCTTTATCACACGCCTCTTTTATTTCTTTCATTGTGGCATGTGGATTCACTAATTTTAAATTGTTTTCAATGCTCATGTTGAAGATATATGGGTTTTGCGGAACAACAGAAATATTCTTTCTTATCGACTCTTCCGCAAGTTCATTTAAATCCACTCCATCAATCAAAATCTTACCTGAATTAACTGTGTAATTCTTATTAATCAAATCAATAATTGTTGATTTTCCTTCTCCACTTTTACCAACAAAAGCAACAACTTTATTTGGTTCAATTTCAAAGTTTAAATTTCTAAACAACTCAGAATCTTCCTTATATTTAAAGCACACATTCTTAAATTCAATTTTCCCTTGAGGATTTTCAATATGCTTAGTTCCATAGCTTTCCTTCTCAAATTCTGTGTGGTCAATAATCTCAAACACGCGCTTTGCTGAAACTTCTGCATCAGATGTTTTTTCTCTAATATCTGCAAACGCACCCACAAATCGCATAATATTTTCTTTATAAATGTAAAGAATCAAAAAGTTACCAATCGTTAGATTATTTTTCAATATTAAAAAGCACGATAATCCAATAAATGCGAAATTCAATAAGTGTTTTATTGCTTCTCTAACTTTGTTCCATGTTCGCCTTGTGTATATCTCATCTTTATGCGCGTTTATAGCATTCTTTTGTTCTTTATCTATTCTTTTAATTGTGATTTTTTTGGCATCAAGGTTTTTAATATCCCTAATTCCGCGAATAATTTCACCATAACTTCCCACAACAGTTTCATCAAGTTTTTTATATTTACTTCTTTTAATTTCGTAGTGTTTACTTTTCTCTTTTTCATAAAAATAGAAAAACACAACATTTCCAAGCATAAATAAAGCCAACCAAATGTTTAAGAAAAATGAATAAATCAAAAAGGTAACATTCAAAACAACAACAGATAAGTCATCAGTAATCGTGTCGAAATATTCTGATAACACATATGAATCTTTGTTAATTCTAGCAACAAACACTCCTGAATTTAACTGGTCAAAATTCTTAATTTTCAAACTCATTAAACTTTCAAGCATTTTATGTTTCAAATCAAAATCCACACTACTATTCATTTTTAAAACAACATTACTCCAAAAATGAATCACCACTTGCAACACAACCATAACAGCTGTGAAAATACCTGCAATCAACAAAGAGTTTTGCCAAGTGAAATTTGTGAATGAATCTAAAAGTTTTCCTTTTAACATAGTTCCAAAAAATGAAAGCACCGCATAAAGCGTGCAAAATAACACCGTTAAAAAAAGTAATGACTTATACTTTTTGTAATATGGCACCACTTTTAATAACTCATATTTAGAACTTCTCTTCTTCTTTTTTTTCTTCATATGCTCTTCTTATTATTTAATAACTTTATTACTTATATATTAACACACGCTTAAGCAACTAACAACACCAATTGAAAATATTTTCTAAATTTTTTTCACTTTTTTCACCACATTGAAAAAATGTATTGCCAAAATAAAAAAAATATGATATATTATCACCAGTTGATCGTGAAAGGCAACAAACAAAGCCGTTAAATTTAAAGTGCTCATCTATGCCGAAGTGGCGGAACGGGTATCGCCCACTTCACGCGGGGCTCTCAAAACGAGTCGCTCATCAACCAACTTACATCTTAATACATTCCACTTCTCAAATTTGTGCCGAAGTGGCGGTCGGGTATCGCCCACTTGAGCGGGGCTCTCAAAACGAGTCGCTCATCAACCAACTTACATCTTAATATACTCCACTTTTCAAATTTGTGCCGAAGTGGCGGAACGGGTATCGCCCACTTCACGCGGAGCTCTCAAAACGAGTCGCTCATCAACCAACTTACATCTTAATATATTCCACTTCTCAAATTCTCAAATTTGTGCCGAAGTGGCGATCGGGTATCGCCCACTTGAGCAGGGCTCTCAAAACGAGTCGCTCATCAACCAACTTACATCTTAATATATTCCACTTCTCAAATTCTCAAATTTGTGCCGAAGTGGCG
>JBNMHL010000014.1:0-25110 GCA_050872745.1 Clostridiales bacterium | reverse complement strand
GGTTAATAATTGCTGTTAGCAAGATTGGATAAATAATATCTGGCGTTCTAAACGACCTTTTAGCCTCTTCATCAACAACGGATATAAATGCCTGTTTTTTCTTATTCTTCTTTGCTTTATTCACTAGCACTTTTTTATATTCAAAAGGTGAGCTTGCCATTTTTAGGAAAAGCGGTTTAGAAAGTAACGAAATAATTACCAACAACACAACCATTGAGCCAAACATAACTAGGAAAGTTACGCCGTTATTTGCCGTTACTGGATTAAACGCAAAGCCGTTGTAAACCATACCCGTTAGAAGTTGAGTTAATAAGTCAAACATAAAAAATGTTTTAGCAAAAGATGCAAGGAAGTCTTGAATTTGCCAATATATTTTGCCCCAGTCTCTAACTAAATCTATATTTTCTGGAATCAAGTTAATAATGCCAATTAAAGCCAAAACTATTCCAACTGATAGCACAACCAAAACAACTATTTCAACTATTCTAGACTTTTTGAATAGAATAGCAATTCCCATTGCAGGAATTGATAAAACGCCCGCCAAAACAACAATAAATGCCGTTAGGAAAATTGTCATAATTATTGCATATGGGAAATATAGAAATCCAAGTTTCATAATTAATCCATAAGCAATTAAAAGTGGCAAAATATAGAATGAATTTTTTATTAATTCATATAAAAATTGCACAATTATTTTTGAAACAAAAAGTTTATTTGTGCTAACTGGCATAGTTAGAAGCACTGTGTTATCTTTAGCAAAATATAATGTTTTTGTTATTGAAATAACGCATGACAATAAAGATAATAAACTCACAAACGTTATTATAATCAAATAAAATCTAAAGTTTAAAGTTTTCAAGAAAGAAAATAAACTTAAATTCACAATCAAGTTAAACAAGAAATATATAACAAATGTGATAATTGCAAACACAAGAATTGTGTAAATAATTTTAAACAGAGCACGTTTCTTGTTTTTAAAAGAAATATCGAGTTTATCTTTTAATTGCATCATCACTAAAGGTTTAAGTTCTTTAAAAAACTCACTTATTTTTTGAAAAAATCGCTTAAAAATGTTAGGTTTAGGTGATTTTTTCTCATTTGTTATTGTCTTTGCCATTTTCACCCTCTTTAACATTTTGATTTATCATATTCATATAAAAGTCTTCTAGAGAAACTTTTGAAGCTTCAATTTCTTTCAAAGTTTTGCAAGTTAAAATATTCCCCTTTTTGATTATTGCAATTCTATCGCAAATCCTCTCAACAACATCAATAATATGGCTTGAGAAAAATACAATATTTCCTTTTTTTGCGTGCTCTTTCATACATTCTTTAACTTGATAAATACTGTTTGGATCTAGGCCTGTTAGTGGCTCATCAAGAATCCAAACTTTTGGATTATGAACAAGGGCAGCCATAATCGTGATTTTTTGTTTCATTCCGTGGCTATAAGTTTTCATTTGGTTATCGAAAGCACCTTGAAGCTCAAACTTTTCCACATACATATTTATTCTTTCGTTTCTTTCCTTATTTGGAACGCCATAAAGATCGGCGATGTAGTTTATATATTCCCTACCTGTTAGCTTTTCATATAACGCATAGTGATCTGGAACAAAACCAATATTTTTCTTTGCCATAACACTTTGCTTTTCCACATCATATCCGCAAACATGTATCTCACCGCTTGTGATTGGCTGGATTCCAACAATTGATTTAATAATAGTACTCTTTCCAGCACCATTAGGCCCTAAGAAGCCAAAGATTTCCCCACCATTGATTTCAAGGTTTGCATTTTTAACCGCATAAACATTGCTTGATGCGTATTTTTTAGAAAAATCTTTTAATATTAATTTGTTTTCACTTTCTGGATACATAGGACTCATAACACTCCTTCCTTTTAAACTGCTAAGCAGTGCAACTTTTTGTTGTTCATTTTTAACCATTCTTGCTTTAATATCTCTAAATGAATCTGATATTTGATACGCTTGCTCATACATAAACCAAACCGCAAGCCCGATAGCAACATAACCCAAGAAGAATAAAACTTGATAAATTGGATAAAAGGTTAGTTTAACTTCACCAATTTTTATAATTGCAACGGTGTTTCGCAAATTTTCACACCAAGTTCCTAGTTTATCGGCGATAAAATCGGAATTCACAAAGAAATAATCTGTTGCGGAACTTGCCTTTCCTATTTCATATAAGCCAGTAAACAAAGCATTAACAATCAAAATTAACACAAAGTACCCTAAGAAGCCGACCATAGAATATATAAACTGCTTCAACCTTGGTTTTTCAAACATTCCCAACGAAACAAATAATATTGGCATAAAAAATGCGATAAAATGGTTTATATAGAAAACTAAAATGCTTGTTGAAAACACATTTGTTGATGCACTATAATTTGGCATAACCATTGCAAGGAAGGCTCCTGCAACGTTGATAAAGTATGTGAAATAGAAAAATCTTTTCATATTGAATATCAAAACAATTGGCATAATATACATTGCCGTGTTACACAAATGCAAAGGCCATTTAACTGGATCTAAGAAAGACATTAACCTATGGTTCAATGAAAATGAAATCAATGTTCCTAGGCATATAAACATTAATAAAAATCTTTTGATTTTATATTCTTGATTCTTAAGCGAAAAGTGGATTATAAAAGGCAATATAATTCCGATATAAAGAATTACTCTATGAGGGATTTGCAAATCTTTGCATGTGTATGACAAATTTTTATAGCCAAATAATCCTTGGAATGTGTATGCTGGCATAACCGATAATGCTATCACAATCCCAACAAATATTCCAAACCAGTACTTTTTGAAAAACCATTTAACGGCATGCCAAATATTTACTAAAAACTGCCAAATATAGCCAAAAACTAGTTTTATCCCATAAGCAAATTTATTTGACTGCTTCTTTGGTTTACTACAAGCAAATTTAGGAAAAGGTATTTTAGATTTTTCGATTAGGTCTTCTTCCGTTAAAAAAGATTTATCTTTATAGAAAACATTTTTGATAAATATAAAAACTGAGTAGCCCAAACTTAAACCAACTTCTATTGCTAAAAACAATAGCCTTAGGTTAAATCTATCAAAAGCACTTGCCCCAACTACCGCTTTTGAAAGCAAGCTAAATCCCACTAGCACTATAACCATTGCTGGTGCAACGAAATAGTTTACAATTTTATTAGTTAACTTATTATTAAAAAATCCAAACAACATCATCATAAGGCTTGATGATAATGAAAGCCACACAATTATTAGAGCTAAAAAGTTCAACAATTTTGAATTAAACACACTGCTATTTAATGCAAGTATACTTTCAATCGCTTCATCGCCCCACATATAACGGATTGCAAAAAACACTCCCACGCATAAAGAAAGAGTTATGAGTAATGGTTTTAAATTTTTTTGCTTTTTAAAACTCAAAATTCCTAAACAAATTGGAATTAACGCACTTAAAACAATAATTGAATAAAAAAGAATAAGCATAATTCACCTATTATATAGTTTTATTTAATAATTTTATCATTTTCGACAATAAAAGACAACTTAATTTTATGTGAATAGCGTTTTGAGACTATTATAATAATTTTTAACAATATATGTTAAACACAAAGTTATTTAAAGCATTTAAAAATGTACTATTATTGTTCCCCAAATTTCACTCAAATAAAAAAGATTATAAGCATAAATAAACTTTAAATTGATTTATTTAACTTACAATCTTTTATTTTTAATTAATAAACATAATAATTGTATAAATATTGGTATTTAAGGCATCAAAACTTTATGCATTATCACTCCATTTTATTTACGCACCTTGTGTGCTTGAAGAATAATTAGGATCATATGCTTGGTTAACCAAAATTATTTGACCAAAATTTGTTGTACCAGTATCTAAGTCTAATAGAAGATATTTCATACCTTTATAAGCGGTGTAAGTAGACTTACCAGTCGTGCCATCAAAATTGCCTGCATAATTCGAAAGAACATCAATAACATTAATTAATTCGCTATCAGGATAATTTGCAAACAATCTTTTTCCATTAACCTCTTTATTTCCATTTGAATAACCAATGTTATTAAATACAAGCAAATAATAATTTAAACAATCATCCCCATCAATATTTTTAAACATTAATGATTTTAAGAGTGTTGTTAGAGCTTCTTTCACCTTATCTTGAACATCTTCAGAGAATGTACTTGAAATCTTGCCAACTGTGCCACCTGTTATTGCATTAACAACATCTTGCAAGCTACTTGCTTGACCACTGGTTAAGGAGTTAATCATATCGCCCAATCCTTGCATATAAGGAGTGGTTCCATTATTATAGTTATCACTATCAATTGTGCCCTCAAACTTAATTGATTGAGATAGGTCGAAACCTTCGCCTGAAGTTCCTCTTGGAGTTGATTTCTCACCAACGATATCATCTGGAGTTATTTCAATACCAAATGCTCCAACCACCCCTAACTTCATATCTTTTAATGTGATTGTGTTTTGAACACTTTCAAATCCATTACTAAAGCATTGGTCAATTTCTACTTTATTCAACTTCCCTTCAACAGCATGACATATTCTTAACCCAACATAGAAGTTTGAAACTTTAACATTTGAAATAACCATATTTTTAACATAAGCTTTATCTGATTGAACATAGTTAGATGTTAAATTTTTGTTGCTACTATCTTTAAATTTTTCATCATTAATCTCTATTCCACGATTATAAATGCATTTAAATTTATTGTTTTCTTGATGCACAACACTTGTGTTTAAATAATTCACATGAGTTCCATTAACTGTTCCTTGCCCAATTATTGAAAAATCATTAATTTGAACGGTGAATGGATCATCTTTCTTTTCAACTAAACGATGAATATTTTCATAGTCATTATCAATATAAGCCACAAATTTAAGCATTGAATCGCCACCTGAAGTTGATCCAGAAATAATTGGTAACTTCATGGCACTTAAAACATATCCGTTTCCATTAATATATCTATCACCAACAAATGTTAGACCATGATAATTATTTGTTTCTGGAGAAACTGATAAATCCCTACCTTCAAAATTTTCTTTTTCTGTTAGATTCAAATCGCATAGAATATTTGCTGTTGTGTTTGAATCTTGATTAGAATAAGTTACTAAATCCGCTACTTTTCTAACATTCAATCCATTATTTACTTGAACATCAAAAGTAAATGAAACTTCTTTAACAGTCGAAACATCAACTTTCCCAGTTTTAGAATCTGATGTTACTGTTATTTCATATAAACCCTCTTCAAAGAACTCAAAACCTGAGTTTGAATCAAATTTTGCAACTGAGTCTGAGCAAATAGTATTATTCTTTTTGATTGTATATTTAAAGTTTTGGCTTGCCGTGATTCCTTCAACTGCATTTGTTCCTTTAAATAATAGGTTAAGTTTATCACTAATGTTATCAATATTTTTCATACCAAAAGTAATTTTATTGGTATTAATTATTTGAGTACTTAAATGATTCTCTTCACTAAACTCAATTTGTTTTGGAGTTGCCACAACACTAACAGTGCAAGTAGTTTGAACACTTGGATTTGCTTTAGAAATAATTGTGATTGTTGTTGTTCCATGGCCTTTTACTTCGATTTTCCCATTTTCTAACACGTTCGCAACTTTTTCATCTCCGCTTGAATATGTGAAATCTAAATTATTTGCACCTATAATATTTAGTTCATCATCAAGATATTCAATTTCTAGATAGTTTGTTGATGCGTTATTTGCAAAAATCTCCACATTGTTTGCAGAAATTTGAGAATAGTCTTTTGGAACAATGTATTTTATAGTTATTGTTGTTTCAAGATCAGCATTTGCTTTTGAAACACCTTTAACAACTATTTCACTATTTGAAGCTGGGGTTGCACCTTCTTTGATTTTTAAAATGCCTCCATTAAGTTCTGCGAATTCTGCTCCCTTAATGATTGTGTAGTCCACTCCTCTTAAAGTGATGGCAATATCATCTTCACCATCAAAAACTGGAACTAGTGAGATTTCAGAATCTTTTGTGATTGCCAAACTTCCAGTTGCGGTTTTTAAAACGATTGAATTTTGTGGTTTTCTATCAACAACTGTGAATGTAAGCTCGTTAGACTCAACTTTATCAGCTTTTGATTTAGCTTTAATAACAATTGTTGAACCAACTTTCGCATCTTTATTTGCCACAAGTTTTCCATCGTTTGTTATAGATCCTGCACCATCGCCAACGATGAAATATTCTAGGTTTTCAGCTTTAATTTCTTTTAAGTCACACTCAAGCACAACGCTTTTGCCTGGCTCGATTGAATAATCCTTGTTTGTTAAATAAATCTCAATTGATTTATTTTTTCCACAACTAGCGAAAAGTCCACAGCAGAACAATAAAACTGCAACAAGGCTAGTTAATAGTTTTGATTTTTTCAACATAATTTCTCCTTAAAATCTATTTATTATCACTTGTTAATTGATATAAGCATAGAGGATTATATCAAATCGTTAATTTAACTACAAACAATTTATCGTTATATATTATTGTTTAGTTAAAATGGCTATTTTATGCACTCACTCCCCTAAATGAAATAACACTATCCTTTCCATAGTCCACTCCATTTAAAACCGCTTTAATTCGCACTTTAATCCACACGCCAGCTTTTAAAATCTTTATTTTACCTTCGTTTAGCATAGAGTCATCTAACTCATCTTCGCTATAATTTGTTAAGATAACATAGGCAATGTCATCTATTGAAAGCTCAGGCAAATCAACGATCTTAGTTATTGATTTAAGGTCTATAATTGAGTTTATAGGAACATTGTTAATTTTTCCAGTTTGAACTCCTTCACCTGCAAACCAAACACCTTTTCCAAGTTCCTCACTACTTGACACTTTAATATATATTGTTTTTGCCAATTCTGGTTTCTTAACAGGCTTCACCGTTATTTCAACCAAGCCTTCTTTTATCGCTGTGATTGTTCCGTTGTGCTTATGCACAGTTGCAATTGATTCATCTGATGAATGCCACTCTAAATCCCTAAACTCTGGCAAAGTTGTGTTTGGAACAATTTCCACTGCAACTGTTTTAGTTCTTCCCGCTGGGATAACTAATCTATTTTCAGGCGTTAAACCTTCAAATATAATAATATCTTCTAGTTCTTCTTGAGTTACTATAAATTTCATAACATATTGAATATAATGTTTGTCGTTTGAAGTTATGATAATCGTGGCTTCACCAAATTCTAAAGCTTTCACTGTGTTATCAGTTTCGTTAACTTCACAAATTGATTTGTTGCTATTTGTGATTGAATATTTTTTATTGCTTGCAAGTTCTGGATAAACTTTAACTCTCAAATTAAAAATTTCATCTTTCTTAACTTTTATCGTTGTGGATTCTAACTCATCACCATTATCATCTAAGAGCGCTATTCTTTCAACAGGAAGATAGTTGTATCTAGATAAAATTTGACCAGTGAAAGATATGAAGTATATAAGCAAAAATGGCAACACAAGTAAAATTGATATAATAACTTTCTTCATATCACACCTCCATTGTGTTGAAATAGTGATAAATCCTAATTCTCAACAAATGAATCCTTGCTAATAGATACATCACACTCATTCCAACCCCGAAGATTAATCCCATCACTCCACCCAATGTTGTTAAAACAAACATTATTAAAGATAAGACTAAAGCATAGACCATACTTTTTGTTGTAGATTTACTTAATGCTGAAATCTCTGAATTATCATACCAATCTAAAATAGGATTTTGCAAATCCATATCAAAGCTATGGCATATATGGCCTAAGCTTAAAATAATTGCTAAAATAGATGATAAAAGCACAATTTCAACTTTTAAATCTGTGAATATAAATGTTGTTATCGTTGTGATAAGTATTGCACTCACTGTGAAAATTGCATTGAAGCATAGTTTAGCCATAACTTGCAATTTAAAATCCACTGGAGAAACTTTTGTTAAATAAAATGTTGAGCCTTCCTTTGAAATCGCTATTGATGAGATTATATTAGACATCAAAGCAATGATTAACAAAATTAAAATGTGAGAGCCAAATATCATATTTTGCCCTGCTTGATTAACGGCGATTGTGATAAGAAGTTTATCATATGTGAAAACTATCAACGGCATAAACACTGGAAATAAGAAGAACTGAAAAATATATGATGGGCTTCTAAAAGTTAGCCTTATTTCGTTAAGTAAAAGTTCGTTAAATGGCTTTCTTGCTTTAAATTTCTTCGGTTTTCTTTTTTGGCTCGTAGTGTTTTCTAAAGTTATTGTTGCAACTTTATAATAAAATGGTTTTATAAGCAAGAAACACAACATAAACAAAACAAACGAGCCAATCAAGTATAAAAATATATTATAAATATTTTGAAATTTTACTAAACTAATTGCTAGTTTTGAAAAAATAAAAACATTAGAACCCAGTTTTTCAACTTCTCTATTAATTTTCAACCCCGTGGCAACTTGCTTCTCCGCAATGTTGATTGCACCCGAAATTTTTGAAACTAATTGCATATATAAAACAAACATTCCTGCCACCAAAATCAGAATTGTGATAATAGTAAGCCATATATTTTTCTTAAAAAACTTTACAATAAACATAAATGGAATGCTTATTAATGAAGCCAAGGCAATTGGCAAAACTGGCAAAATTGGAATAAACACGAACAATAACAAAAAGTAAATAACACTAAAATGCCCCAATAATCCAAAAGTAAATAAAATAGGAAGCATATAAATAAAATTAAATATTAACTCATTTATGTATATCATCATAATTTTCGATATAAATAATTGATTAAAAGTTACTGGCATAACCATAAAAAGTTCGTTATCTTTACTAAAATAGAGCGTGTTCATTATGCTTCCAATTGCAAACACAAACGATATTGCTTGAGTTGCAATCAACACTAATGTCATTAAAGCTGGGTTAACATTAATAAACAAAAGGAAAAATATTTTTCTCAATATAAGAAACATAACAAGAATAATTGCCACTGTTAGTACTAAATACTTAAAGAAAGATTTAAAGAACGACTTAAAATCTTTCTTTTTGAAAATATCGTATTTATTATCTAATTGAAGTTTAAACAACTCTAATATTTGAGACATTTTATTTCCTAATTACTTGTTTTTATTATTATTTTTTTTTGATTTTGTTTTATTTTTTTTTGAATCTTTTAAATCATGCTTTTCTTGATCGCTCACTTTATCTTTACCTAAATTAAGCATTGTTTTATTATCTTTGTCATCACTATGATTCTTTTGATAGTTTTTTTCAAATTCTTGCAAAAACTCATCATTATCTGAAATTGATTCAATGAATAATTTTTCCAAAGATTCGTTATTCTTTTTCATTTCGTGCAAATCATAAACGCCTAAAAGTTTGCCCTTTTTTATTATGCAAACCCTATCACACAAATTCTCAACAACATCAAGAATATGTGAACTAAAAAACACCGTGTTGCCTTCTTTTGCATGCTTCCTCATCGTTTCTTTTAATAGATAGGCGCTTTGTGGATCTAATCCTGTTAGAGGTTCATCTAAAACCCAAAGTTTTGGCTTATGAACTAAAGTTGCAATAACTGAAATTTTTTGTTTCATTCCATGCGAATAACTTTTTATTGGACTATCAAAAGCATTTTCTAATTTAAATAATTTCACATAATAATCACTAATTTCTTCAACCTGCTTCATTGGAACTTGATAAAGATTCGCGATATGATTAACATATTCCCTTCCTGTTAACCTTTCAAAAACTGCGTGATTATCTGGAACATAGCCCACCAACTTTTTAGCTTTTAGTGGATTTTTATGAATATCAACACCATCAATCGTTATCTTCCCTTCTGAAAACGGCAAAATTCCAACAACTGATTTAATCGTTGTGCTTTTCCCAGCACCATTTGGGCCTAAAAACCCAAACACTTCGCCATCTTTAACTTCTAACGATAGATCATCAACGGATTTAACCTTACTATTTCCATATACTTTTGTTAAATGTTTAATACTTAACATATTTTCTCCTAATCATCATATTCCTTTTTTGGAATTCTCTTTTTATATTTGCCTTGCTCGTTTCTCATATCAATTCTATAACTTCTTGTTTTGAAATGATTATCACCCACCACGCATAGTTGCCTAAACACATAATTACACATTAAACAAAATACACTATAAAGAATGTAAACGGAAAGCATATAAAGCGGATAAAATGAGTAATTATTCCACGTGATAAAATATTTCCTAGTAAATCTTAAAAATGGCAAAACATTAATAACTGTGTCATCAAATAGATAGAAATAGTTAACCCTATTGAAAAACCAACTAAATGGTTTATACATACAACAATTTGCTAGTATCCCAATAACCGCACAGAACACAAAATAAAATGAAAATCCCACGAAAAAATGTTTGAATGTGCCTTTGTTTGGCCTTTCATATAACCTTAGAGCGACCATTAATAGCGGAACTATGAAAACCCAAGTATGTTCTATATAAAAGTGAATGTTCCAATAGGATAGCATTCCTTCTGAAATATCTGGAACTAGGAAAGCTATCATTGCTCCTGGAACGTTTGCTAGCAACACAAAGTCAAAAAATGGCTGATTCTTTACAAGCAACGCAAAAAGAACTAAATATGAGCCAAGATTGCAAAGTTGGAATGGCAATCTTTTCATATTCAAATCCATCAAATAAATTTGATTATAGTGCAAAAACAAGAATAGGGCTAGAAATGTACAAAGTGCATAGCGCGTGTTTTTATCCTTGAACCTAAATGCAAAATAAAGACCAACTAACATTGATAGAATAATAACAATCCAAAGAATGTGTGGCAAAGTGAACGCAACCATATACTTTGATGAGAAACCAAATAATGATTGTGGCACTGTTACTGGAATCACAACTAAAAGGCATAATGGCAATAATCCAAAAAATGTTAGCCACTCACTTTTATTCCTTACATCAAATTTATAACTAGCTAAAAATCTCAAAGTTAGTGGGAATAGCATTCCTAATATTAATTCAAAAGAAAACTCCAAGTGCCTTAACCATTCTGATGCATAAATGGCACGCCCTGAATTTGTTATAAAATAATTTAGGAAATCTGAATAAAAAAATGTTGCAACAAAAGTTACTGGCAGGCAAAAATAAATTGACACATTTTTTAAAAATTTAGATTTGAAAAATATTGCACAAGGATATGCCACATATGATAGCATTAATGTCCATCTTAGAATACTGTGCCAAACATCACTTGTTTTATAATAAATTGATCCATATGTTCCGCCATTAATAACCCACACAAAGTTATCATTTAAAAAACTTCTAAAATTAACTAGAACGAATAATGAAACAGATAAAATCTTGAGAAGTAATATAACTTTATCCTTCCCAAGCTTATTTTTAAAAATCAATAATAAAACAAATGAAACTGCAACAATTCCAAAAATTAACAATGGCATTAACATAAAACATTCTTCTTAAGTTTTTTTGTGTGATATTCCAAACAATATCATTCAAGCATCTTATATTGATAATATAATAAACTTTTAACTAGTATATCAACATATTTAATTAAAGGCAACTAAAAGTTATGCGTTACACAAACACAAATAAAAAAACGGGCAAATTAAGTTTATTTCTAATTTACTCGTTTCTAACTACTAATTATTAGACTCTATTTATTATAATATTTATACTAAGTTAAATCCACTTTGTCATCACATATTTTTTCACCAACTAAGTTGTTACTTTTCTTCGCATTTTCAATGTTCTTGTTAAATTTTACTTCATTTAAGTTAATAACTTTATATTTAGTAAAACACAACGCTTCTATATAAAATACTCCTGCAAAAACTGGCAGTAATGGCAATAAGTACACAAATGGAATTTTAATAAGATCATACAACGGTTTTAATATTATAATTCCATCGGATTTCATTGTGTATGAATGATTGTGTGGCCCTAAAATATTGCAACCGTTTAACAAATAATTTGCTAAAAAACAACTTGCAAAATAAATTATCATACAAACACAGCTGTACACCACATACTTTTTTTCAGGTTTAAACCATCTTGCGGATATCATTAGCAAAGGAATTAAAACAATTAATAAGTGGTCTAGCCAAAAGTTTAAGGTCACCACTGAATACCACATTGAGTTTTCAACATCTGAAACATAACTAACGAATGTTGAAAGTGCACAAGGCATTGAAAAATAAAATAAATACTGCCTACCTAACTCGTTTCTTTTAATTAAACATAAAGGAAGCAATATAAAATTAAAATTGCATACTTGAAACATTTGATTAAAAAAGTTTTTGAAATCTAAAGTTTTGCCATAATGTGTTAGATGAAGAAATGTTATACCAAGCATACATAATAAAACGCATGAATGAATTATAGTGCATTGCACTTTATAACTAACTTTAGAAACAATGATCATTAAAGCCACAATCAAAATTATCGATACAAGCACCATTATAATATGGGCTGTGCCACCAATTGTCATCATTTGTATGAAATTCTCCTTAATATTCTTACATATTGATATACTTATCAAATTTACTCTACTAATGATACCCCCCCCCCCGCTCAATTTTGTCAAGTGTTAATAATCACATCATAAGATTAATTTTTTTAGTTTTGTTCTATCTGTTTTAGTGTCTTATTTATTATTTCAGTAAAAAAAAGAGCATAGTATAAATAAAAAGACAATTGTGTTATTAAGTGTTTCATCTATAAGTTAAAAAATATACATAAAACTGTTAGCAAACTTTTCTTGTTTATCGTTATTACAATTTGGGCATTTAATTTATCTACTATATTAACATTATTCTAATTTTTGCATCTTACAATACATAAAAAAAGAATAACTTTGTGTTTAGTTATTCTTTTTCTTCTTTATTCTAATTCAAAAGCGCCGGTATATAATTGATAATACTTTCCTTTCTTCTCAATCAATTGTTTATGAGAACCGCGTTCAATAATTCTACCATGCTCTAGAACCATTATAACATCTGAGTTTTGAACGGTTGATAATCTATGAGCTATAACAAAAACTGTTCTACCATGCATTAATCTATCCGTTCCTTCTTGAACTAATTGCTCTGTGCGGGTATCTATACTTGAAGTTGCTTCGTCTAGAATCATAACTGGTGCGTTTGCCACAGCAGCACGAGCAATTGATATCAACTGCCTTTGCCCTTGAGATAGGTTCGCCCCATCTGATGTTAGTTCAGTGTTATATCCTTTTGGAAGCCTTGTTATGAAGTCGTGAGCATTGGCTAATTTTGCAGCATTAACACAATCCTCATCAGTGGCATCTAACCTTCCATAACGAATGTTATCCATAACCGTGCCTGTGAATAGGTTTGTGTCTTGCAAAACTATTCCTAGCGACCTTCTTAAGTCTGCTTTCTTAATTTTGTTTATATTTATTCCATCGTATCTAATCTTGCCATCTGCAATGTCATAGAACCTATTTAATAAATTTGTGATAGTTGTTTTTCCTGCACCTGTTGCTCCAACAAAAGCAACTTTTTGACCTGGTTCCGCGTAGATATTAATATCATGAAGAACAATTTTTTCTTTTTCATAACCGAAGTCAACACCCATAAGCCTTATATCTCCACGAAGCCTTGTGTAGGAAATTGAACCATCTTGGTGAGGGTGCTTCCATGCCCAAATATTTGTGTGTTCTTTTGTTTCCACTAATTCGTTTTTATCGTTTAATTTAACATTAACAAGTGTCACGTAACCCTCATCAACTTCTTCTTTTTCATCAAGCAACTTAAACATTCTATCTGCAGCAGCAAGTGATAATGTGATATAACTCGCTTGTTGAGCCAAAGTATTTATGTTGTATGTAAACTGCCTAGCAATTGTCAAAAACGATATAACTATTGGCAGAAAGTATTCCATTGTTATAGTTTTAGTGCCAGTTATTGTTAAATTAAACAAAGTGTGGTTAGTTGAAAGTAAAAGCAAACAACCACCAAAAAATGCAAGTAACACATACATAATATTTCCAATATTTCCCATTATTGGGCCCATTTTGTTAGCGTTTTTATTTGCAAAGTTCGTGGCATTAAATAAATCTTCATTTATTTTATCAAAGTTCTCATTAATCTTTTCTTCATGGTTGAAAACTTTAACAACTTTTTGACCATTCATTGTTTCTTCAATATAACCTTCAAGTTTTGCAACTTCTTTTTGTTGAGCCACATAACCATTGGCACTTTTTGAACCAATTGATTTAGTAACAAAGAACATCGCAACAATTCCACCAATAACTAATAGAGCTAGCCAAACGCTATATGTTAGCATAATGCCAAACAACACTAAAATCATTATTCCAGATTGAACAATTTGAGTTATGCTTGAGCCAATCAACTCTCTAAGTGCATCAGTATCGTTTGTGTAGTGACTCATAATATCGCCGTGATTATTCTTATCAAAATAACTAATTGGCAATCTTTGCATTTTGATAAACATTTTATCACGGATTCTTTTTAAAGCACCTTGTGTTATGTTTGCCATAACCATACTAAAAGTTGTTGAAGCAATGATTGAAACTATGTAAACAGAAAGCATAATTAAAATTGCCGTTGTTAATTTTCCAATTATTCCATCGTAGCCAACACTTAACCCTTCCGTTATAATTTGAGTTATGTTTTTTATAAATATTGAAGCAAGTGAATTTCCTATAACAACAAATATCATACAGAAAAACACTAAGCACCATCTAAATTTATCGTAAGACCATAGTTCTTTTAATAGTCTTTTAAAAGTTCCTTTTGCAATTGGTTGGCGATTAGGATTGATTTTTTTTGATTTACTTTTCATCTTTATCACCTACCTTATTTTGAGAATAATAAACTTCTTTATAAATTTCATTACTCTTTAATAGCTCGCTATGAGTTCCAATTTGGTTTATTTCACCATTATCCATAACGATAATTTGGTCTGCATCTTGAACTGAGGCTATTCTTTGAGCAATAATAATTTTTGTTGTGTTTGGTATGTAAGTAGCCAAGCCTTTTCTGATTAACGCATCTGTTTTTGTGTCAACAGCGCTTGTTGAATCATCAAAAATAATAATTTTTGGTTTTTTAAGTAGTGCACGCGCAATACACAATCTTTGCTTTTGACCACCACTTACATTGGCACCACCTTGCTCAATTTTAGATTCGTATTTATCAGGAAAGCTTTCAATAAATTCATCTGCTTGAGCAAGTTTGCAAGCCTCTTTAATTTCTTCATCAGTTGCATTTTCGTTGCCCCATTTTAAATTTTCAGATATTGTTCCAGAAAACAACACATTCTTTTGCAAAACCATTGCAACATTATCTCTTAAAACTTTCAAGTCGTAATCCTTAACATCTTTCCCACCAACCAAAACTTCACCTTCAGTTGCATCATAAAGCCTTGATATTAATTGAACAAGTGAACTCTTTGAGCTTCCTGTTCCTCCAATAATTCCAATTGTTTGACCAGATTCAATTTTTAAGTTGATATCGTTTAATGCATTCTTTTCTGCTTTTTCAGAATACTTTAATGAAACATTTTTAAATTCAATTGAACCATTATCAACTTCCATAATTGGGTGTTTTGGATTTTTGATTGTTGGTTTTTCATTCAATACTTCACAAATACGCACAGCAGATTCACCGGAAATTGTTATCATCAAGAAAACCATTGAAAGCATCATTAAACTTGAAAGAATTTGCATTGCATATTGAATTAAGCTTGAAAGTGCACCAATTGATAAATTTGTGCCACCAGAGTTAACAATAATTTTTGCACCAATTAAACATAAAAGCAAAGTGCAAGTGTACATACAAAAGCTCATAAGCGGACTATTTAATGCAACAATCTTTTCTGCTTTAGTGAAATCTTTGCGGATATTTTCAGCAGACTTTGAAAATTTTGATATTTCATAATCTTCTCTAACGTATGCTTTAACAACCCTCATTCCCCTAACATTTTCTTGAACTGATTCGTTAAGTTTATCGTATTTTTTAAATACTTTTTTGAATAATGGGAATGCAAATTTAATAATAAGGAATAGCCCCACACCCAAGATTGGCGCAACCAACAAGAATATCAATGGCAATGTTGGGTGGAAAGTGAACGACAAACTCAATGCAAATATTAACATTAACGGAGACCTTATCGCAATTCTAATTATAATCATATATGTGTTTTGCACATTCGATATATCGGTGGTCAACCTTGTTACCAAACTAGATGTTGAGAATTTATCAATATTTGCAAATGAATAATTTTGAATCTTATGAAACATATCACCTCTAAGATTCTTTGCAAACCCTGCACTCGCCAAAGCACTATACTTAGCAGCAAAAATTCCACAAACAAGCGAAACTGTTGCCATTAATATCAAAATCGAACCAAAAAGCAAAATGTGTGGCAAAAGTTCGTTTGACGGTGTTGAATTAAGCGAGTCAATAAATTTTGCAATTACTAGCGGAATAAAGCATTCCATCAAAACTTCAAGTGCTATAAAAATTGGCGTGATAATAGTTGCTTTTTTATACTCTCTAACGCTCTTTAATAACGTTTTAACTACTTTCATTTTTCTTCTCCTTTTTCATATTTTTTAAACGCGTATTGGTTATTATATATTAATAAAATTTATTTTTCAAGAAAATTTTTTAAAAAAAATAAAATGTTTTTTAAATTTTATCTTCAAAAAAATAATGCATATAAATTTTCTTTTAATAGCGAACGCACTAAATATTCTTATATGCAAATGCATCAAATAAATTGCAATAAAATTGCATTAATCAATCAATTTTTTTGCAATTAAAACGCCTTCATCAATTTCATAATACTCTTTTGAAAAGTCGCTATCATTTTGAACCAAGTTTATAAACTTTTCAAGATTTCTCACCATTGATCTATGCTTGTGCCCCACGAATCCATCTTTTTCAATATAGTTCTTATGATAAAAAATATCATCAACGAATAGAACTCCGCCTTTATTTAGCAATTCTTTAAGCATTGGGAAATACAAATACTGTTGACCTTTTGGCCCATCAAGAAAAATAAAATCATATTTTTCTTGATTTCTTATTGAGGCAGTTAATGTTCTTAAAGCATCTTCATTTAACGCTTCAACCCTATTTGCAAAACCAAATTTATTAAAGTTTTCAACCGCCAATTTAAACCTATCTTCACTAAGTTCAACCGTTTTCAAGTTTAAATCTTCCAATGAATTTAACATAGCAATTCCAGAATAACCAATTGCCGTTCCTATTTCCAAAACAATTTTAGGTTTGTTTTCCTTGATTGTTTTAATTAAAAATTTTGCTGTGTTATTGAGCATTATTGGAATATGATTTTCTTTTGCATATTCTCTTATTTTATTTAATTCATCGTTATTAAAAAAATCCACAATTTTTCCTTTTATTAGTTTTGTTTTTTCATTTTCAAAATTAACACTATGCAATTAATTTTTTACTAAGATAATTAAGATTTAGAATAAAACAAAAAGTAAATAGAGCCTATTTACTTCCCGCTTTAACTATTTAAATTAACATAAATTTGATAATTTATTTAGCCTTGATTTAACCTCATCTTCACCCAAAACACATATAATATCAAATAGGTCTGGCGAATTTTTTCTACCAGTTAGAGCAACTCTGATCATCTCACAAACTGTTGCCGTGTTTCCTTTGAAGGCTTCAGGATTAGCTTTATATAGTTTATTATCAGTTGCAAAACCAAGAGAATTTGCCATTTCCTTTATATCATTAAACCAAACTTGCTTATCATCGTAATTTCTTAAAACTTTCACATAATTTTCAAGCACTAGTTTCACATCATCTAGTTTTAAATTATCAATTTCATAATCCTCTAATTTTGTTAGATTAAAGTATGGCTTAAATAAAAATCCTAAATAATGCTTAACTTCTGACCACATTGAGATATCTTTTCTTGGTTTTGCAGTATATCTATCAATGCTAAACACTTTTATTGCATATTCTTTGTTTTGTTCTAAATATTCTGCAAACTCTTTATCAAATTCTTTTGCCCATGCAAGCGTGTTATCATAAACCTCCTCAGCTGTCATTCTAGAAATTATATTCTTTGAAATATCTCCTAATTTAACAAGGTCAAATATTGGACTACCAGCGGTTATTTCGTTAACACCAAATTTGAAATCTTGCCAAGGTGCAGTTGGATTATTAGCCCTCCAACTTTCAAATCCAGAATTAATCAAATTTAAAAGATATTCCAAAACACTCACATTTGGAATTCCCTTTTCAAAATAATATCTCATATCAGCTTCAGGATCATATCTTTTACTGATTTTTCTTCTATTACCTGTTTTTTCATCAATTTTGCAAATTAGTGGATTATGGCAATAGGTTGTTGGTTTAAATCCTAGTGCTTCAAAAAGTTCAATATGACTTGGCGCGCTACTAATATATTCTTCCCCACGAACAACGATAGTGGTGCCCATTAAAGTGTCATCAATGGCGTGTGCAAAGGCATATGGTGGAATTCCATCGTTTTTCAAAATAACAAAATCTTTAGCATTTGCCTTTGCATCAATTTCACCTTTTATTAAATCAAAGAATTTAACTCTCTCGATGCCTGTGTTTTTAGTTTTCAATCTTATTGCAAACTTTTCACCATTTTGTAAATGCTTTTCAACTTCTTCAAGGGTTAAATCTCGGCAAGGATCATATTCTTTTAAATCTTCTTCCGCCCATTTTGTTTCTCTTTGCTTCAAAACATCTTCTTTACCTTCAGTTTTTTTGCAAAAGCAAGGAAATGCCTTTCCAATTGAGACCAAGTATTTTGCAAAAGTTTGATATATTTCTAGCCTTTGACTTTGAACATATGGACCATAATCACCAATATCTTTTCCATCTAAAGTTTGATATTCGTTAAATTTTATGCCATATCTATTTAATATTTCATAAATTACATTAATGGCATCTTTTTTCTCTCTTTTAGTGTCAGTATCCTCAATTCTTAAAAACATTATCCCATTTGTTACTCTCGTTAGGTTATAACTTATAAACATTTGGAAAAAATTTCCGATGTGCATATATCCTGTTGGGCTTGGTGCATAACGAGAAACGACTTGACCTTCAGCCAAGTTTCTTTTCTTATATTTATTCAAATAAAATTCAGGTGTTTTATCAATATTTGGGAATAGCAACTCTGCTAATTTTTTATAGTCCATATATTTCTCCATTATAAATTATCTAATTAAGTATAGCACTTTAATTGCTTTTTGCAAATTATAAATTCTAAATATTTCAAAATTTACTTAAGTTTGCAATATTTGCAATATAAGTTTATCCACTTGATTCGCTTAGAAATTTATTGATTAAAAATATGATAAAAAATTAATTAATACATAAAATAAATCTTGACAAAATAACCCTATTAGAGATAAACTAATGTAATGTGCTAGAAGGTGCAAAATTTGTTATAAAAGGAAAATTTATGAACGGAAAAATTCACTCGTTTGAAAGCTTAGGCACAGTTGATGGGCCAGGAATGAGATTTGTTATTTTCACTCAAGGTTGCCCTATGCGTTGCAAGTTTTGCCATAATCCAGACACTTGGAGTTTAAACACAGATAATATTAAAAGCACTGATGAATGTGTGGCTGAAATTTTGAAATACAAAAGTTACATCAAAACTGGTGGTGTTACCGTTTCTGGCGGTGAACCACTATTGCAAATTGACTTTTTAATTGAGTTATTTCAAAAGTTAAAAGCCTTAAATATTCACACATGCCTTGATACTTCTGGAATAGTTTTCAACCCAAACAATGAAACTTTAATGAAAAAGTTCGATGAACTTATTAAGGTTTGTGATTTGGTTATGCTTGACATCAAGCACATTGACAATGCTAGCCACATTGACCTAACTAGCCAACCTAACACCAACATTTTAAAATTTGCAGAATATTTAAGCAACAACAATGTTAAAATGTGGATTAGATATGTTTTGGTGCCTGGCGTTAATTCAAGCAAAGAGATATTGGAAAGAACAATAGAGTTTATAAACACACTTAAGAGTGTTGAAAAAATCGAAATTCTTCCATATCACAATATGGCTATTTCAAAGTATGAGAATCTTGGAATTGATTACCCTTTTAAAGATATTCCGATTCCCACAAAAAGCGAAATCGCTTTAGCAAAAGACATTTTAAAATTAAAGGAGAAAAAATAATGGAACAATGGAAGGGATTTGTTGAAGGTGCTTGGTGCAATGAAATTAATGTTAGAGATTTCATTAACAAAAACTACACTGAATATACTGGAGATGCATCATTCTTGCAAGGAACAACACCTGCAACAGAAGAATTGATGGAAAAACTTAAAAAACTATTCAAACAAGAAAGAGCAAACAACGGCGTTCTAGATGCAGACACTAAAGTTGTGTCTACCCTAACAAGCCATGGCGCTGGTTACATTGATAAAAACCTAGAAAAAATTGTTGGTCTTCAAACTGATAAACCATTAAAACGTTCACTTCAACCATTTGGCGGAATTAAAATGAGCGAAAAAGCTTTGGAAGCTTATGGTTACGAAATCGATCCAGAAATTAAAGATATCTTCACTAGATATAGAAAAACTCATAACCAAGGTGTTTTCGATGCATACACTGAAGAAATGCGTGCAGCAAGACATGCTGGAATTATCACTGGTCTTCCAGATGCATATGGCAGAGGAAGAATTATTGGTGACTATAGAAGAGTTGCCCTATATGGTGTTGATAGATTAATTCAAGATAAAATGGATTATCTAAAGGCTCTAAAGGGCGATATGACTGAAGAACTAGTTCGTGATAGAGAAGAAACTTCAGAACAAATTAGAGCTTTAAATGCTTTAAAACAAATGGCTCAAATTTATGGTGTTGATATCTCTCAACCAGCTAAAAATGCTCAAGAAGCAATCCAATTCTTATATTTTGGTTACCTTGGTGCTGTTAAAGACCAAAATGGTGCTGCTATGAGTATTGGCAGAAATTCAACATTCCTTGATATTTATATTGAAAGAGATTTGAAAAACGGAACATTAACTGAAAAAGAAGCCCAAGAATTAATGGACCACTTCATTATGAAACTAAGAATGGTTAGATTTATGAGAACTCCTGAATATAACGAATTGTTCTCTGGAGATCCAACATGGGTAACTGAATCTGTTGGTGGTATGAGCGTTGATGGAAGAAGTTTGGTTACTAAAAACAGTTTCCGTGTGCTTCACACTCTTGAAAACTTAGGCCCTGCCCCAGAGCCAAACCTAACAATTCTTTGGAGCAAAAATTTACCAGAAAACTTCAAAAAATACTGCACAAAACTTTCAATCGAAACTTGCTCAATTCAATATGAAAATGATGAATTGATGCGTGCTGAAATGGGTGACGACTATGGTATTGCTTGCTGCGTAAGTTCAATGAGAATTGGTAAAGATATGCAATTCTTCGGCGCGCGTGCTAACTTAGCTAAATGCTTGCTATATGCTATCAATGGCGGTATTGATGAAAAAACTAAAGTTAGAGTTGCTCCTGAATTCGAACCTATTAAGAGCGAATATCTAAACTTCGATGAAGTTATGGAAAAATATGACCAAATGATGGATTGGTTAGTTGACTTATATGCCAACACATTAAACGTTATCCATTATATGCATGATAAGTATTCATATGAAGCTTTAGAAATGGCTCTTCACGACAACAAAGTTAGAAGATTCTTCGCAACTGGTATTGCTGGATTATCTTGCGCCGCAGACTCACTTTCTGCAATCAAGTATGCTAAAGTTAAAACAATTAGAGATGAAAACGGACTAGTTGTTGATTTTGAGATTGAAGGCGACTTCCCTAAATATGGTAACAACGATGATAGAGTTGATAAACTTGCCGTTAACTTATTAAACACATTTATGAACAAACTTCGTGGAAAACAAACTTACAGAAATTCAATCCCAACAACAAGCATTTTAACAATCACTTCAAACGTTGTTTATGGAAAGAAAACTGGTAACACACCAGATGGCAGAAAAGCAGGCGTTCCACTAGCTCCAGGTGCAAACCCAATGCACGGAAGAGATAAAAATGGTGCTTTAGCATCTTTGGAAAGCGTTGCTAAACTTCCATATGAAAACGCAAGAGATGGTATTTCAAACACATTCTCTATTATGCCTTCTTCACTTGGGAAAACTGAAGATGAACAAGTTGCTAACTTAATCAATATTATTGATGGTTACACAACTGATGGCGGTTTCCACTTAAACGTTAACGTTTTTGATAGAGAAACATTAATCGATGCTCAAAATCATCCTGAAAAATATCCTCAATTAACTATCAGAGTTTCAGGTTATGCTGTTAACTTCATCAAATTAACAAAAGAACAACAAGATGATGTTATCGCAAGAACAATTCATGATAGAATGTAATTATTAATCATCAAACAAAAAAAAGACCAACACTAAATGTGCTGGTCTTTTTTAAAAGTTTAATCGCGAAGGCAGAAACACATTAACAATTAAACTTTAATTTAAACATTATTAATTTTTTTCAATATCTGGATTTTGATGAACATTTGAGGCTTCCGATTTTTGAATTGCATATTGGCTAGTGTTTTCAATGGTAATCTTATTGCACCCCATAAACATAAATGAACTAACAATTAGCATAACACAAACAATTAAAAATTTTTTCATATGCATTTCTCCTAACTTACACTAAGTATATCACACCATTAAAGTTTTATGCAAATATTTGAGAATAAAATCTCTTTATTTCAGTTTTGTTAATGTTATAGAATCCTTCACCACTTTCACATTTCTATTGAGTCATTTTTCTTTGCGTTTGGATTTATATAATCTGTTCCACGAGAATAATCAAAATCATTTACCCCATATCTTTTAGGGTTGATTCGAATATCTGGGTAACGAACTTGATAATCGGTTACTTTTTTTTCACCTTGCAAACTATCAATGTAACCATTGTAGTCCTCTGGGTTTTTCTCTTTATATTCTTGCATAACTTTTAAGTTTTCATTTAAAGCATTCACCCTATATTCAAACACGCTTTGGCATACTTTAAAAACATCTTGGTCAATCTCAAAATCTGGAAACCTTTCTGATAATAGTTTTCTAACATCTTCCATCTTTATGGTTTTAATTTTATCAAAAGTTTGCATAACATCAGGGTTTTGCATCATCATCACGCACATTTGATCTTTAAAAAAGTTATCCACCATAACAGGAGATTGTAATAGATACTTTCCCCATTTTGGGCTATCAAATCTAACACATTCATAATCTGTGATTGGGCGATACGGCATAATTGGCGCAACCGACCTAAATTCTTTATAAAAAGCCTCATCAGCCTCTTCCAATTTCCCATTTGCCATTAAACTACTTATCTGCTCACAAGCATTTAAACATTTTTCAGGAGTGTTAACAAGCCACCTACTTCCACTCATAACGCCAAAACAAAGCCCATTATCCATAGCAGGTGCAACAGCAACCATTGTGGAATTTTCACCAGTTTTTATTTCAGCCCCAGCATAATTTGCATATGTTTTTTTATCACCATTCGCAGTGCAATAGTCAAGCAAAATGAGCTTTGCTAAATCACTTTCAAAGTTTCTATCAATTGAAACATTCTCACTATTTTTTATAAATTTTTGAACAGCATTTTTTAAATTTTTGATTGAATAATTATTTTTATTTGCATTGAAAACTCTATTCTCAAAATCAATTAACGAAAGGCATTTATTTGTGCACACATTTAATGATAGCAAGCCTTTTGATTCTATTATTTCTCCATTTAAGCCTATATCACGGCATTTTGCTGGAACTGAACTCATGCAAGGCACGTCAGCAAAATCAGCACACGCACAATATATTAAATTTAAAACATGTTCGTGATGTTCAAAATTCTTTCCAAATAACACCCTTTTATTTCCTTCATCATCTAGAATCCAAAACTTTCCACTTCTGCTAGTTCCATTATTTTCTGGTTTTATTTTGTCTATTTTTTCACCTAAGTAAAGATATGTTCCATCTTCACTTTTTTCAAAACAATTTGGAACCCAAAGATTTGGATCAATATCTAAAAAAGATGTTCTAAATGCACCTTGTTTTTCTTTTTTATTAAGATAGTTTTCAACATTTTCATTAGCCATTTTATCACCAAACTTCTATTTCATTTTTATTTTAACAATTTTGTGGTGTTTAGTCAATAGTTTGCAAATAACGGATTTCAAATCAAGCTAAACTTTTCACCAAATTTTTTGCAAAAATATTTTTTATGGTCAATTTTAAATTTACTATTTTAATTACTTTTGATATCATATTACATATGGCATATGAATTATCGCAAGTTTTCGTTGTGTTTGCTAGTGCTTGCCTAGTTTCGAGTTTCTATTTTAAAGAAAAAGTTAAAACTCTAATATTTATGATTTTAGCGTGTGGTTTCTTCGCCACTCACTACTTTTTATTTTCAACTATAAATAAAAGTGCCTTGGTTGGTGGAGTTATCATTGCACTAACAATTATTCGTTTTATATTTGAATTTTTGCTAGATAAAAAGCAATCAAAAAAATATGATATTTTAAATACAATTTTTTTTGATATTTTGTATATTATTTGTGGAATTTTAACATTTAATAGCTGGGAATGTATGTTTCCTATTATTGCAATTGTGCTAGTAACCTCATTAAAAGTCCTAAAAAATAGCGGTGTTTATAAAGCAAGCATCATTCCTTTTTGCGTTTTATTTGGTGCTTACGATTTCATAATTGGAACTTATACCTCTTTTGGAATTGAAATTGTTGCATTTATTTCAGCTATTGTTGTGTTGTGTATGCACTTTGTTATGAATAAAAAAATTGTTATTGATAGTATCGAAAATGATAACGCAACCAATAAAGATAACAACATAAATAATAACTAGATAATTTGCTTAAAAGTTAATTTAATTATTACACATAATTACGATAAAAAAATGCTTGAATTTACACCTCAAGCATTTTTTATTATGTTTTAATCTTATATAATTAATATTT